>NZ_SSOF01000073.1:0-120355 GCF_029873115.1 Pseudomonas sp. BN606 | reverse complement strand
CCTACATCCGAGCAAGCGCGCCCCTGTAGGAGCGAGCTTGCTCGCGAACCTCACCTACGCCATTCGCCAGCGAGCTGGCTCCTACATCCGAGCAAGCGCGCCCCTGTAGGAGCGAGCTTGCTCGCGAACCGGAGTCCCTCTTTCGCCAGCGAGCTGGCTCCTACGACAGGGCTGTTACGGGTCGAGGGGGCCTGAGGTCCAGGTGCTCGACGGCAGTAAACCGGTGAACTTGGCCACTATCGCGCCCTCAGGGACCAGCCGGTCGCGATAGCGGGTGACCATCAGGCCCGCCTGGGGCGCCAGCAGCCGGTGTTCGCTGGACGGGTCGCCAGGAATGGCGATGACACGCGCGAAGCACTCACCGGCCTGCACCGCATCACCAAGCTCCCGCTCGAAAACCAGCACCCCGGCGGTCGGCGCGAACACGGTTTCCATATGCCCGATAGGCACTGCCGTACCCTGCCATACCGGTAATTGCGCCGGCTCGGCGACAACGCCGCGGCCACAGAGGAAGGTATAGAGGCCGTCGGCATCCTGCTGAGCCAGGGCGTCACTGACATCCCCCTGCCCGCGCAACTCGACGGTGGACACTAGCCGCCCCTCGACACGCCCCTCCGCAAGCCAGGGCGCAATCACCACCTCCTCGAAGGCGCCATCTCCGTCTCCCTCCCAGATGATCGCCACCTCGGCCCCAAGGGCTGCTGCAAGGTCCTGCCCTGCTGGCCAGAAGCACTGGTGCAGGTAGACGTATTGCAACGCTTCGTCGTCCGTGTGCAGGTCCAGGACGATGTCGGCATCGGCCGCGAGCCCGGCCAATGCCTTCTGCCAGACCGCCAGGTTGCCAACTGGCCGGGCCTGCGTCGCTGATGCGATGAAGCCGCGATTGAAATTACGACTGCTGGACTCGTGCACCCGACCCAGGATGCGCCCATGACGAAACTGGCCGATGCCTAGGGGATTGGCTTGGGGCACCACGGTCACGCAGCCGTACAACAGACCGTTTTCAGCAGCCTGGACCAGGCGCGGCAAGAGTTTGTGCAGCACCAGCATGCCGGCGATCTCGTCGGCATGGACCCCAGCCTGCAAGTGGACCCTGGGGCCCGGCTTGCCGCTGTCCAGGCGCCATGCCGGCACCCGCAGGCGTGCGCCGGAATCCCCTGGAATATTCAGGGAGACATCTTCGATCATGTCCTACCTCCTCTGGGCCGCCGGACGAGTCCGGACGGTTGGTTTGTCGCCGGGCCAGGCGGTACTATCCCGGCCCATCGAGCGAAGGAAATCGCCCCTTGGATACGCCCCGCGAAAGACAGCCACGCACCAACCCCGACGAGCGCCGCGAGCATCTGGTGCGCGCCGCCCTGCGCTGCCTGGTTGCCGAGGGCCACGCCGGTATTTCGGTGCGCCGCATCGCCAAGGAGGCCAACGTCGCCGTTGGCCTGATCAATCACTATTTCGGCAGCATCGATGCGCTGGTCGCGCAGGCCTACGAGACCCTCGCCAGCGAGGTCAACCAGGCCCTGGTGGCTCGCATCGACGCAGCCGGCCCGAAACCTGCCGCGCGTCTCGAAGCCTTCCTGACCGGCTACTTCTCGCCGGTCACCCTGGACCCCGACCTGCTCAGCCCCTGGGTTGTGTTCTGGAGCCTGATCCGCCATTCCCCGCAAGTGAACGAAGCCCACGAACGCACCTACGGCGGCTCGCTGGTACTGCTGGAAAAACTGCTCTCCGAGTTGGCCCGCGAAGAAGGCTTTTCCATCGCCAAGCCGCGCCTGGCGGCCATCGGCCTCTCTGCCATGCTCGATGGCCTATGGCTGGAGTGGTGCCTCAATCCCGCCAACTTCAGCGCCGAAGAAGGCCTTGAGATCAGCCGCCGCTGGGTCGACAGCCTGCGACGCGGGGCCTATGCCTGAGCGGCATGGAGAATCTGTAGGAGCGAATTCATTCGCGAGGCAAGCCACAGGCCTGCCCTATCGCAAACGCGGTCGCCCGTTCGGGACGATTCGCGAATGAGTTCGCTCCCCCATTTCCTTAATTCGCCCGACGAAACATGCTTCGTCGCTCCGCCAGGCCAAACCCGGTCTCGATCATGAACGTCAGGCAGACGTAGATACCCGCGACAAGCAACAGCGGCTGGTAGATCTGGAAGGTCTGGGCACGCACCACGTTGGCGGCCCCCAGCAGATCAACCACGGCAACGGTGGAGGCCAGGGCGGTGGACTTGAGCAGCATCACCGTTTCGCCGGCCAGGGTCGGTAGCAACAGGCGAATTGCCCTGGGCAGCCAGACCCGGAACAGCACCAAGCGCTGGCGCATGCCGAAAGCCGCCGCGGCCTCCAGTTCGCCCCTGGGCACGGACTTCATGCCGCCACGAATGACTTCGCCGACATAGGCTCCCACCGAGAGCACAAGAGCGAAGACGATGTACCAGAAGCCATCACGCAGGTAGGGCCAGAGGAAGCTGCCACGAATCAACGGGAACTGGGCAAACAGGCTGCCCAGTCCGTAGTAGAAGATGTAGATCTGCACCAGTAGCGGCGTCCCGCGAATCACGCTGGTGTAGGCAAGGCTCGTCCCCGCCAGCAACGGATTGCGCGACATCCGCGCCAACGCCACCAACAGCGCCAGGACAAAGCCCAGCCCCGCGGAGATGACGAGGATGAGCAAGGTGGTGCCAAGGCCGCTGAGCAGCAGTTTGCCGTAGTCGAATATCCAGGTAGCGGTCATCACACGCCCTCGCTCACACCGACGGGGTCCAGCGGCGGAAGCGCCGTTCGAGCCAGCCGGAAAACAGGTTGGAGAGCACCGTCAGCAGGTAATAGAAGGCTGCGGCGGTGAGGTAGAAGGTCAGGTAGTGGCGAGTCGAGCCGGCCGCCTGCTTGGCCGTGAAAAGCAGTTCGTTGGTGCCGACGACGCTGATAAGGGCACTGTCCTTGATCAGGTTGACCCAGAGGTTGGCCATGCCGGCCAGCGCATTGGGCGCCATGATCGGCAAGGTCACCCGGCGGAACAGGCCGAACCCGCTCAAGCCGAAGGCCCGTGCAGCCTCGATCTGCCCATGGGGAATAGCCTGGATGGCCCCCCGGAAGATCTCCGAGGCATAAGCACCCTGCACCAGTCCGAGCACAGCGATGGCCACCACGGTGCCGTTGAGTTTGAGGTCGCCGTAGCCGAGCCAGGCGAACAGCTGGTTGAGCCCCATCGACCCCACGTAGTAGAGGAGCAGAATCAGCAGCAGCTCGGGTATTGCGCGGCAAAGGGTGGTGTAGCCACGCATCAGCTGCGCGACTGGGCGCGGGCCGTTGAGCTTGCCCATGGCAACCGCCAGGCCGATCAGCATGCCCACCAGGAAGGCGCCGACGGAAATCTGCAGGGTTACCCACAACCCTTTGAGCAGCGCCGGTCCCCAACCCTGGGCACCGAAGCCGACCAGTTCAAAGTAAGACTGCATTGCAGGCCCTCATCGAGGCGGAAATGCGCCACCCCGGCAGGGCCGGGATGGCTCCGGAGGTCACTGCTTCGGCGCGACGCTGACGTCGAAGTACTTGGCGGAGATCGTCTTGTAGTCCTCACTGGCCAGCAGCTTGCCGATGGCTTCGTCGAGCTTCGCCTTGAGGGCGACGTCGTCCTTGCGCAGGCCGGCCCCCACGCCGCGACCGAACAACGGATCGTAGGGCACCTCGCCCTTGTTCTCGATTCCGGCAGCCTGGGCATCGGGAGATTTGACGAAGGCGCTGACGGCGATCCCGTCGGCCATCATCAGGTCGATACGTCCTGCCACCAGATCGGCGTTCACCGAATCCTGGGTGTCGTAGTAGCGCACGTCGGCGATGCCTTCGTAGTGCTGCTTCAGGTAGTTGGAGCTGACAGTGGAGAGCTGCACGCCGACCACCTTTCCTTTCAGACCTTCGGGACTGACGGTGACGTCCAGCGCAGCAGGCGCGGCCACTGCAACCGGGGTGTCGTAGTAGGCGCGGCTGAAGGCGATCTGCTTCTCGCGCTCCTCAGTGACGGACATGGAGTTGAAGATCACATCCACCTTCTTCGCCATCAGGGCTGGAATCAGGCCATCCCAGGCCACCTCGTCGATCTCGCACTGGGCCTGCATCTGCGCGCAGAGGGCGCGGATCAGGTCCGGTTCGAAGCCTGCCCACTGGCCGTCGGGCTGCTTGCTGGAAAACGGTGGATACGGTTCCGCCGCCATCGCGAACCTCAGGGTTTCGGCCTGCGCGCCCGCCGCGCCAGCCATGAGCATTACCGCACCCGCCATCCAACGTGCCAGTTGAGACTTCTTCATGGTTTCTGCCCTGCTTGATGTTGTTGTGGTTAGAGCTTGTCGAGCTGGCCGCGCCCGGCGGCCGGAATCAGCGATTCTGGTGGGCTGTGACGAACTGTCGGCAGCGCTCGCTGCGCGGTCTCAGGAAAACCTCCTGCGGAGACCCTTCCTCTTCGATACGCCCCTGGTGGAGGAAGGCGACGTGGCTGGAAACGTCACGAGCGAAGGCCATTTCGTGGGTCACCAGGATCATGGTGCGACCCTCTTCCGCCAGAGAACGGATCACCCGCAGCACTTCCCCCACCAGTTCCGGGTCCAGCGCCGAAGTGGGCTCGTCGAACAGCATGACCTTGGGTTCAACCGCCAGCGCACGGGCAATCGCCACACGCTGCTGCTGGCCACCGGACAGGAAAGATGGATACTCGTGGCGCTTGGCGGCGAGCCCCACCCGCTCCAGCAGTGCCTCGGCCCGCTCGATGGCTTCGGCGCGGCTTTCCCGCAGCACCTGGATAGGCGCTTCGATCAGGTTCTCCAGCACAGTGCGGTGGGGCCAGAGGTTGAAGCTCTGGAACACCATGCCGAGGCGGGAGCGAATCCGGGTCAGTTGCTTCTGGTCTGCCACCATCGGTTCGCCGATTCGACTGGTAGTGAGACGAATGCTCTCGCCATCTACCGTGACAGTCCCCTGGTTGGGAATTTCCAGCATGTTGATGCAGCGCAGCAAGGTGCTCTTGCCCGAGCCGCTGGCGCCAATCAGGGACACCACGCCGCCCTCCCGGGCGGTCAGCGAAACGCCCTTGAGCACCTCGAACTGGCCAAAGCGCTTGTGGATCGAATCCACCTCCACCATTTTTGGCCGCTCCACTTTCGCAGACTGGATATCGACAGAAGCGGCCGAGCGCACCTCGATGATCGAACCAGTCCCCAGGGTGGAGGCAAAGCGGCGGATGCGTGCGCACGCATCGGCTAGCTGGGCTTCACCCAGGCTATAGGACAGTCGCACGAAGCCGGCGGCGGATGGACCGAAGGCCGCAGCGTCCAGAACCGAGACGCCGGTTTCGCGGAACAGTCTCCAGGCAAAGTCCAGGGAACTGAGGCCACTGGCGCGAACATCGAGCAGGACGAACATGCCCGCTTCGGGCTTCAGCACCTTGAGCGGCGCGCATTGCTGCAACGCATCGACCACCAGGTCGCGACGACGCCGATAGAGCTCGCGCATTTCCCCAGTCACCTGGTCGTAGGCGCGCACGGCGGTCAACGCCGCCTCCTGCACGAAGCCAGGAAGTCCATACAGCACGTTCAGCGCCAGGTTCTCGATGTGCGCCACCAACTCGGGGGCAGCGACCACCCAGCCGGTACGCCAGCCGGTCATGGCGTGGGATTTGGACAGGCTGCCGATGCTCACGGTGCGCTCGTGCATGCCCGGCAAAGTGGCGAAGTATTGGTGCGGCTGTTCGAAGGTCAGGCTCTCGTAGACCTCATCCACAACGACCCACAGGTCATGCTGCTGCGCCAGTTCGGCGATAGCCTGCATTTCCTCGGTATTGAGCACCACGCCGGTCGGATTGTTGGGGTTGGCGAAGAAGATCGCGCGGGTACGTTCACTCATGGCTGAGCGCAAGGCGTCGAGGTCAGGCCGGAAACCGCCCTCCGCCGGACACGGAACCCGCACCAGGGTAGCCCCGGTAGCCTTCAACGTAGCTTCGTAGGTGACGTAGACCGGATCGAAGACGATGACTTCATCACCGGCTTCCAGCAGGCACATGGCCGCGGCATAGAGTCCGTTCTGTGCGCCGGCCACGAGGATCGCGCTGTCTGCCGACACCGGTCGGCCGGTCAGGCGACCGTGCAGATCGGCGATGGCCTGGCGCAGCTCGGGGCGGCCGGCGACGTCACAGTAATGGGTGTCACCGGCCTGCAAGGCCTGGATGGCAGCTGTAGTGATGGGTTCTGGCGTGGCGAAATCCGGGTCGCCAATGCTGAGAACGATGACGTCCTCGCCTGCACGTTGAGCGGCGGTGGCCGCGTAGTGAATATCCCAGGCGGCGGTGCCTGGCCCTGCCATTCTCTCCACAAGCGAAGCGAAACGCATGTTCGGGCCCCATTGCTAAGGGTGGAATCCGGGTCACGGGACTGCATCGGCGAACCGGCGAGTGGGCCCAACCATAGCCCAGCATGAACGAGTGTTCAATAGCGTTTTCAGCCTTGTTTTCCCAGCCCTTGGCGATGCCCCGGGGCAGAGCGGATGCACCGAAAAAAGCCACCCGAACGCCCCGGAAATGGGCGTGTCGGACCGGGAAAGAGCGGTATATGCTGGCGCCATGCTGATCGATACCCACAACCACCTGGACTTCCCCGACTTCGACGCCGACCGCGACGAGGTACTGGCGCGCTGCCGCTCTCTGGGTGTGCGACGCCAGGTACTGCTCGGCGTATTCCGTGAGAACTGGCGTCGAGTCTGGGACATGGCCCACGCGGGAGATGATTTCTACACCGCCCTCGGCCTGCATCCGATCTACCTGGCGCAACACCGGGACGAGCACGTGCTGGAACTGCGTGAGTGGCTGGAACGCCATGCGGACGATCCCAAGCTCTGCGCAGTGGGGGAAATCGGTCTGGATTACTTCGTCACCGAGCTGGACCGCGATGCCCAGCAGCGTCTGTTCGAGGCGCAGCTGGCGTTGGCGGCGGAATTCGAGCTACCGCCACTGCTGCACGTAAGGCGCAGCCATGCGGCGGTGATCGCAACGCTGAAACGCTTTCGCCTCAAGCGCCCCGGCATCGTCCACGCCTTCGCCGGCAGCCTCGAGGAAGCGAAGGAGTACCGCAAACTGGGCTTCCGCCTGGGTCTCGGTGGCGCCCCCACCTGGCCCCAGGCCAACCGCCTGCGCAAGGTCGTGGCACAGCTGCCACTGGAAGACATCGTTCTGGAAACCGACTCGCCGGACATGGCCCCCGCCATGCACCCTTACGGCCGCAACAGTCCGGAGTTCCTGCCAGACATCTGCGTAGCCCTGGCGGAGATTCGCGGTGTTACGCCCGACGAGCTGGCCGAAGCCAGCACGCGGAATGCCTGTGAGGTGTTTGGCTGGGAGTCGATATGAGATTTGCTGACAGAAGCGCGATTCTGCTCCTGTAGGAGCGAATTCATTCGCGAAGGGCAGCGCAGCTGCCCTCGTCTTGTTCCGCAATCGCGACTGAAGTCGCTCCTGCAACAGAACCGTCGGTATCTCACTCAGACCCGGAACGCACCAATCAGCTGCTTGAGCTGCGCAACCTGCCCGGACAGCTCGCGGCTAGCCTTCTCGGTCTGGTTCGCCCCTTCGGCGGTGCGCTCGCCAGCGTGATTGATCTCCACGATGTTCTGGTCGATATCGTGGGCCACCGCGGTCTGCTGTTCAGCGGCAGCGGCGATCTGCTGGTTCTGGTCGACGATCATGCCTACAGCACC
This sequence comes from Pseudomonas sp. BN606, assembly GCF_029873115.1. NCBI lineage: Bacteria > Pseudomonadati > Pseudomonadota > Gammaproteobacteria > Pseudomonadales > Pseudomonadaceae > Pseudomonas > Pseudomonas sp. BN606. Next base: position 112,631 of record NZ_SSOF01000073.1, on the reverse strand, counting down.
GAGGATGTTCTCCAGGGCCGCCTGCACCTTGCCGGACTGGTTGACGGTGCCGTCGGCCATCTGATGGCTGACATTCATCGCCTTGACTGCGGCGCCGACACCGCCTTGCAGCTTGACGATCATCTGCTCGATTTCTTCGGTGGACTGCTGGGTACGCTTGGCCAGCGTACGTACCTCGTCCGCCACCACGGCGAAGCCGCGCCCCTGCTCACCGGCACGCGCCGCTTCGATGGCAGCGTTCAGGGCCAGCAGGTTGGTCTGCTCGGCAATGCCCTTGATCACCTCCAGCACGCGGCTGATTGAGGCGCTGTCCGCAGCCAGCTGGTTGATCACATTCACCGACTGGTCGATCTCGCTGGCCAGTTTCTCGATGCTGCCCAGCTGGGACTCCACCAGGGCGCGGCCACTGACGGTTTCCTGGTTGACGCTCTGGGCGCTGTCCACTGCCGCGGCGGCGCTGCGTGCCACTTCCTGTGCGGTGGCGGACATCTGATTCATGGCCGTGGCCACCTGTTCGATCTGGCTGCGCTGCCCGGCAACGGCGATGTTGCTTTCACCCGAAACCTGCTCCACGCGGCCAGCCTGGCGCTCCACTTCAGACACGGTGTGGCCAACCAGTTCGATCAGGTCATGGATCTTCGCCACGGTGCCGTTAAATACCTGGCCCAGCTCACCTAATTCATCACGGCTTTCAGCCCGGAAGCTCACGGTCATATCGCCGCCGGCAACCTGATCCATCACCTTGCCCAAGCTCTTCAGCGTTGTGCGCGTTGACACGTAGAAGCCGCTGTAGAGGTAAACGATGGCGAGGAACACCACCAACAGCGCCACCACCAGCAGCACGGTCTGCACGCGCTTGCCGGCCAGCCGGCTTTCCAGCTCAGCCTTGAGGAAGCCCAGGGAGCCGTCGTTGAGCTGGTAAGTCTTCTCCAGTGAGGCACTGACCTGGTCGTAGAACTGCTGCCACGGCGTGTCGAGGGTATCGGCCATGATGACCTTGTCCTCGAACAATGTGGCGTTCTGCTTGATGGTGTCGCGGCTCGCGGCGGTCAGGGCGTCCAGCGCCTGGTGCGCGCGCGGGCTGCCGTCGAGGGCGTCGACGATCTTCAGGCCATACTCGGCGTTGAGCTTGTCCAGGTCCAGCAGCAGGTCGTCCAGCTTCGTGCTGGCTGCGGAGTTGAGGAAGCCCTGGCCAAGGGAATAGGCGCCAATGGCGCGCCCTTTGCCAAGCGCCATGGTGACTTGCGGCGTGGTGGTGGTAATCAGTTCGGTGATCTGGCGAACGTCAGCCTGGTCGTCCTGGCTGAGCCCGGCCTGGCCGGAGACGAATTTCATGAAGACCTGGGAGTTGCCCAGCAGCTTCTCGATCATCGCGCTCTTGCTCTGCAGCGACGTCTCGCCCTTGGCGGCCTGCAGGGCGGCAATCAACTCGTCGCGCTTGGTATTGAAGGCCTCTACCTGCTCAGGCTCGGAAGCCACCGGCGCGAGTCCTTGCAGGGTCGCGAGCACCTCCTGTTCGAGACTGGAAATGCGCTTTTCCAGGTCACCGGCCTGACCCGACTGGCCGATCATCGAGTTGATCATGACCAGGTCGTTGAGGCTTTCGAGATTGCGCCGTACGCTCAGGCTGGCACCCAGCAGGTCCAGGCTCTGCAGCTCAGAGCGGGTACTGACGAACTGGCGGTAGGAGTCGCGCACCAGATAGAAATTGGTGATCAACATCGGCAGGAAGAACAGAACACTGATCAGACTGAACTTCATGCCGAAGCTGAGTCGGTTCATCAGGGCGATGGCAGGATACAACAGGGTCTTCACGAGACGTCTCCTGTTCTCATTTATTGTTATGGGCGCGTTCCGAATACCTGACAGCGCTCGGCCAGAGCCTTGCAGCTTCTCCCCTCCGCAAGGCGGCCGTCGGATATCAATCAGCCGCTTCTGTGAGCTGTGTCAGAAAATTCTGGCGCGCTCATCTGTGTACCCGATATCGGCAGGAGTTTCTGTAACTAAAGGTTAAGCAGGGCGGGACCTGCCCGACGGTTGCGTCGGGCAGGCGATGGAGCTGGGATCAGAACAACAGAGCCCACACAGCGAAGCCGGCGTACCAGAGCACAGCGGCACGAACCAGCAGTTGCCAGAGTGCGTCCAGGGTTGCCACACCGGCATCGCCACTGACGGGCTCCGGCAGTTCGGCGGCAGCGCGACCGGCCAGATCGATGTACTGGCGCGCCGAAATGTCCCAGTTCAGCAACTCATGCAGCAGCACCCTGCTGACTCCGACGAAATTGCCGACCAGCGAGAAACTCGCTGCCAGCACCCGCACGGGCAACCAGTCGAAGGCATGGCGGATCGATTCCGCGCGCTCTTGCAGTGCGGGTGCAGCGGCATTCTCGGCCGCCAGCGCGAACAGCCGGTAGGCCAGGGCCGCCACGGGACCCAACAGCGCATACCAGAAGATCACAGCAAAGAAGCCCTCATAGGCTTGCCAGAGCTGGTAACCCTGCACCTGTTGCAACAGATCGCCGCCCTCCTCCGCCTCCAGGCCGAGGTCGCGTTCGGCGACGTGATAGGCAGCCTGGGTATCACCACGCCGCCAGGCATCGCGGAAGGGGCCGAGGTCGGCCAGGACGTCTCCGCGCCCAAGGCTGTAGATGATCACCAGCAGGTGCACCGGCAACGCCAGCCAGCCGTAGGCTACTGGCTCCAAGACCAGAAGCAGGAGTGCCAGCAACACCAAGGGAGGCAATACCAGTAGCGCCAGAATCGCCCAAGGGCGCTCGCTCAGACGCGGATTGGTCTCTGCCTTGGCCAGTTCGCGCAGCCAGAAGCCGTCTTGCTGGATATGCCGACGCCAGGCGGAGAACTTCTCGATCCAGAGCACCAGCAACAACACCAGAAAATACATGGGTTCCTCCTCTTCCTAAGGTTTCAAGGCAGCCCGCAGGCGATCCCAATCGAATGCCGGCCCCGGATCGGTCTTGCGCCCCGGGGCGATATCGCTGTGGCCGCAGATCCGCTCCGGCGTGATGGCCGGGAATGCCAGCCGTAACTGCTCCACCAATGCGATCAGCGCAGCGTACTGAGGTTCCGTGAACGGCAGATCATCGGTGCCTTCCAGTTCTATTCCCAGGGAGAAATCGTTGCAGTTGTCCCGCCCATCGAACAGGGAAATGCCTGCGTGCCACGCACGCTCATTGCAGGAAACGAACTGGGTGACGGCGCCATCCCGCTCGATCAGGAAATGCGCGGACACCTTGAGATCGCGAATGCCCTCGAAATAGGGATGCTCGGCGGGATCAAGGCGATTCTGGAAGAACTCCTGCACCTTCCCCGTGCCGAACTGCGCGGGTGGCAGGCTGATGTTGTGAATCACCAGCAGGGACACCTCCCGCTGCGGGCGACAGTTGAAGTTGGGTGATGGGCAGTGGCTGATGCCCTGGCACCAACCGGAAGCGAGGTCCAGCTGCATGTCGGCTCCTTGGTCTTCTGCCCACTTTAGGCGCAGCGGAGCCATTTTAGCGAGAGGCGGAAACCGCGGCGTGCTACTCGGCTCAGGGCCTCCCCCTGGTTGCGCCTGACGATGCGGCACCTTATGTCTGCATTAGGTGTTGCAGGCAGTTGTATTGCCCGTAGGAGCTGGCTTGCCAGCGAATGGCCCCGTTTCGCTGGCAAGCCAGCTCCTACAAGGCGCTTGGCCGGAGGGTAAATCGCTCGCGACAGCTGACGCAGACATAGCGATTGAAATCGCCCCCCACAGAACAGCGCCCACCCGGATCAGCCTGGTGCGCACTGCGCACCCTAGGCGCCCTTGAGCCGCCGGAGGTTGCCGATCACCGATTCCAGCGCGCGGTCGAACAGCAGAGCATCGTCCAGCAGGCGGATCGCCTGGCGGCGGAACTCCACGGCGAGTCCCATGCGGGTCTTCTCCAGCACCTTCATGCCAGTGCGGTTGACGAAGATGTACTTACCGGTGGGCTTGATCAGCGCTGCCAGCTTGCAACGCAGCTTGTGCTCTTCGTCTTCCTGGAATTCGACCCAACTGCCGACCCGCAGGTTGTCGACGAAACCAAGGGCCTCGTCGTCATCCGCCAGGCTGACCTCGGGCTCCTGAACTGGGGTTTCACCAGGTGCGGCCAGGACGATTTCCTCGACAACGGCGACCATGGCCGGCGCAGACTCATCTTCCGCTTCATCCTCATCCGGCAGGTCGAGCAGCAGGGGCGGCGACTCCAATCCGTCGTCGGCAACCACTTCCACCGGCTCGGGCTTGCGGAAACGCTGGAAGGCCTGGACGTGCAAGGCCTCCAACTGGCTGAAGAATTCACTGGTGGAGAAGGGATCGAACGCAGCGCTGGCCAGTCCTTCGCGCAGGGCCTTGAGCAGACCCGGCACCAGTTCCAGCAGGCGGGCACGCGCCTCGGGCGCCTCGTGGGGCTCCACGCTCCAGATCAGGTCGTCCATGGTCTGCTGGCTGGCCTGCCATTCAGACGACTCCACGCCGTGCTTGAGGCAGCTCAACAGCATGACCTTGCTCCAGGCTTCCTGCAGCAGGCGCACGACCACTTCCGGCAAGGTGCGACCCAGAAGGCGCTGATTGAGTGCCTCCTCAACTCGCCGACGAGCCAGCTCCGCCTTGGCGCGACCTTCTTCGGCGTCGCGGGTGCGCTGCTCCAGCAGTTCGCTGCGACGGCGCTCGTCACCGGTGTAGGAAAGGAATTCGGCCAGCAGCTCGGAGAAGATCGCCGGATCATCGACGAAGTCATTCAGCAGGCGTTGCACCACCTGCTCGATACGCTGGTAGAGGTTGTCGCGCTGGGCATCGTCCTGGTCCACCCAACCCAGGGCAGCAGAGGCGATTTCGTTGAGCAGGCGACGCGCGGGATGGCTGCCACGGCTGAAGAAGGTCTTGTCCAGCAGGGCGACCTTGAGCATGGGAATCTGCATCCGGCCGATAAGGGCCTTGAGCGAATCCGGCAGGGTGCGGTCGTCGAGAATGAACTCGAAGAGCATGGAAACCAGGTTGATGACGTCATCGTCCACCTGCCCCACTACCCGTGCACGGCCACTGCGGGCGCTGGCGCGGGTCAGCAACTGGTCGAGGCTCACGCGCAGGTCGTACTCATCGCTGTGCTGCTGTGGCAGGTGCTGCTGCAGGTGGGACAGCAGTCGCATCAGGTCGACACTACTGACCGGCACTGCATCGGCAGGATGCTGGCGGACAGGCAGCGCAGTACCGCGAACCTGGGACAGCAGGTCCTGGAGAACACTGAAGACTTCTTGAACACTCTCCTCATGCACCTGGCCAGCGCCCCCGGTCGCAGCGCCAGGCTGGGCCGACGGTGCGCCGGTCGCAGAACGCTCCGGCTGACGCCGCGCTGGAGCCGAACGCAGGTCCGGCAGCACACCGGCCGCCACCAACTGCTGGTTGGCTTCGGCATAGATCTGGTCCAGCTCGGTGAGTACGTATTTCTCGAACAGCTTGAGGATGATCAGCTTGACCTTGATCTCGACGCCAAGACTGCGGCATGCGTCGAGGAAAACCTCGCACAGCAGGCGCGGGCCCAATGGGTTGGACTTGTCCTCGACCTTCTTGCTGACGAGCGTGTTGAGACGGGTAGTGAGATGGCCCAGGGCAATGCCATCGCGGGCCATCACCTTGGCGACCATGGCATCCAGCGCCACGGCCTCCTCGAGTTCATCGTTCTGCACCAGCGACAGGCTGTCGAAAGACACCGCGCCCAGTTGCGCTGCCTTGCCTATTTCGTACTGGCTGAGGGACGAGAATGACTCGAAGACCTTCTCTAGGAAGGTCCGCTCGATGCTCTTGCGCTTGAGCCGCAGGTCGCGCATCGCCTCGAAGAAGGCATTTTGCTCGGCGTTGCTGGTGGCACGGTCCGCCATCTCGAAGAGGGTGTCGTCCGCATTGTCGAACAGCACCTGAAGCGCCTGCTTCAGCTGCAATGCCACTTTGTCGCGCACCTGGATCAAGGCCACGGGCAGCCTTCCTACCGGCGAGGTTGGCGATTGCTGGGTGGCCCCCTTGTTCAGCGGCACCACCTTAGCGTCGGTCTGCATCACAAGCCTCCCGCAGGCCGAGCCCATCCACAGGGCCTATCGGACCACGATTCGAACATGGGGAGTCATCCATAACGTCAAGCAACTGGCGTCAAAAATAGAAATTTCCGATGTCATTATATGGATGATGCTGTGACAACCAAGCGGAGATTTCCTACAGACATGAATCAAGTCACAGATGCAGGAACACCGACCGACAAGCGCACAGCATGTCCTCCTGACTGTCTAGCAGAAAGCGCGAGCCGGTTGTTGATCAGCACTGCGCCGGTCGTCGGCAGCCTTTATAATCGCCGCCATCCTGCCTGCGGAGCCCACCATGCCCAACCTTCTACTCGCTGACCTCACCGCTGAAATCGAGGCCAACGTACGCACGGCCCTCAAGGAAGACATCGGCAGCGGCGACATTACCGCCCAGCTCATCCCTGAGGAGCGCCAGGCCCGCGCCACCGTAATCACCCGCGAAACCGCCATCATCAGCGGCACCGCCTGGGTAGACGAAGTGTTCCGCCAGATCGACCCGCGCGTGAAAGTCGAATGGCGGGTGCAGGACGGCCAACGCGCCGAAGCCAACCAGGCGCTCTTCCATCTGGAAGGCCCGGCCCGCGCCCTGCTCAGCGGCGAGCGCAGCGCCCTCAACTTCCTCCAGTGCCTGTCAGCTGTCGCCACCCGCGTTGGCCACTATGTGGAGCTGGTGAAAGACACCCAGGTGAAGCTCCTCGACACCCGCAAGACACTGCCCGGCCTGCGCCTGGCGCAGAAGTACGCCGTGACCTGCGGCGGCGGCCACAACCACCGCATCGGCCTGTACGACGCCTTCCTCATCAAGGAAAACCACATCGCAGCCTCCGGCGGCATCGCCCAGGCCATCGAAGCAGCCCACCGCATCGCCCCCGGCAAGCCCGTGGAAGTCGAAGTGGAAAGCCTGGAAGAACTCCAGCAGGCATTGGATGCTGGTGCCGACATCATCATGCTCGACGAACTCAGCCTCGACGACATGCGCACCGCCGTCACCCTCACCGCCGGCCGCGCCAAGCTCGAAGCCTCTGGCGGCGTCAACGAAACCACCCTGCGCACCATTGCCGAAACGGGCGTCGACTACATCTCCATCGGCACGCTGACCAAAGACATCAAGGCCATCGACCTGTCGATGCGGCTAAGCCTCTAAATCCCACCTCGCCGAGCCCCGGGTGTTGCCATGCGCCCCGGGCAAAGCTGTGGTGCGGCCGTCCTGGCAAATTCCAGGACCGGGTTTGGCGACCCGAAACGCAAAAGGCGCACAAGCGCTGACCATCCGATTGCCGGCGCTTTTTTGTGCCGGCAACGTCGCGTCACGGCGGCTGTGCGCGGGAGACCGAAAGGTCTGCCAGGTTCCTTTTGCACCGGTTCGCCAACCTGCGCACAGCTGCCACCCATTCGTTTGGCGACGATTCGTGGCAGCTCCCAAGCAGAAGGAGCTTTGACCATGCACAACCGCATACCTGCAAGGAATGCAGGCCCCCCAGGCAGCCAGCATTACCCCGGACCTGAGAAGCGCCGGAGGTGGGCTATGAACAACGTCGCCCGCATTGCCGACCTCCAGGGCGACCGCCTCCTGACGGCCAGCTACGCCCTCAACACCATCGCCGACTTGCTGGGCTGCGACGGCCTCGAACACCACCTGAGCGACAACGACCTGAAAGGCCTGCACCACGCCGTCAAGACCATCTCGGACCTGATGAAGTGCTCGGCCATGGACCTGTACAACGTTGCGGAAAAGGTGGACAGAAAAGACTGAGAAGCGAGCGCCCCGCCGCCACGAAGCAAGCCGAACCCCGAAAAACAAAAAGCCCCGCAGAACCTGCGGGGCTTTTTGCTTGGATCATGGTGCCGGTAAGAGGAATCGAACCCCCGACCTTCTCATTACGAATGAGCTGCTCTACCGACTGAGCTACACCGGCGCGGGGCGTAAGTTAGCAACCAACTAGTCGAATTTCAATCGGTCGACTCAGCCGAGAGCATTCCTGCCAATTGCGGATAACGCTTGGAAAGAATGACCAATCCTCGCTGGGCCTCGGCATACGTTTCGTCGCCATGTAGCGCTTGCAGGCGCATCATTTCCAACCTTGCAGCCTGCGAATGGCCATTTAGGCCAAGAGCCAAGGAGTACCGAAACAGACTGGGCGGATAAGGGTACCGATGCGCCACTCGCCTCATCCATTCAAGTTCGCCGACAGGCATATCTGGACGAGCCTCAGTTCTTGCGAATCGCACAAACTCCCTCAAATTGCTCAAAAGCCATACATCAGGCGCAGATTGCCCGGCCCTGTGGTCACCGATTCGAGCGGTCTCAAAACGCATCAACCGATAATCATCTTCCAGTTTCCTGTACTCCACCCAGACCAGTCCCAATACCAGCACACCGACCATCCAGATGCCCCCCCCCAGGAAACGGGGTAGAGACACCAAATCTGGAGCCCCCTGCTCCGCCTCAATCAAGCCAATCAAAAAGCCAACGGGGATCAGGAAATATGCATACTCAAGCGGAAGCTCCAACATTCCGTGTAAAAAAACCAGCCCAATTACTAGCCACGCATAAAAGCCTTCCGAACTATCTGATCTACTGGCTAGCCGCAAGAAATGGAAAGAGATAAGAGCAACAGCTGCCAAACCTAACAAGGGGCCATTCCAGATCAGCATGTCCAACACAATATTGTGTGCATGTTCTGTCATAATGGAGACCGGTTCGATCAACGAGACAGCGACTTGCGCTGTGCTGACTTGGTTCCACCCATATCCCCACCAACCGCCGTGATAGACGGCGACCAACATCTGCTTCCATAGCGCCAAACGATGAAGCGCCTGAGCGCGTTCAGCAACACTGTAGGCTGTCAAGTGCATGGCATCCGCGATGACAGGGAGCGCCAACACCAACAGCGCATATACAGCGATCCAAGGCAATAACCTGATAGGCGAAAGCCTCAAACCAAATGCTCTATAACAGTAGAAATGCCAACCGAAGAGACACAAGACTCCCAACCAAGGCGTTCGGGACTGCGTCAGAACCAGACAAAATATGAGGGTCAAGGCAATCATGCTTGCCGACCACCACTGCAATCGCCGCTTTTCCCTCAGATACAAGAGTGACGCAACGGCCATGAGGAGCAGAGTTGCCAGGTTGTTAGGCTGAGCTAGATTCGCGTATGGGCGCCCGTCAAGACGCATGTCGACGACCCAGATTCCTCCATCAAGTCTCAGCCATTGGACCAGAACAACCCAACAGGACAGTATTGCTCCGACCAAAAAGACCCATGACAATATCTCGAAAGAATCCCGCCCCCAAGATGTGAATGCCATTCTCCCAAGAATTACAGCATATGCCAGCCCCGCGAGATAAAGGCTGGAGATCGACGCATCCCCCAAAAAGACCACTTGACCTGCTAGCCACTGCCCCCAAGGAACCAGCGCGAGCAATAGCAGCAATATCGAACACGCCGAGAGTGACAGCCTTCGGTGGAAAACGAAGCACACACCCAGAGTTCCCAATGCCAGAAATGCCAGATAGTCGCTGTAGAACGCGACCCATGGATAATAGTGATTAGGTAGCACCCAAGACAATACCAACATGATGCCGCTGGCCAGCACCGGAACTATAGGAACCCTTTCCATCCCCCCTCCCGAATCACAAACAAAAAGGGGGGATGCAATGCATCCCCCCTTATACAAATTAACTAGTTAGTTGCCGCGGCAGGAGCCTGGCAGGAACTTAGCCGGTACGCCGTTGGAGCTAGCAGGCCCGCACTTCCACGCAGCAACAGTCTTACCGGCATCGCTGGCAGTCAGAGCAGCGGTAGCAGCACCATCAGTGTAAGGAGTCAAGGTGATGTACTTGTCATCAATAGCAGTATCGTTGAAGCCAGTTGCCTGCACGCTAATCACACCTGCAGCAGTAGTAGAAACTGCCTTGACGTAGCGGGAGGTCTGGGAAGCGGACTCACAGCCCCACGCATCAGCGGCAGGCAGTGAAGTACTAGAAGACTGCACAACTTCAGTCACGGTGGTACGGCATGCGGAAGCCGCCAGAACAACCTCCGACATTTTGGCTCGCTTGGTGTAGTCCTGATAGGCCGGCAGGGCGACTGCAGCGAGAATGCCGATAATCGCTACCACAATCATCAGCTCGATCAACGTAAAACCTTTCTGGGCTTTCATCTAGTCATCCTCAAATGTTGTAGGCCGTTTGCCTACGCAGACTCAAGCAGGGGCCGTGCCAACTTCTTTAAATGCCCTGAAGCGCGTCCTTCAATAGGCGACCACATACCCCATCCGTGAGACGGCTATCACCTCAACAAGCACGTATAAACGCCATAGCCGGCCACATACCGACCAAATTTGTCACCCAACAGCTGCAGATTTGGCGCTATAGACCATCTACGTTATAAGGCTGTGAACATTCTTCTTTGGCACCGCCCCATGACCGACTCCGCCCCTACACTTTCCGGCCTGGCCAAGCAACTGGTCATCACCAATCTGCTAGATGAACGGAGTGCGCTGCAGGCCCATACGCAGGCGCAGCGCAACAAGATTCCGCTTATCACCTACCTGGTACAGAACAAGCTGCTGAAGAGTCGGGATCTGGCGGAAATGGCGGCTGAGCAGTTTGGCGTGGCGTTTCTCGACCTTTCCAGCGTCGACAAGGAATCCCAGCCGAAAGACCTAGTGAGCGAAAAGCTGGTGCGCCAGCACCGCGCCCTGCCACTCTGGCGCCGTGGCAACAAGCTATTCGTGGGAATTTCCGACCCCACCAATCACCAAGCCGTGACCGACATCCAGTTCAGTACCGGCCTCAATACCGAGGCCATCTTGGTTGAGGATGACAAGCTGGGCGATGCCATCGAGAAGTTCTTCGACTCCGCCAACAGCGGCATGGAGGACCTCGGTGACGTCGACCTGGATGGCGTGGATGTCGAGGCAGTCGAAGACGACAAAAAGGACAGCCCCGGTGGCGTGGACGCCGACGACGCGCCGGTGGTGCGCTTCGTCAACAAGATGCTGCTGGATGCGATCCGCGGCGGCTCCTCGGACCTGCACTTCGAGCCCTATGAGCGCTCCTACCGGGTGCGCTTCCGTACCGACGGCATGTTGCATGAAGTGGCCAAGCCGCCGATCCAGCTGGCCAGCCGCATTGCCGCGCGCCTGAAGGTAATGGCCGCGCTGGATATTTCCGAGCGCCGCAAGCCCCAGGACGGTCGGATCAAGATGAAGATTTCCAAGTCGAAATCCATCGACTTCCGCGTCAACACCCTACCGACGCTGTGGGGCGAGAAGATCGTGATGCGGATTCTCGACCCCACCAGCGCACAGATGGGTATCGACGCCCTGGGGTACGAAGAGGAGCAAAAGGAGCTGTACCTGGCCGCCCTGAAGCAGCCCCAGGGGATGATCCTGGTCACCGGCCCCACCGGTTCGGGCAAGACGGTATCGCTCTACACCGGCATCAATATCCTCAATACCGTGGACATCAACATCTCCACCGCCGAAGACCCGGTGGAGATCAACCTGGAAGGCATCAACCAGGTCAATGTCAACCCGAAGCAGGGCATGGACTTTGCCCAGGCCCTGCGCGCCTTCCTGCGTCAGGACCCGGACGTGATCATGGTGGGTGAAGTTCGTGACCTGGAAACCGCCGAGATCGCCATCAAGGCCGCCCAGACTGGTCACATGGTGTTGTCTACCCTGCACACCAACAGTGCGGCGGAAACCTTGACCCGCCTGCGCAATATGGGCGTGCCGGCCTTTAACATCGCCACCTCGGTCAACCTGATCATCGCCCAGCGCCTGGCACGCAAATTGTGTAGCCATTGCAAGAAGGAAGTGGACGTGCCGCGTGAGGTGCTGGTCAAGGAAGGCTTTCCGGAGGCCAGGATCGGCAGCTTCAAGCTGTATGGCCCGGTCGGCTGCGAGAACTGCAACCAGGGCTACAAGGGCCGTGTGGGTATTTATGAAGTGGTTAAAATCACGCCGGCCATGCAGCAGCTTATTATGGAAGAAGGCAACTCCATCCAGATCGCCCAGCAGGCGCGCCGAGATGGCTTCAATGACCTGCGAACCTCAGGCCTGGTTAAAGCCATGAACGGCATTACCAGCCTTGAGGAAGTCAACCGCGTGACCAAGGATTAACCATGGCGGAAAAAGCGCTGAAAACAAGTACCTTCGCCTGGGAAGGTACGGACAAGAAAGGCAGCAAGGTCAGGGGCGAACTTAGTGGCCAGAACCCGGCGCTGGTGAAGGCGCAACTGCGCAAACAGGGCATCAACCCCACCAAGGTACGCAAGAAATCCACTTCTCTGCTGAGCGCAGGGAAGAAGATCAAGCCCTTGGACATCGCCCTGTTCACCCGCCAGCTAGCCACCATGATGAAGGCCGGCGTGCCCCTGATGCAGTCCTTCGACATCATTGGCGAGGGCTTCGAGAAGCCGGCGATGCGTACGCTGGTGAACGAGGTCAAGCAGGAGGTTTCCTCGGGCAACAGCCTGGCCAACTCCCTGCGCAAGAAACCGGAATACTTCGACGAGTTGTATTGCAACCTGGTGGACTCAGGCGAACAGGCAGGTGCCCTGGAAACGCTGCTTGACCGGATTGCCACCTACAAGGAAAAGACCGAGGCCCTGAAGGCCAAGATCAAGAAGGCGATGAACTATCCGATTGCGGTGGTCGTGGTCGCGATCATTGTTTCCGCGATTCTGCTGATCAAGGTGGTGCCTCAGTTCCAGTCGGTGTTCGCGAATTTTGGTGCTGAGCTTCCGGCCTTCACCCTAATGGTCATTAACCTTTCCGAACTCCTTCAGGAATGGTGGTTCATTGTGTTGCTTGGCTTCTTCGCGGCTGGCTTTCTAATTCAACAGACCCACAAGAAGTCTGAAAAATTCCGCGACTGGGTTGATCACACCGTGCTCAAGCTCCCGATCGTCGGCGATATCCTCTACAAGTCTGCAGTAGCTCGCTTTGCCCGCACGCTGGCCACCACCTTCGCCGCTGGCGTTCCTCTTGTGGACGCATTGGATTCAGTAGCAGGCGCCAGCGGTAACGTCGTTTTCAAGAACGCCGTACTCAAGGTCAAGCAGGACGTGTCCACCGGTATGCAGCTGAACTTCTCCATGCGCACCACGGGAGTCTTCCCCGCCATGGCCGTGCAAATGACCGCCATCGGCGAAGAATCCGGCGCACTGGATGACATGCTCGACAAGGTCGCCAGCTTCTATGAAGCCGAAGTGGACAACGCCGTCGATGGCCTTACCGCTCTCATGGAGCCCATGATCATGGCCGTGCTCGGCGTGCTGGTCGGCGGTTTGATCATTGCGATGTACCTCCCCATCTTCCAGCTCGGCAACGTCGTCTAAACCATGCAATTGATCGACTTTCTGGCCAGCCACGCGCTGGCCTTTGTTTTCTGCGCGCTGCTGCTTGGCCTGCTGGTGGGCAGCTTCCTCAATGTGGTGATTCACCGCCTGCCGAAGATGATGGTTAGCGATTGGCAGGAGCAGGCCCGTGAAGCATTGAGCCTGCCGGCGGAACCCAAGGGACCGGTGTTCAACCTGATCCTGCCGAACTCCCGCTGCCCCCATTGCAGCCATGAGATTCGCGCCTGGGAGAACATCCCGGTGGTGAGCTACCTGGCGCTGGGCGGCAAGTGCTCGTCCTGCAAGGCCCCCATCAGCAAGCGCTATCCCTTGGTTGAGCTGTTTTGCGGCGCGCTATCTGCCTATGTGGCATGGCATTTCGGATTCAGCTGGCAGACCGGAACTTTCCTGGTGCTGACCTGGGGCCTGCTGGCGATGAGCATGATCGACGTCGACCACCAGTTGCTGCCGGACGTGCTGGTCCTGCCTCTGCTCTGGCTTGGCCTCATCCTCAACAGCCAGGGCCTGTTCGCCAGCCTGGAAGACGCGCTCTGGGGAGCGGTTGCCGGCTACATGAGCCTGTGGTCGGTTTACTGGGTGTTCAAGCTGGTGACTGGCAAGGAAGGTATGGGCCACGGCGACTTCAAGTTGCTGGCGATGCTCGGCGCCTGGGGTGGCTGGCAGGTGCTACCGCTGACTATCCTGCTGTCATCCCTCGTGGGTGCGGTGCTGGGTGTGATCATGCTGCGTCTGCGCAACCAGGACACGGCAACCCCCATCCCCTTCGGTCCGTACCTGGCGATTGCCGGCTGGATTGCATTGCTCTGGGGTGATCAAATAACGGCGACCTATCTGCAATTCGCCGGTTTCAAATGAACAAACCCTGGATTCTTGGCCTCACGGGCGGTATCGGAAGTGGCAAGAGCGCTGTCGCTGCCCACTTCAGCGAGCTTGGTGTGCACCTGGTGGATGCCGACCATGCTGCACGCTGGGTAGTCGAGCCCGGCCGCCCTGCCCTGGCGAAGATCGCCGAGCATTTCGGTAGCGATGTGCTGCAAGCGGATGGCCAACTGGACCGCGCTGCATTGCGGCAACGCATTTTCGAGAACGCGGACGAACGCCGCTGGCTGGAAACGCTGCTGCATCCACTGATTGGTCAGGAAATTAGCCAGTACCTGGCGCGCGCCGAATCCCCCTACGCCATTCTGGTCTCGCCACTGCTCATTGAATCCGGCCAGCATCGCCTCACCCAGCGCGTGCTGCTGGTGGACGCGCCGGAAGCCATGCAGGTTCAGCGCACCATGCAACGGGACAAAGTGCCCGAAGAGCAGGTCCAAGCCATATTGAAAGTGCAGGCCAGTCGCGAGCATCGCCTCAAGCATGCCCACGACGTGCTGCTCAACGACCGCGGCCTGGATTGGCTGCGTGCCGAAGTGGAGCGCTTGCACAACTTCTACCTGACCCTGCGAGGAGGCCAGCCATGAGTCAACCCGTCACTGTGGAGTGCCCCACTTGCGGCGCCCCGGTGGAATGGGGCCCGCAAAGCCCGTCCCGTCCTTTCTGTTCCGAACGCTGCAAGCTGATCGACCTAGGGGCCTGGGCCGCCGAAGAACATGCGATTCCCGGCGACAATACAGAAGACGAGCTCTTCTCCGGCGACCTGCCGCCGCGGGAGCACTGAAGCGGCAGTGCGTAGGATGGCGTTGAGCGAAGCGAAACCCATCGATTGCAGACCAAGAACTCGCTCGTTGGGCTTCGCTACGCGCTGCGCCAACCTACGCAACGCGGGCGCCAAGCCCACTCAAGGCCGCATGAAGCTGTAGTCCCGCTCCGGGTCGAGGTTGTCGGCCAGGAAGGTCAGCTCCTGAGCCAGATCATCTGCCGGGCGCAGCATTGCACTGCGCTCGACGACTGCACTCAGCAGGGCGCGTAGTGCCAACTCGTCGCTGAAGCCCTCGCGTTTGGCTGCCTCCAGGCTCTGTTCCAGGGCGGTTCTTGCCCAGTCGTGAATCCCCATGTCGTCTGCCCCTTATGTTGGTGGATGGAAACGCTACGTCTGCGTTAGCTGTTGCGAGAGATTGACCATCGGGCCAAGAGCCTTGTAGGAGCTGGCTTGCCAGCGAAACGCCGCCATTCGCTGGCAAGCCAGCTCCTACGGGCAATGCAGCTGCCTACAACACGTCCTGCGGACATAGCCGATGGAAAAGCACCATCCACGCTACGAAACCGAGCGGCATGAGTTCCTTGACGCAAATCAGGTGTCAGCCGGGAATAAGGCGAGCGAATCCTGGGAGATCAACGCGGCGTGTCGTCATCCTTCCAAGGTGCCTGGAGGTAACGGGTGCGGTTGAAGGTCTCCAGCCAATCCGGGCAGAACACCACCAGGGCAGTCACGGCCGTGCCGTTGATAAAGGCTTCAGGGAACATCACCAGCCAGAGGTAGCCAATGAAGTCTTCCAGCCAGGGCGGCATCGGGAATACGCCATCCATCCACAACAACCCCAGCCCGATCAGCACGCAAAACAGTGCTGCCAGGGCTGCCGGAAAGAATCCACAGCAGAAGATGTATACGAACAGATTGCGTGGCTGGTAGTGCTCAACCCACTTGGCGCAAAGCTCGGTAACCAGGACCGGCAGCAGCACCAGCAGGGCGCCGTTGATGCCCACGGCTGCCAGATCCTGCTTGCCCAACGCCAACAGGCCGAGTTGTGCGACCAATCCACCCAGCACTGCCAAAGGCCAATCCAGCAACAGGGTAACCGCGGTTAGTCCGATGAAGTGATAAGACAAGCCCGACTCGAAATCCCGTCGCATCAGCCAGAGCAGGAAGAGCACCATCACAGTGCCGAACACCAGGTGCTGACGGCGGGAGTCACTGAACAGTTCGAGCCAAGGCGCTCGCCAGATCGCCCAGGCAATCACTGGGAGGTAGATCGTCCAGCCAAGCGTCAGGGTTTCGGGGGAGAGAAGTTCTGCGGCAATCACGGCACCAGCGACTCCAGCGCGGCGCGAAGTACCGCAGCGTCACTGAACGCCTTGCGCTCCGTCAGCGTACCGTGGTCCAGCTGCAGCCAGAGCACGTGCGACTCGTCGCCCGGATAACGGCTGGCAACGCGGGACTCGCGATCCAACAGGACGCGATAGTTGTACTCCTGCATGGCGGGCACCGCAAAGAGCGAGGAAACAAGCGATGGCATACGACTGATGTCTGCCACGAACACCGCATGACGCGCTTCCAGATACCCCTTGGGCTTACCGTCCAGTGCTGACTTCACCAGCTTACCGCCGTCCATGCCACGCGCCACCAGCAGCACCTTCAGCCCGTCGTCAAGGCTATAGGGCTGATCGAACTGGTCCAGAAGTGTCCATGGGGCGAGTCGCTCCCCGACTTCCAGCGCTTGACTGAAAGTGGTGAGCAGGCAAAGCAACAGGCCAACGTAGATCCGCATCGATTCAATCTCCAGTGGTCGAGTAGACCCGAATGTCTTCGCGCTCCGACCAGCCCCGTTGCATCTGCCAGAACGCCAGCGCCTCAGGCGCATCTTCCAGCACGAACACATGGGACTTGCGGATACCCAGTGCAGTCAGCCGACGTAATGCTTCCTGCAACAAGGCGCGCGCCCAACCCTTGCCCCGAAATGGCCGGTCTACCACCAGGTGCTGCAGGTAACCGCGGCGACCGTCATGCCCTACGAGCAGGCTTCCAACCAGATGTCCGTGGTCATCTTCGAGCAGCAGGGAGAGGGCTGGGTTGCGCTGCAAGTAGGTGCAGAACGGTTCCAGCTCATCTTCTGCGCGTACGCGAACTCCGGGCGTGCGACGCCAGAGCTCGAGCAGGGAGGCGTGGTCGGCGGCAGTGACGGGACGAATGTGCATGGTGAACTCCAGGCAATTGCTGGAAGTTTACACCGCACCGGCGCCGGTCAAGCTGTGCGCATTTGTCGCGATAGCCTCTCCGCTGGCGCGTCAGGGGGTACCCAGGGGCCCGACTGGAAGGCTAAGCTGCGGATCATGAACGAGTCCGACTACCTGCGCCTGCTGACGCGGCAGGCCGAGCAAGCCAACGACTTTCTGTCGAATGCGCGCAAGTGGGAACGCGAGCGCTGGGTCTGCCAGCGGCTCCTGCAGGCGCTCAACCTGCCCTATCGACTCGACGAGTTCACTACCAGTCAGGAACCGCCGGACGTGCAGTTCCGCGAAGCCAACTTCGAGGTGTTCTTCGTATTGGACGAAGGGCGCCGCCTCAACGAGGAATGGCGCGCCGAACTGGAACGGCGGCGCAGCGCCTTTTCCCTGGCACAACTGGTGCGCCGGGAAAGTCGCCCAAAGCGCATCGCCGCCGCCGAGCTCCAGGCACGCCTGGCGCCAACCCTGCGCAAGAAGGCCCGCAATTATAATGAGCGGGGCCTCGACCTGGGCGAGCTCGACCTGCTGGCCTTCGTCAACCTCAAGCGCGCCACACCCGACTTCAACAGCCCGTTTCCACCTCCCACCGAATACTTGCGCCAAGGCTGGCGCTCGCTGTCGCTGGTGGGGTCGAATTTCGCCCGGGTGCTCTTCGCCCATGGCGACGCACCGGACTTCCTGCGCAGCAACCTCGGCCGAACCATTCTTTTCGACGTAGGAGTCGGACTTTGACCGGCTTCGTGCAAATTTCCCCCGCCGCGCGTTGAGCGCCTGTGAATTCGCCGGCTAGAATGCCCACCACTACAAAGTCGAGGCCCCCATGCCCAGCCGCCTGACGCCCGAAGACCAGCAAAAGGTCGACCAGTACCTGAACCTTCCCCAGCACCAGGTGGAACGCCAACCGTTCCGCCCATGGCGTCTGCTGTGGATCGTACTGGCCATCGTCGTCGTGCTGGGCCTCCTCAGCCGCCTCCTGAGCCGACTGGTGCTATGAGCTGCCTCCTGCGCTCGCCCTCGGCGACAAAGAATTCCTATAGCCTTGCGAGACCTTCCCATGTCCCATCGTATCGTGATCGTCGGCGGCGGCGCCGGCGGCCTGGAGCTCGCTACCCGTCTGGGTAGAACCCTCGGCAAGAATGGCCTGGCCAAGATCGTCCTGGCCGATGCCAACCTCACCCATATCTGGAAACCCCTGCTTCATGAAGTGGCGGCCGGCTCGCTGAACTCCACCGAGAACGAGCTGAACTATGTCGCCCAGGCCAAGTGGAACCACTTCGAGTTCCAGCTCGGCCGCATGAGCGGGCTGGACCGCAAGCGCAAGGTCATCCAACTGGCCGCGACCCATGACGAGGACGGGCGCGAGTTGGTGCCGGCCCGCGAGCTGGCCTATGACAGCCTCGTCCTTGCCGTCGGCAGTACCACGAACGACTTCGGAACCGAAGGCGCGGCGCAGCACTGCATTTTCCTCGACACCCGCGAACAAGCCGAACGCTTCCACCGGAAGCTGCTCAGCCACTACCTGCGCGCCCACGCCCAGCAGAACGCCCACGATCAGATCAGTGTCGCCATCGTCGGAGCCGGTGCCACTGGCGTCGAACTGGCCGCTGAGCTGCATCACGCGGCCCATGAACTGGCCGCCTACGGCCTGGATCGCATTCAGCCGGAAAACATGCGCATTACCCTGATCGAAGCCGGCCCGCGCGTTCTTCCCGCACTGCCGGAGCGCATCAGCGCGCCGGTGCATTGCACCCTGGAGAAGCTGGGAGTCACCGTGATGACCGGTGCGGCAGTGAAGGAAGTGACAGCCGAGGGCCTATTGACGGCACAAGGTGAAACGATTCCCGCCAGCCTCAAAGTCTGGGCCGCCGGCATTCGCGCCCCGGCGTTCCTCAAGGACCTGGATGGGCTGGAGAGCAACCGTATCAACCAGCTCGTTGTGCGCCCGACCCTGCAAACGACCCGAGATGACGATATTTTCGCCTTCGGCGACTGCGCGGCCTGTCCTATGGGGGACGGCACTGAACGCAACGTGCCGCCTCGCGCGCAAGCGGCGCACCAGCAGGCGTCGCTTCTGGTGAAGTCGTTCAAGTCACGCCTGCAAGGCCAGCCACTGCACGACTATCAGTACAAGGACTACGGTTCGCTGATTTCGCTCTCGAGCTTCAGTGCCGTCGGCAACCTGATGGGCAATCTGATGGGTAGCGTGAAGCTGGAAGGCTGGCTGGCACGGATGTTCTACATCTCGCTCTACCGCATGCACCAGATGGCACTTTATGGCGCCTTCCGCACTGGCCTGCTGATGCTGAGCGATCGCATCGGCCGCAGCACGGACCCGCGCCTGAAGCTTCACTGACGCACTCAAGGCAAGGTGGGATTTCGAGTACCGGAGTCCGCCTTGCCTAACTCATCGCGATCCAGCCCAGCAGCGACGCAAAGAATCGATGCAAACAAAAAAGCGGTAAGGCTTTCGCCTTACCGCTTCTTCGGACCTCCCGAGAGGTCTTGTATGGTGGGTCGTGTAGGATTCGAACCTACGACCAATTGGTTAAAAGCCAACTGCTCTACCGACTGAGCTAACGACCCAAATGTGAGGTGGTCGGGGTAGAGAGATTCGAACTCCCGACATCCTGCTCCCAAAGCAGGCGCGCTACCGGACTGCGCTATACCCCGTAGGAAGTTGGCTCCGCGACCTGGACTCGAACCAGGGACCCAATGATTAACAGTCATTTGCTCTACCGACTGAGCTATCGCGGAACTTCGGTCTTCCAACTCTTCTTCGCTTCACCGCTTTGGTTTAGCGCTTCAGAGGCGCGCCATTTTACGGATAGCGAACAGCCTGTCAACCCCTAAAAAAACGAATTCCTACAATGATTTGCAGATAGCCGCCCGAGTGCTATACCTGAGCCGTGGAGAGATCGTTACAGGTCGTGGTCGCGGCCTGTCTCCCTACAGGACAGCTATGAGCAATCAGGATCGCCCCCCACCCCCTTCCGGCCCCGTGACGACCCTGGCCAGCCGCGGCATACAGCCGCGCTTCGGTGAATTGGTACAAAGCTGCCGCAAGCTGGTGATGAACCGGCTGGCGGAACGTCTGACCGGCGTTTTCGGCCAGGTCGACGATACCCTCTTCGAGTGCGCCGAGAAGGCCGAGAACAATCAGGTCCAGACCCTGTTCTTCGACAGCATGCGGGATATCCGCAAGCAGCGCCCACAGATAGAGCGCGCTTACCACCAACGCATTGCCAAGACCTTCGAAGACTTTCTCAGCGGAAAACTCAAACCCGAGCTGAAGGCCAGTGAGCTGGATGCCGACCATCTTCAGTTGATGGGAAACGACGAATACGAAGAAAGCCTGCTCGTCACCAATATGGTCAGCCGGGTCAAGGCGCGCTGTGCGCAGTCCCTGTTCGCTCTGGACCAGCGTCTGGCTGTGCTCAACGGCGGGCGCAAGCTGGGTGACGATGAGAACCCGTTCGGTCCGCAAGCTGTGGCATTGGCCTTCCGTGAAGCACTGGAACCTTGCCCCTTCCCGCTGCGAATAAAGACCATTCTCTACATGCTTTTCGACCAGCATGTAATGCACGGCCTGGACAGCGTCTATGAGGCCCTCAACCAACGTTTGATCCAGGCCGGCGTGCTGCCCAACCTCAAGTACAGCGTGCAGCGCTCCACCAGTGTGCCCCATCCGCCCTCATCGGCAGCGGGTAAGACACCACCCGAGGACCAAGCGGCGCAACCGCCAACTCAATCGCCGCCCGCTCCCCAGGCAAGCGGCCCACTGGACCTGACCGGCGCACCACCCAGCGACCCCGGCCAGTTGTTCAGCGGACTGGCCGCCCTGCTGGGCGAGCGCCGCATGCACCACAGCGACGCCCCGCTCCCCGGCGGAACCCCGAGCATCTCGAGCTTTGCCCCGCGAGGCGCAACCCGCACCTATAGCGCGGCGGAACTGCTCGAAGCTCTGAACCGCCTGCAACAACAGTCCGCCCAGGACCTTGCCAGCAAGCTACGCCAGCCGCAGCGCGTTGAAGGTCTGAAAGCCGACCTGCAACAACAACTGGAAAGCCACAGCAACCTGCCCGGACAACAGAAACTGTCCGATTACGAAGCGGACGTGATCGACCTGGTGGGCATGCTCTTCGATTTCATCCTCGACGACGACAACCTGGCCGATGTCTACAAGACCGCCCTCTCCCACCTGCACACGCCCTATTTAAAGGTCGCCCTGCAGGACAAGGCACTCTTCACCCAGCATCACCACCCGGCCCGCCGACTACTCAACTGCATGGCACAAGCCGGTGTGCTCTACGCCGGTGAAGGTGAGGAACGCGGGCTGCTGGCGAAGATGCACTGGGTCGTCGAGCGTGTCGTGCATGGCTTCAGCGGAGACCTGCTGCTGTTCGACAGCCTGCTGGATGAGTTCAACGAGTACGTCGGCACATTGAGGCATAAGGTGGAACTGCGCGAACAGCGCGCCGTGGAAGCCGCCAAGGGCCGCGACAAGCTGCTCGGTGCCCGTCAGCATGCAGTCGACACAGTGGGCCGGTTCCTGGCCGGTCGCGAACTGCCCGGCATCATCCAGCACTTCCTCGAACTCACCTGGACCGACGTACTGGTCTTCGTCCTGCTCCGCCATGGCGACCGCAGCAACGAGTGGCAGCGCTCGGTGGAGGTCGCCGAGCAGTTGGCGTGGAGCGGAACCCCGCTGGACGCCAACGGCCGTGCCCGCCTTCAACAACTGCGTGTTCCAATGCTGGAAGACCTACGCAAAGGCCTGGAATTGCTGGGTGGCTATCACGAAGACGGTATTCGCCGCCTACTTCAGGATCTCGTCGCTTGCCAGCATGCCGTTCAGTCGCAGCAGCCGCAGGTGGCTGCACGTATCGACAGCCCGCTGCCGGAAAGCAAGCTGGGCGAGATGCTCGGCGAGGACTCGGAGCTGGCCAACACACCGAGCCCTGTCAGCCTATCCAATCGTGCCCAAAACTTGATCCGGGAACTCTCGCGCCTGGAGTTCGGTACCTGGTTCGAATTCATCGACGGCCCCGACACCCGAGCTCTCAAGCTGTCCTGGTACAGCCCTACCACGCGCAACTATATGTTCGTCGACCACAGCGGCCAGCGAGTGGCGATCGTGCCCATTACCCAGCTGGCCATGGACATGGAGCAAGGGCTGGCCCGCCTGGTTCCGCCGGAACGCAGCGCCCCACTGGTGGACCGCGCCCTGGGCGCTATCTACCGGGTACTGCAGCGCTTTACCGGCCGCACCACCTAGCCCGCCGTAGGAGTTCGCCATGGAAGAACGTCGCCAGCACAGTCGTCATGCCACAGAGCTACAGCTGGAAGTATTCGATCTGCATTCGGGACAGCGCCTGGGACGCATCGTCGACTTGTCGATGGATGGCTTCATGCTGCTGAGCGAGCTGCCACTGGTCGCCGACTCGGTGTGGGAGTGCAGGCTCGTCCCACTGACTTGGGTGGAAGGCCTGGAGGAAATCCGACTGGGCGCCGATTGCCTGTGGACGCGCAAGGGCGAAGATCAGCACAACTGCTGGGCAGGCTTCCATATCATCGACCTGGCAGAAGACCAGGCAACCGTTCTTGAAGACCTGCTGCAGTCCATTCGCACGCCCTGACTACACAAGAACCACAAAAAAGCCCCGCATAGCGGGGCTTTTTTGTGTCGCCGGAGATTAGCTGAAAACGATCTCGTCGCCTTCCACCTTGGCGGAGATGCTGCTGCCAGGCGCGAACTGGCCGGCAAGGATCTGCTGGGCCAGCGGGTTCTCGATCCAGCGCTGGATTGCCCGCTTCAGCGGGCGGGCGCCGTAGACCGGGTCGTAACCCACGGCAATCAGCTTGTCCAAGGACTCTGGACTCAGCTCCAGGCTCAGCTCGCGCTCGGCCAGGCGTTTGCGCAGTCGCTGCAGCTGGATCTCGGCGATACCACCGATCTGGTCACGGCCCAGGGGCTCAAACACCACCACTTCGTCGATACGGTTGATGAACTCGGGACGGAAGTGCGCACTCACCGCGTCCATCACCGCCGCACGCTGAGCTTCCCGATCCCCCACCAGCTCCTGAATCTGCGAGGAGCCCAGGTTGGAGGTCATCACCACCACCGTATTGCGGAAATCCACGGTGCGACCGTGACTGTCAGTCAGACGGCCATCCTCCAGCACCTGGAGCAACACGTTGAACACGTCTGGGTGAGCCTTTTCCACTTCGTCCATCAGCACGACAGAGTACGGTTTGCGGCGAACGGCTTCGGTCAGGTAGCCGCCTTCCTCGTAGCCGACATAGCCCGGCGGCGCACCGATCAGGCGAGCCACGGAATGTTTCTCCATGAACTCGGACATATCGATGCGCACCATCGCCTCTTCGGTATCGAAGAGGAACTCAGCGAGGGCCTTGCACAGTTCGGTCTTGCCCACCCCGGTCGGCCCCAGGAACAGGAAGGAACCGCTGGGGCGATTCGGATCGGCCAGGCCGGCGCGGGAGCGGCGCACGGCGTTGGCCACGGCGACGACCGCCTCGTGCTGGCCGATGACGCGCTTGTGCAGCCCTTCTTCCATATGCAGCAGCTTCTCGCGCTCGCCCTCCATCATCTTGGCAACCGGGATACCGGTCCATTTGGAGACGACCTCGGCGATTTCTTCGTCAGTGACCTTGTTGCGCAGCAGCTGGTTCTCGGTCTTACCGTGCTGATCAACCATTTGCAGGCTGCGTTCCAGGTCCGGGATCACGCCGTACTGCAACTCAGCCATGCGCTGCAGATCGCCCTTGCGCCGCGCGGCGTCCATATCCTGGCGAGCCTGCTCGATCTTCTGCTGGATCTGCGCCGAACCTTGCACCTCGGCCTTCTCGGACTTCCAGATTTCCTCCAGATCGGCGTATTCGCGCTCGAGCTTCTGGATGTCCTCTTCCAGCTTGGCCAGACGCTTCCTGGTGGCTTCGTCCTCTTCCTTCTTCAGGGCCTCGCGCTCGATTTTCAGCTGGATCAGGCGGCGATCGAGCCGATCAAGGGCTTCCGGCTTGGAGTCGATTTCCATGCGGATGCGGCTGGCGGCTTCGTCGATCAGGTCGATGGCCTTGTCCGGCAATTGGCGGTCAGTGATATAGCGGTGCGACAGCTTGGCGGCGGCGATGATGGCGCCATCGGTGATGGTCACACCGTGGTGCACCTCATAGCGCTCCTTCAGGCCCCGCAGGATGGCGATGGTGTCCTCCTCGCTCGGCTCGTCCACCAGTACTTTCTGGAAACGACGTTCCAGCGCCGCATCCTTCTCGATGTACTGGCGGTACTCGTCCAGGGTGGTCGCGCCAACGCAATGCAGCTCGCCTCTGGCAAGAGCCGGCTTGAGCATGTTGCCTGCATCCATGGCGCCCTCAGCCTTGCCGGCACCAACCATGGTGTGCAGTTCGTCGATGAAGAGAATGACCCGACCTTCCTGCTTGGAGAGCTCGTTGAGTACGCCCTTCAGGCGCTCCTCGAACTCGCCGCGGAACTTGGCGCCGGCGATCAGCGACCCCATGTCCAGGGCCAGCAGGCGCTTGTCCTTGAGTCCATCCGGCACCTCGCCATTAACGATGCGCTGGGCCAGGCCTTCGGCGATGGCCGTTTTGCCGACGCCGGGCTCGCCAATCAGCACGGGGTTGTTCTTGGTGCGGCGCTGCAGGACCTGGATAGTGCGGCGGATTTCGTCATCACGACCTATAACCGGGTCCAGCTTGCCTTCTTCGGCGCGCTTGGTCAGATCGACGGTGAACTTGTCCAGCGCCTGGCGGGACTCCTCGACATTGGGATCATTCACGGCCTGGCCACCACGCAGGTTGGCGATGGCATTCTCCAGCGCCTTGCGGGTCACGCTCTGGCCGAGCAGGAGCTTGCCGAGACGGGTGTTCTCGTCCATGGAAGCGAGCAGCACCAGCTCACTGGAGATGAACTGGTCGCCCTTTTGCTGGGACAGCCGATCGGCCTGGTTGAGCAGGCGCGCCAGGTCCTGGGACAGGTTCACATCGCCAGTGGGGTTCTGGATCTTCGGCAGATGGTCAAGCTCACGGGTCAGGCCCTGGCGCAGGGCCGCCACGTCGAAGCCCACCTGCATCAGCAGAGGCCTGATGGAACCGCCCTGCTGATCGAGCAGGGCCAGTACCAGGTGTACGGGTTCTATAGCGGGGTGGTCGTGGCCAACCGCCAGGGACTGCGCATCAGAAAGCGCCAGTTGCAGCTTGCTGGTCAAACGGTCAATTCGCATGGGTTCGTCCTTCCTTCAGATAGCGGGCGGCACGATGAAGGCGCCAGATACGAAAACCCGCCGGGATGAAGCTTAGATAGGGACGATTCTGTGTGATTCAACCTTTGTGCGATTGACCGGAATCAAGAGACGTTGCGGCGGGCTTCCAGACTGGAGGGAAATCGCCCGTAATTCGATTCGCTCCGGCCAGGGCGCGAAATCTGTCAGTCGGTCAGCCAGACCAGGCTGGCGAAACGGCCGGTGCGAGAGGCGCGACGATAGGAATAGAAGCGGGGATCACTGACGGTGCAAAAGCCTCCGCCATAAACGGCATGCACGCCCCGCGCGGCCAAGCGAATGCGCGCAAGTTGGTAGATATCGGCCATGAACTTGCCAGCATTGGCACTGGGCCGGAAGGCCTGTCCAGCCTCCTGATGGTTAGCCACGAAAGCTTCACGCACTTCGGGGCCGACTTCGAATGCAGCGGGGCCAATGGCCGGGCCTAGCCAGACCAGCACCTCTTCAGGCGGCAAGGCCAGCGCATCCAGGGTGGCCTCCAGCACACCGTTGGCCAGTCCACGCCAGCCGGCATGGGCAGCGGCAACCCTGGTACCGGCGCGATCGCAAAACAGCGCGGGCAGGCAGTCTGCGGTCAAAACAGCGCTGGCAACGCCCGGCTCGTCGGTCCAACTGGCATCCGCTTCGTCCACTCGGGCCGGGTCGGCCCTGGAAACCTGAACGCCATGCACCTGGCTAAGCCATGCAGGACGGCAGCCCAGGCTGGACATCAATAGAAGACGGTTCTGTTCCACGGCCTGCGGATCATCGCCGACATGGCTGCCGAGGTTCAGGCCTTCATACGGCGACTGGCTGAATCCGCCCTCGCGAGTGGTGACGCACGCGTTCACCCGCGCCGAGGCGGGCCAGTCAGGCGTCAGCCAGGTGTTCATTGCTCGAAGGACTCGCGATCCTGGCGCAGGAGGCTCAGCAGCCAGACGAAGTCGTCAGGCAACGGGGACTCCCACTTCATGCGCACGCCGCTCACAGGGTGGTCCAGTTCGAGGAACCGCGCATGCAGAGCCTGGCGCGGAAACTCCTTGAGGGTCTGGACCAGCGTCGGACTCGCGGCCGGAGGAATGCGGAAGCGACCGCCGTAGACCGGATCACCCACCAGCGGGAAGTTCACATAAGCCATGTGCACACGAATCTGGTGGGTACGGCCGGTTTCCAGCTTCACGCGTGTGTGCGTATGGGAACGGAAGCGCTCCAGCACCCGGTAATGGCTGACGGCGGGCTTGCCCCCGGCGACGACGGCCATGCGCTGACGCTGCTGGCCATGACGGCCGATAGGCGCATCTACCTTGCCACCGGACGTGATCACCCCGACCACTACAGCCTCGTACACGCGACTCACGCTACGCGCCTGCAGCTGTGCGACCAGGCTGGTATGAGCCTCGAGGGTCTTGGCGACCACCATCAGACCGGTGGTGTCCTTGTCCAGGCGATGGACGATACCGGCACGCGGCACGTTCTCGAGCCCCGGCACATGGTGCAGCAGGGCGTTGAGCAGTGTGCCATCGGCATGCCCAGCAGCTGGATGCACCACCAGTCCGGCGGGCTTGTCCAGCACCAGCAGGTGATCGTCCTCGAAGACGATATCCAGCTCGATGTCCTGGGCTATCCACTCGCCCTGCGACTCCTGCTCGGCATTCAGCTCCAGCAGAGCGCCGCCGTGCACGATGTCGCGCGGACGCAGCACGCTGCCGTCAACGGTGAGGAGCCCGTCCTTGATCCAGCCGGAAAGGCGGGAGCGGGAGTGCTCGGAAAAGAGTTGCGCAGCGATCTGGTCGAGACGTTGCCCGCCCAGTTCGGAAGGCACTTCGGCGCTGAGTTGAATGACGTGCTTGGTATTGGAAGGCATGCTCGGGAACGGAGGGGGCGCAGCCTTTGGTTTCAGTTGCGCGCTTGTGGTTAAATACTGCGTCTTTGTCCCGGGGGTTCCGGGGCGCCCATCATAACAGGACGGCTCCAGCCAAGACAGCCAGCCGTCACAGGGACGCAAGCCGCCATGCAAGTGAAACACCTGCTGCTGATCGCCACTCTCGCCCTCACCGCCGCCTGTTCCTCCAACAAAGAAGTGGTGGACGAGAACCTGAGCGAAGCCGAGCTGTATCAGCAGGCCCAGGCCGATCTGGACAACAGCAGCTACACCCCCGCCATCGCCAAGCTCAAGGCCCTCGAATCCCGCTATCCGTTCGGCCGCTATGCCGAACAGGCCCAGCTCGAGCTGATCTACGCCTATTACAAGAACGTCGAGCCGGAGGCCGCCAAGTCCGCTGCGGAGCGTTTCATCCGCCTGCACCCGCAACATCCGAACGCCGACTACGCCTACTACCTGAAAGGTCTGGCGTCCTTCGAGCAAGACCGCGGCCTGCTGGCGCGCTTCCTCCCGCTGGACATGACCAAGCGTGACCCGGGTGCCGCCCGCGACTCCTACAACGAGTTCGCGCAACTCACCAGCCGCTACCCGAACAGCCGTTATGCCCCGGATGCCAAGCAGCGCATGATCTACCTGCGCAACCTGCTGGCCGCCTACGAAATCCACGTTGCCGACTACTACCTGACCCGTCAGGCCTATGTCGCCGCTGCCAACCGCGGCCGCTACGTAGTGGAAAACTTCCAGGAAACCCCCGCTGTCGGCGACGGTCTGGCTGTGATGGTTGAGTCTTACCAACGCCTGGGCCTGAACGACCTGGCTGCTTCCAGCCTGGAAACCCTGAAACTGAACTACCCGGAGCACCCGCAACTGGTAGACGGGCAGTTCGTGGCTCGCGAAGAAGAAGCCGACAACCGCTCCTGGCTGGCCAAGGCTACCTTGGGCCTGATCGAGAGCGACGCGCCGCTGCCCCCGGGCGAAACCCGCGCTGCCCAGGACGTGATCAAGCAGTACGAAAACGCCAAGGAAGAAATTCCGGCAGAACTGCTGCCGGAGAATCAGGATGAAGTGCAGGAAGAAGAGCACGAGTCCGAAGCCAACCAGAACGACCGTTCCTGGTTCAGCTACATGACTTTCGGCTTGTTCGATTGAGCAACGCCATATGCAATAAAGAAGGGAGGCCAATGGCCTCCCTTCTTCGTTTTAGTCTGCATCAGTCTCCCAGCCGCCATCCGGAAGTAACCGGATAACGCCGATCCCTGCCGAATCCCCGCTGGGTCACCCGGATGCCGATCGCTGCCTGGCGCCGCTTGTGCTCGTTACGATCCACCATACCCAGCACCCGATTCACCGTATCCTCGTCGAATCCCTCGGCAATGATGGCGTTGGCTGACAGGTCGTGCTCAATGTAGAGCTTGAGAATCTCGTCCAGCACTGGGTAGGGCGGTAGCGAATCCTCATCCTGCTGCCCAGGTGCCAGTTCCGCAGACGGCGGCCTTTCGATCACCCGCGGCGGAATCACCGGCCCAAGACTATTGCGGTACTCGGCAAGACGGAACACCAAGGTCTTGGGCACATCCTTTAGCACATCGAAGCCGCCAGCCATGTCGCCATACAAAGTCGCGTAGCCCACGGCCAGTTCGCTCTTGTTGCCAGTGGTCAGAACCAGGCTGCCCTTCTTGTTGGAAATTGCCATCAGGATCGAGCCGCGACAGCGTGCCTGCAGGTTTTCCTCGCTGGCATCGCGCGAATGACCATCGAACACCGGCGCGAGAATCTGCTGGAAAGCATCCAGGGCCGGGGCGATGGGGAGTACGCGATAGGCCACGCCGAGTAGACGCGCCTCGGTCTCGGCATCCTCCAGACTGATCTGCGACGTGTAGTGGTAGGGCATCATCACCGCTTCCACTCGTTCGGCGCCCAAGGCATCCACGGCCACCGCGAGGGTCAGAGCCGAGTCGATACCACCGGAAAGCCCCAGCACCACGCCCTTGAAGCCATTTTTTTGCACATAGTCGCGAACCCCCACCACCAGCGCCTGGTAAACGCTCGCTTCCACGTCGGGCAGCTCGGCGCAGTGGGTCAGGCGCGGCAGCCAGCGCCCTTCCAGCAGCTGCAGATCCACCGGATACAGGCCTTCGACGAAGGCCGGCGCGCGTTGGCAAATCATCCCGCTGGCGTCCATGACACAGCTTCCACCGTCGAACACCAGCTCATCCTGGCCGCCGACCTGGTTCACGTAGATCACCGGCATCTCGCCCTCGGCAACCCGTTCGGCCAGTACTTCCTCACGCTCCAGTTGCTTGTCCAGGTGGAAGGGCGAAGCGTTCAAGCTGAGCATCAGCTTCGCCCCGGCAGTGCGGGCCTGGGCCATGGGCTCGGGGAACCAGATGTCCTCGCAGATCGACAGCGCCACCGGCACACCCTTGATATCCACTATGCAAGGCTGTTGCCCGGGCTCGAAATAGCGCTTCTCGTCAAACACTCGGTAGTTGGGCAGACATTGCTTGTAGTAGCTAGCCAGCAGCTGGCCATCGGCAATCACCGCGCAAGCGTTGTAGCGCAGCTCTTCTTCCAACCAGGGATACCCCACAACCAGGTAGATGCCACGAACCTCGTCGCGCAACTGCCGAAGCCCCTGCTCGATACGCCGCTGCATGCTGGAGCGCAGCAAAAGGTCTTCCGGCGGATATCCGCACAGGGACAACTCGGGGAAGACGATGACATCCGCTTCCCAGGCCCCACGCGCCGCGTTCGCTTCCTCGATCATCCGCTCGACATTGCCCTGGACATCACCGACTCGGAGATTGAGCTGGGCCATCACGATTCGCAGGCTCTGGCGCATGGCCGCCTCCCGGGCGTTGATCAAGACACCGAATACGTATCAACGCCAACATACTCCGCAGCGCCTGTAGCGAAAACCACGCAAGTCGCGACAGCGTGCGACCGGTCTCTGTGCGCGGACAACCGGCTTGGCTAAACTGCCAGCTTTCCATCAAGAAGAGAGCACCTTCGGCATGTTTCGCCTGCTGTTCTGGATAGTCGTGATCTTCGCCGCCATCTGGCTGTGGCGCCGCTTCAAGACCCCTTCGAAGCCCCGCCCCGAGCCGCGCCAGCAGGACGACAACAAGCCCATGGTCCGCTGCGCACAATGCGGCGTGCACGTCCCCCGTAGCCACGCCCTGTCCCAGGACAATCGCTGGTACTGCAGCCGGGCCCACCTGGAACAGGACCAGAGTACTGGTGAGCACTGATACCCTCCCCGCCCCCGCCGTACTCAGCGCCCAGGGGCGGCGCATCTTCCGCCTGTACAGCCTGTATCGACTGCTGATCGGCCTTGCGCTGGTCCTCCTGATCTCCAGCGAGCTGGACGACAACCTCCTGGATCTGACGCGACCGGAGCTGTTCCGCAATGCCAGCTGGTTCTACCTGATCCTCAATGCCTTGATCGCCGCTCTGGTGCCTCGGCCACGGAGCATGGTGCAGGTCTTCAGCCTGGCAGTGGTGGACGTGTTGCTGCTGTGCTGCCTGTTCCTTGCGGCGGGCGGCACACCCAGCGGTATCGCCAACCTCATAGTGGTTTCGGTGGCCATCTCCAATATCCTCCTGCGCGGACGCATTGGCCTGCTGGTGGCGGCGGTGGCGACGATAGGGCTGATCTACCTGACCTTCTATCTGAGCATCAGCCATCCGCAGGCCGCCAGCCAGTTCGTCCAGGCCGGTGGCTTTGGCGCCCTGTGCTTCGCCGCGGCGCTGTTCATCCAGGGACTAAGCCGACGCCTGCAACTCAGCGAAACCCTCGCGGAGCAGCGCGCGGCGGACGTAGCCAACCTGGAGGCCCTGAACGCGCAGATTCTCGAGCGCATGCGCACTGGCATCCTGGTGCTCGACCCGCAGAACATGATTCTTCTTGCCAACAATGGCGCGCAGTCTTTCCTGGGCAAGGAGTCGCTGGCCGGACGCCCCCTGGACGCCGAGTGCCCGGTGTTGCTGGAAAGCCTGCAACAGTGGTTGGCCAACCCCACGTTACGCCCACAGAGCCTCCAGGCGTTCGTCAACGGCCCAATGTTGCAACCCAGCTTCGTCAACCTGCAGCGCGGCAATCAGCAGAACGTTCTGGTCTTCCTCGAAGACATCTCGCAAATCACCCAGCAGGCCCAGCAGCTGAAGCTTGCCTCCCTCGGCCGTCTGACCGCTGGCATTGCCCACGAGATCCGCAATCCCCTGGGCGCCATCAGCCATGCAGCCCAGCTCCTGCAGGAGTCGGAAGAGCTCCAGGGACCTGATCGGCGACTGGCTCACATCATCCAGGATCATTCGCGGCGCATGAACCTGGTGATCGAGAACGTGTTGCAGCTGTCCCGCCGCCGCAAGTCCGAGCCACAGCTGCTGGACCTCAAGTACTGGCTGACCCGTTTCGCCAGCGAGTTCCGCACATCTTGCGGCCCCGACCAGACCCTGCACCTGGCAACCCTCGGCAGCACCTTGCAGACCCGCATGGACCCGCACCAGCTAACCCAGGTACTGACCAACCTGGTCCAGAACGGCCTGCGCTACAGCACCCAGAAGAACGCCCGGGGCCAGGTCTGGCTCAAACTCTTCCGCGACCCCGAAAGCGACCTGCCTGTACTGGAAGTAGAAGACGACGGGGACGGCGTCCCGCCCGAGCAGGTGCACAATATCTTCGAGCCCTTCTTCACCACTGAAAGCAAGGGCACCGGACTCGGCCTGTACATCTCCCGTGAACTCTGCGAGAGCAACCAGGCCCGCCTCGACTACAAACCGCGCGAACACGGTGGCAGCTGCTTCCGCATCACCTTCGCCCACCCGCGCAAACTGAGCTGACCATGACCCGACAGAGAGCCCTGATCGTCGACGACGAGCCCGATATCCGCGAATTGCTGGAGATCACCCTCGGGCGGATGAAGCTCGACACGCGTAGCGCCCGCAACCTCAAGGAAGCCCGCGATTGGCTGGCACGCGAACCTTTCGACCTGTGTCTCACCGACATGCGCCTGCCCGACGGCACCGGCCTGGAACTGGTGCAGTACATCCAGCAGCGCCACCCCATGGTTCCGGTGGCGATGATCACCGCCTACGGCAGCCTCGACACTGCGGTGAATGCCCTGAAGGCCGGCGCGTTCGATTTCGTCACCAAGCCGGTGGACCTCGGCCGCCTGCGCGAACTGGTCAACACCGCTCTGCGCCTGAGCACCCCGGATGACTGCGAAGCCCCCGTGGATGGCCGCCTGCTGGGCACGTCGCCACCCATGAATTCCCTGCGCAAACAGATCCAGAAGCTCGCCCGCAGCCAGGCCCCCGTGTACATCAGCGGCGAATCGGGTAGCGGCAAGGAGTTGGTCGCGCGACTGATCCACGAACAGGGTCCGCGTACCGAGCGTCCCTTCGTGCCGGTCAACTGCGGCGCCATTCCATCCGAGCTGATGGAAAGCGAATTCTTCGGCCATAAGAAGGGCAGCTTCACCGGTGCGGTGGAAGACAAGCAGGGCCTGTTCCAGGCAGCCAATGGTGGCACCCTGTTCCTGGACGAAGTAGCCGACCTGCCGCTGGCCATGCAGGTCAAGCTTCTACGGGCCATCCAGGAAAAGGCCGTACGCGCCGTGGGGGGGCAGCAGGAAGTAGTCGTGGACGTGCGCATCCTCAGCGCCACCCACAAGGACCTCGCCGCAGAAGTGGCTGCGGGCCGTTTCCGCCAGGACCTCTATTACCGTCTGAACGTCATCGAGCTCAGCGTGCCGCCGCTGCGTGAGCGCCGCGAGGACATTCCGCTACTGGCGGAAACCATGCTCAAGCGCCTGGCCCAGCAGAGCGGCCTACCCGCCGCGAGCCTCGCTCCGGAGGCCCTGGACAAGCTCAAGTGCTATCGCTTTCCCGGTAACGTCCGCGAATTGGAGAACATGCTCGAGCGTGCCTACACGCTCTGCGAAGACGACCAGATCCAGGCACGCGACCTGCGCCTGGCCGACGCCACCGGCCCAGCCGAGGGGGGCGAGGCCAGCCTGGCACAGATCGACAACCTGGAAGACTACCTGGAAGACATCGAGCGCAAGCTGATCATGCAGGCACTCGAAGAAACCCGCTGGAACCGCACGGCGGCGGCGCAACGCCTGGGCCTGACGTTCCGCTCCATGCGCTATCGCCTGAAGAAGCTGGGCATCGACTGACACCGGCCCTCAAGAGCCAGCTCACCAACGAGCTGGCTCCTACAAATGCCTCCGGAGTGCAGCAGGCGCTGGATGGCGAACCCACAACGAACTTACCTGCTACTGCCTACCAGCACTCGGCCACGGTGCGCGTCGCATTGGCCAGCGTGCGCGCACCGGTGTGGCTGATCTGGAAGTCGCCGCACGGGTCACCCGCCATGCTGCCGGTTCGGGTGGCCCGCAGCTGGAAGGTGGTTGCGGTCGCCGCCCCTTGAGCAGCAAGGGTGAAGTTGGCCGCGCCCGAAGCGGGCGTCTGTGTGGCGAAAACGGCAGCGAAATTCCCGTTGGTATCCAGGTAGGAGCTGTGGGTGGAGTAATAGCGCTCCAATGCCTGCGCACCCTCCATCAGGGCGGCCTTGGCTTCGGCCCGCTTCCCGCGTCGCACGTGCTCCGTGTAGCTGGGATAGGCAATTGCGGCGAGTATGCCGATCACAGCCACCACGATCATCAGTTCAATCAGAGTGAACGCCTTGCTGCTCTTCATCGAATCTGGTTCCAGGACTGGCGGCCTTCCAGCACATTCAAGGTATTGGCTGCAGGAATGCAATCGTCCACCCCGGTACCGCGGCAAAGCCAATATTTCTGCGGGTCGATCAAGTCGAACGAACCGGTGGGTATGCTGCCTGTGGAGCCGATACCAGACGGCGGGAGCTTCTGCCCATCGACGTCGACCATATCTGCTTCGGTGAACTTGCCGTCCTTGTTCAGATCCAGCAAGACGTAGTTGAGCCGCCCGCCGGATGCCATGTCGAGCACCATGGTCCAGCCGGAGCCGCCGGCCTGGCAGGGATCGGAGGACGGGATGGCAGTCTCGACGACCAGACGATTGAGCAGAATGCGCGGGGAGAAGATCATCCGCTCGCCCTGGGCCCCCAGAGATGGTGACGTCAAGTCGAGGTACCAGCCCCGCTTGGTGGTCCAATCCAGGCCATTGACTGGCGCATCCACGACCCTGACATCACGCGAGAACGCTTTACCCTCAAGAAGGATTGATCGCGATTCGAGCGCCGAGCGACCAGTGAAGGCGATGGAGGAACCATTGCTGGCCTTCTTGTCCCAGATTCCATAGATGGTATGCGTGCCCAGATCCACGACATCCCCCGAGCTATACAGGCGCCCGGTTCCGAAGTAGACCACCGCACCTTTGGCCTCGCCGTCCGGATGGTAGGCGATCTCCGGCTTGACGGTGATAGGTTGGCGCGCGCCTTGGGCATTGGCCGCCACATAGAGCGGCTGCGGCTTGTTGCCTGACTTCAGGTTGACCTCGAAATCGCCAACGCCGGAACCATTGCTCTTCAGGTTGAATTTCCAAAGGTTACCGTTGAGGTCACCGGCATAAACGTCCTGCACATAGATATTGCCGGCGTCGTCTGTGGCGTACACGAACGACGGGCTGGAAAGACCGCCGGTGGAGGTTCCTGCTCGGACCTTGTTCACCGCGCCAGTAGCAAGATCGACGATGAACAGTACGGAGTCATCAATGGTACTGCCGTAGCCATTGCCGAAGATGGCCGCCCAGCTGCCATCCTTCATGCGCCCAACCAGCGGTTCGCCGAAGTTATAGCCCAGGTCAGCGTCGTCCTTGATCTCCCAGAGCACCTTGCTGGCTCCAAAACCACTGGTGGAGACATCGGTAACGTCGAGGGCGAAGACAGTCTTCCCACCTGCTCCCAGGCTGCCGAGCAGCACGGTTCGCCACTCGTCGTTCAGACGGGCATCACGGATATGCAGCTTGCCATCCACAAAGTAGCGGTGCTTGTAATCGCTGTTAGCCAGGAGCTTGACGTTATCCAGCACGCCACTGGGCATATAGCCGAAGAGCTCGTTGCCGTTGTTGGCGTTGAAAGCATGCAGGAATCCGTCGTTGGCGCCGACGAACAGCACCGGCGCCTTGCTTGCCTTGGCAGCAACGAACTGCGCATAGCTCTGCCCATCGCTCGGCACTGGCACGCGGCCATGGAAGCCCCAGTCCTGCTTGTTGGCAAGCACCAAGGTGGAGTTGACGATATCGCCGAGCAAGGTCGAGCGCTTGCGGTACTTCAGCCCGGCCGGCGCCTCGTTGGCGCGGCTGCCCATCAGGTAGTTGAACAGCGCCTCATTGTTGTCGAA
Source organism: Pseudomonas sp. BN606 (assembly GCF_029873115.1). Lineage (NCBI taxonomy): Bacteria > Pseudomonadati > Pseudomonadota > Gammaproteobacteria > Pseudomonadales > Pseudomonadaceae > Pseudomonas > Pseudomonas sp. BN606. The sequence goes on along the minus strand of NZ_SSOF01000073.1, from coordinate 76,771 downwards.
GCGAGCCTTGAGGTCACTCGAAAGGTCACCCCAGCGCAGGGCTACGCCATGGTCCCTACCTGTGGCGCCGTCATGGGTGAACAGGCTACGTGTACCTATGCCCAACTTCTGCCCTGCCTCCCATACTTCCTTGAATACCACCCCGGCACTGGTCTGCGTCGGTCGTTTGGCCAGCAACTTGCCGGACCAGTCTGCGCTGCTATAGAACGCCTCATAGACTAGGGTATTGCTGTCCAGGCGACGAGCGTTGGGTACTGCCGAGGTATTCGACCCGGTGCGGTCGGCAATCGACGCCAGGGTATCGCCCAGCGCTGTGGCGAACTGCTGCGGGTCCTGGGCACTGAAAAAACCACCCCGGCCGTTCACTGCTGCGTGCAACAGATCATCCAGCTTGGCCGGCTCGCTACTGGCCGGGTCGGGCCAGGTCACAGAAGCGCCGGTGCCAATTGCAGCGAAAGCTGTTTTCGGATCGATGGTCCCACTCATCCCCAGACCCACGCCAAAGGTCACCATGTGCTGCCAGAAAGCGGGATCGGACGGATCGGTCGGCACCCGGTTGTCCAAGCTGGAATGCAGGTCGCGGCTCCAGTAATACATGGCCACGTCAGCCAGGGTATCTTTCTGACTGTCGCTGAATGGTGACTTTGGCACGTAACGGTAGGACTCCCCATCCGGCCCACTGATCACCGGGCCGTTGCTGTTGTCCACGTTGGCACGCGCAGCGTTTTTGGAGGCGGCATCGTTGTTCCAGTAGCCGTCGGTGGTCAGAATCGTGTAGCTCTGGCGGCAGGAATACTCCTTGCCTCCCGACTGGCCGGGAGTCGAACTCCAAGGTCCGGAGGCATCAGTGCGGGAGAAGTACTCACCGGCATCCCCCAGGGCCCGGCGCAATGGCGTGCCCCCAGAAGCCGAGGCAGCGAACAGCCAGTTGTAGAACTCGGAGCGACCGCTACCCTCGAAACGCCTTACACCTCGCACCAAGGTGTCGGTGGAGCCCGCGTCGACACGCTGACCTGTCACGTTGATCGCGCCGTAGCCTACCCGGACGTCGCCGGACAGCCCCGAAAACGCCTGGCTTACACCGGCCTTGGCCGACATCATGCGGCTGCGGTAATAGGAGAACCAGTTGGCAAAGTTCTGCTGCTCGGCCGCCCCCACACTGCGCTCGGTGTAGCAGGCGTCCTGACGCGGATTGCTGGAGCAGGAGCCCCCGCCAACGTAGTCGTAATAGAACGCAGCAACCCCGCCAGTTGCCGCCCCTACGGCGAAACCGTTGTAGTACTCCACGTTGCTGCAGCGTCTGTTGAGGCACTCATAGCTGCTGGGCGAAAAATAATCGTCCATGATCGCCATGTAGTCGCTGCCGAGGTTGACCGTCTGTCCTCCTGCATAACCATCCACGTATGCGGCCGAGAAGCTCGCATTGGCATAGCGCTGCCCGTCGTTCTTGATTGGCGGCAGGTACTGCACGGACGGGTTGTAGTAGGACTTGTTCAGGTGGCTGGAGGCCAGGTAGCGATGACCGCTCTTGGGGCAGAAATGCAGATTGTTGCCGGCGTACAGACCCCGCCCCGTGCATTCCTTGCGCTCGTACCAATCGCCTGTGCGCTCGAGGTAGGAAGGCTTCAGATCGTCCGGCAGAAAGCCCCAGCGCATCGACCCGGAATCGTCCAGGATAAACATGAGGTTTGGCTCGACCTGCCCGCCCAGGTTCAAAGGAACCTGCGACGGTACGAAGGCCGCCAGGGCGCTATGGCTAATGCCAGCAGTTAGCAGACCGGCGACCATTACCCGTACCGCAAATAGGATTCTCGACCTGATCATTTGCGTCTCCCTTCGATCAGTTCTGGCTGCGAATGGCAATGGCCACGGTGGAGCGCAGGTGTACTTCAGCATCCCCACTGCCGTATCCGGTGGCTTCGACGTTGAACAGATACGTCCGGCTCAGGCAGTCGAAGGCGCGGTTCTCGGCGATCGAACCATCGGTTTCGCAAATGAAGGAGTTCGCTCCACCCGAGGCGCCGTAGAAACTGCGCACCCGGCAGACCGGCTGCCGAGGCTTGGCATTGAGTTCGGCGGGAGGCGACCACTGTGCCTCTGTCACGGCCGGACAATCAGTGCTTGCCAGGAACAATTGGGTCGGGTCGACACTAGCCTCCACCTGCTTCCTCACGTGGGCTTCGCCGACCCGCAATGCACTTTCCGCCGCCTGGAACGCCACGTTGTAATCCCGGGCACCACCGGCCATGCGTTCTTGCAGGGTGCTACTGGACATCGCCGTCACCCCGAGCACGGTCAAGGCCAGGATTGCAATCAGGCAGACCAGCAGCACCGCCCCTTTTTGCTCTTGCATATTCATCCTTGTCTTGTCAGTCAATCCGATTGCGCAGGGCGACTACGGTGCTGAATACCTGGCGCAGTCGCCCATCGGCCGCCACTGTCGCGCCACCGAATTGAATGGCCTGGTCCTGCGCCCCCGTAACCCGTTCCTCGCTCACCAGCAGCAGATCGATCTTCACCGTACGGACGTCGCGCCAGCGGTTGGCCGCCTCAATCTCTGCAGCACTCAGGTAGGCCTGAACGCCCACATTGTTGCCCGCTGCGACACCAAAGCTGGTGCGCAGGGACTCCACGCCTTCGATGATCTCATTGGTCTGCACTGGGACCTGCGCCGTGTCGCGGACGAACAGGGCACGGACCGGTTGCCCGGTCACCGAGGTGCGGCCAGTATCCGCGACATAGAAGGTTTTATGAGCGAATCCCACAACCCGCGCCGGACTGGTGAACTGGATATCGGAGAACTTGAAGCCACCGCAATTGGCGTTCTTGTCATTGTTGCCAGCGGCATGGGTGAGGGTCACTTGACCGGAGCCGGATGAATTCGGCTTGTTGGTTATGCGGACGACCACCGCCTTTTCCATGTCCAACACCATCACCGCATGATCTTTCTGCATGCTCGGGCAATAGGCCGTGACCTTGAGATTTGCGTTCTGCGCGGGCTTGAGAAGCTCGCCGGCAGTGAGGAAGGACTCGCAGCCGTCGTTGGCGAAGATAGACAGCTCGTCGGTACCTAGCGCACCCAATACGCCAGCCGCGACGTTACGCTTGCCCCAGATCGGGCGATTCATCGAACTCCATTCCGCTGCTGTTCCGTTACTGGCCACCACGCAGATGTCCTCTTCATCCAACCGGGTTCCCACCCCCACGCCTGCGGGACGCAGCTCAGCAGCCAGGTACTGAAGAGCGAAACGACCATTCTCCTGCAAGTGGCCGACAGCCCCTTGGAGCAGAAAGGTATTCTTGTTGCTGATGAATACTTGGAGCACTGCCAGGCTGATAACCAGGCCAAGTGCCATGGCCACCATCAGCTCCACCAGACTCAAACCGTGTTGCTTGCGCATGCGCACCCCGTCAAATCTGCGTGACGAAGGAGAATTGCTGGGCGTTGCTTCCACCTACCCGCTCCTCGTTCCATTGCACGACGACCGTGAAGCGGTCACCGTTCTGCACGACTCCGCCATTCCCGTCGGGCAGTTGCTGCGCCAGGTTGGCCCGCCACTCCGCCAGGTCTCGCTGGAACGGCAGGCAAGTCTCATTCGCTGGGTCACAAGGCAACTCGGCATCGATTGCCAAGTTGTAAAACCCGGCCTGCGCGTCCCCCCGCGCTGCACGCATCCGGTCTGCCATCTCATAGGCCAGGAAGATTGCATGAGTGCGCACGGATGCCGTCTGATTGGCCTTCAGCGCGGTGAGTTGCATGGCCGCGAGCCCCAGAACACCTATTGAGAAAAGCACTAGCGCGACCAGGACCTCTATCAGAGAGGCCCCACGCTGAAATTCGAACTTCATTGGCAATCCCCCTTCTGCTGGGAGATCGACCCGGACAGTTCGATAGAGATCGTGCGATTAAAGGCAGCGCAATCGAGGCTGGAGTCCTTCACTGCCAGATCGAGACTCACCCTGGAGGCACTCAACAGGCGTCCCTGAGAGTCGAAGAGGACACTCTGCAACCCTTCGGGCTCGACTGCGAACAAAGACAGCGGCGCGAACCGACGCAATTCCTGACTATCACGCTCACGCAGCACCTGCCATGCGCCATCGGCGGCCAGCGGCCCGCTCACCCTGATCGTCTGCGCTCCTTGCACAGCTTCGCGCCGCGCATAGTTGAGCATGTCGGAAAACGCGCTCAATTCCGCTGAGGCACGACTGTTGAGAAGCAATTGGGAGAGATTCGGTGCTGCCAGGCCGATCAGAACCACGAGCACGGCTAGCGTGACCAGCAGTTCGATCAACGTAAAACCTCGTTGCGACATTCCCTGCCCCTCCCCAACTGAACGGTGCGAACTCGAGCGGGCGAGTGCCCGCGCAACGAAGCTTCCTGCTCCGGCTTTGCCAGACATCCATGACAAGCGGTCGAATTTAACGACCAGTGGCAAATTGTGGGCGAATAGTAGCTGAGTGGGACGTTCGTTTTAAATTGGGTTTTGTGAACTGCGAGCTTGCCCACAAGAATGGGCAAGCTCAGATGGGGCACAAAGCATTCGATGCCCAGCCCCTGGGCAAAAGGCGGTGGTCAGCCCAAGCGGCCCTTGGGAGCATAGGGCTGCGGGTCGATGACGGGCTCCCGGCCAAGAATAAGGTCCGCCAGCAATTGGCAGGAGGCAGGCGCCAGCACCAACCCGTTGCGGTAGTGGCCGCAGTTGAGCCAGAGACCGTCCACTCCGGGCACCGGCCCGATGAAGGGAATCCCCTCCGGTGACCCAGGACGCAGCCCTGCCCAGTGCCCTACCAACTCGGCGTCCGCCAGTTGCGGCAGCAGCTCGAAAGCAGAAGCCTTCAAGCTTTCCAGGGCTTCGTCCGTGGGTGTCTTGTCGAAGCCGGCGTGTTCCAGAGTGCTGCCCACGAGAATATGGCCATCCCGACGCGGAATCGCGTAACGCCCCTTTGCCAGCACAATGGCGGGGAGGAAATCTGGCGCGCATTTGAAAAGAATCATCTGCCCCTTGACCGGCTCCACTGGCAGCACCAGCCCGAGGCTGGCCAGCAACTCACCGCTCCAGGCGCCGACCGCCAAGACCACGCGATCGGCCAGGACATCACCCTCGGCGGTATTCACGCCAACCACACGCTCCCCCTGCCGGATAAATCCCTGCACTTCGCAACCCTCGCGCAGCGATACATTGGGCATTTGCAGCAAGGCGGCGCGCAAGGCTCGAGTCAGACGTGGATTACGCACGTTGGCCACGCCAGCCATATAGATGGCCCGCGCATACCCCGGCCCCAACGGCGATACAGCAGCGTGCACCCGGTCCATCGCAACCGGCGCCAACGGCCGCCCCTCCCGCGCGGCCCAGGCCAACGCCTCTTCCTCATCATCCAGGTCCAGCCAGTACAGGCCCGTCTCATGGACTTCGGGGTCTATCCCGGTTTCAGCGAACAGACGCTGGCCCAGACCGGGGTAGTAGTCCTGGGACCAATGCGCCAAGGCCGTTACAGCTGGGGAATAACGCCAGGGATAGAGAGGGGAAACGATGCCACCGCCCGCCCAGGAGGACTCGCGTCCACACTCGCCTTTGTCCAGCAAGCAGACTTCGAGCCCCGCCTGCGCCAGCGAGTATGCAGACAGCAACCCGATAGCCCCTCCTCCGACCAGCAACACGCGCATGGAACCTCCAGAACAATGCAATCAACCGGAATCTCGCCCTACCCCGATGCGGAGTCAGCGCCAGGCATCAGGGATGCGGATTTTAAGACAAGACTAATCCGGCATGCTCAGGATACCGATGGCAATCGGAAAGACGCCGTCGCGCATTCGTGCAGAGAAATTCAACATGGAGGTCATCGGAAGGCGCAATCAGGGCGACACACAGTCAACGATTGGTAAAAAAAGGCCGGTCGCTGGACCGGCCCTTTACCTCATGACTTCATAGGGATCAGCGATCTACATCGCTCTTCCAGTAAACCCTGCGCCTGGATTGGTCGGTATCAGGCACGATTTCATTGGGGTCCAGCCCTTCACAACCGATGCAGACAGTAACGGTTTTCCCGTTGTTGCCATCCTTATCGGTAACCGGAACCACCGTGATGATCGGTGGAATCGGCATGCCTTCACCCTTGATATCCGTGGTTCTGTCGACGTCGCAAGAGGTCGGGTTGAACAAGCTCATGTGATACCCCGTAGCAGCTCCCAGCCGCAGCGAACACGCATTGGCGTTCTCGACTGATGGGCGATAAGTATTGAACAGAACCTGGCCACCCGCGATAGATGCCGGGTTTACCACCTGCTCACCTCTGTCAGCCAGATTGATGTACCAACCACGCTGACCTTTTCCGGTACATGCGCCACCGGTCGTGCCAGTAACCTGCGTGACGTTTCCGAGCAGGCTACCGTCGAGGTCCACCGCGGTAGTCGAAGCCACGGCCGGGAAGTCCACAAAGGTATAGAAGCGGTCCTGTACGCTACTAACGTAGGGGTAGTTGCTTACCAACGGGCGCTCACGATTCCCTGAACCAATTGCCACGTAAACCGAATTCTTGAATACTGCGACACTTGGCTGGTTCAGAAAGCGTCGAGTTGGATCGAGCGTATTGGCAATCTTCGTGACTGACCAGTTCGCTGGAGCCAGAGAAGTTACATTCCCATTGGAGTCGACAGTGGCAAAGTTCACTCGCCAGAGCCCACCGTCGGCATCAGCTGCATAAGCGAAGTCAATTGAACCATTGAAGTCGATATCCACCGTCGACAAGTCCGCGACAATCGGTGCATCAGTTGAAAGCTTCGCGGCGTCGCCCAGTGATGTGCCGGTTTCCGCATCGAGGACGAAAATTCGCTTCCCTTTTGCACTAGACGTGCAGGGGTAGTTCGCCACGTCGCTATCCAGGCAATTATCGTATCCACCACCGAACATGACGACAGGTTTCATTTCGCCTGTCTCCGCCGCATAACCTGCCACATAACCGCCTTGCGGTGCAGACCAGGTCTGGCCAATTTCACTGCTCCCACCAATGCAGGAACCATCACTGGTCAGGCTCGGACATCCGAAACGCCAGAGCAGTTCAGGGTCAGTCGGATCGGTCACATTGAACCCATAAACCATTCGACCGCCACGCCGCATCGTGGGGAATATATAGGCGAGATCAACCTGACTCTCAGCGTTGTAGCGAACTATCTGCCCGATGGACCCATCAAAGAAATACCCCTTGGGCTGCGGTGCGGGCGTCTCCGTGAAGTCCTGATTGGGGAATGCGATCACCGGGGAGTTATCGTACAAGCGCTTTATCTTGTCGTAATGCTCAGGCGCAATGAACGACCACTCCTCTGCCCCATCCGTTGCCCTTACGGAGCGCAGCAGACCATCGTTGGAACCGTAATAGACGTATACGCCATTGCTGTTGCCATAGTTGATGGTCAAAGGTCGGGAGTGGATAACATCCCCATGAAGGCTTGGCCGCACACCTTGGCTATCAGCCGTCTCGTCCACTCCAGCTGCTTTGCCAAACAGATAATCAAGGATCGTCTGCCCCCCGACCTCCGTAGCCTTGTTCATAGCCACTAGGCTGTCAGCTGCCGAGGAGGTGGTCAGGATATTCCGGTTGCTCAAATTGCTTTCGCGAGTGACCTGGGCAACTCCACCCTTCTCCACAAATGGACCATCCGGGAGGTCAGACCACACACTATGCGTGTTTCCTGCCTCCGTGCACTGGCTCCGAGGTGGAGGAGTAATGCCAAGGCCGGACCAATAATCTCCGGAGTCCGTACTCCAGAAACTCTCAGCGCATTCCGTGGCAAAACCAGTGTTGGAGTTGATAGCGACATCCCGAGTGGCATCCGCCAACTGCGGGACACCATCGAAAAGAACAATCTGGTATCGCTTGAGGTTACCGAACCAGCGAGGCGCCGCCTGCTTGTCGGGGCGGAACATGCCGATGTAGACCTGATTCTCTTGCTGGGCGCGGTTGGTAGCACTGAGCGGAAGCGTGACCGCCGCAAAAGTAGAACTTACAGAGATAATATCCGACATGATGCTGTTGATAGCACCTGAAATATCATCCTCATTTTTTGCCGCAAAATATCGACCACCGCCAACCCCTTCGGAGGCACTTAACATTAGCCCTGTCTGGTCGGCATTCTGCTGTTTATTGAAAACATCGATAGCGTATGTGGTAACGGATATCCGCTGCTTTTTACCATTCTCATCCGGCTCACCAACCGGCACGCCATAATCACTCAAAAACTTTGCCCAATCGTCAAAGTTCCAAGCACGACCAGACGTCGTATTCGAAGTGCCATTGGGGGTTACTTTGGTGCTTGTACCTCCTCCCTGAATAACAGCGAGGCGCGCCGTACGGTTCGCCTGATTACCGCTGGTCACGCAGCCAGTCGTGTTGGAGCTTTTTGACGAAGTGCTGCAAGCGCACTCCGTCTTGCCTGCACACAACCCCCCCGTAAGCGCCTGTGCAGCCGTACAGCTAGCGACTTCGGAGTCCTTGTAGCACTGCGTGGAAAAACCCAACGAGGTGCTTGGCTCGGTAACAGTCGTAACGGAAAAACCCGGAATTGGCAGTGGTGCCGGTGTCGAGGTACCCGCCAGGCCGTCAGGAACCCCGCCTACGGCATCGTATAGGGCCTTCAGCGCATTGGTATTACTGCTGGTATCCGTCACCGGCCCGCTCTGGTCCGGGTTCCCAATGAATATCAGGTAGGTGTTGGTGCACAGATTGCTCGTGGTAATAGGCGACTTGAACTGCGAATAGGCAGTCGTATAAGCGTTGGCGTCCGCCAGGCTCGGGGTACCTGCACCACTGTCACTTTGCTGAAGGCCGGCGAGGTAATTGTAGGTGTCATACATCAAATCGCCGTACGGAGTATTCGAGTTCCTCTTCTCCGTGGGATTTTCAATATTATTCTCAATGGTCGTCAGGGTATTACTCAGTTGAGTCTTACTTTCTTCAGTCAATTTCTGCAAATTGAACCTTACGTAGCCACCATCCTGATTCGCATTACCCTGAGTAGTATACTCAATCACCCCAATGTTCACTTTATCCACAAGATTGGGCAGGGTGTTCTTGATGGCTCGCACCTCCGACTGCCCCTGCGTCAATCCACCCGGCCACTTCTGAGCCTGCCTTGACCAGTTGGATGTATTGTCCAAGACAAAAATGACATTTGGCAGAGCAGAGTCTGAGCCGGCGCTACCGACGAATAAATCGATATCCTCGGCGGCCGCGGAGCCCGCTACGAATAAGAGTGAAAGCAGCGCTAGATCAATCCATTTGACTATTCTTTTCATTGACGCAACCTCTCATTCGTCAGGACAAGCAGTCGCAACATTATTGCTGGTTGCCCGGACAGCAACGCCTTGTAGTACAGTTACCTCGGCACCGGTCACAGCATCCGTAGCCGTGGCACGCATTTCCCACACAGTATTGACGCACATTGAGTTCAACTGCCCTTGTATGAAGCAGCTAGCATCTGACGCATTATCCGCATCCAATTCCGAATTTTTTATTGGCAGCACGATGACGCAAGATGGAGTATCCATTTTTACAGCGACATCCTTCCTTCCATCTCCATCAAAGTCGTAACACTTTCTATTGCTCTCTTCGCAGCTCTCCTGAAACATAGAACCAGGCGAACTCAAAAACTGGACAGAGCTTATTGCCTCTTCTATTGCAGCATTCGCCGCATACTTCGCAAGATTCCGGCTCTCCATATTCTGCACTACCTTGAGGTTTGTCTGCGTAATATTGAAGCCGCTAACAGCCAGCAAAGTCACCAGCAACAGCATGATAAGCGCAACAAGCAAAACGGCTCCTCGCTGGCTACCTTTCATATTAATCCGCGTCATGGCAGCTCTCTTCTTCCGGCAACATTGCGCAAATTGACAGTTGTAGAATAAAGCTGCCGCTTGTAGCCCTTCAGTGCATCAGGGACGTCATACTCAACATCGCCAAGGATATATGAGTTGCCATCAACAAAACCGGCAGTTGGTTCGGAGTTCCTTGCAATCAGGTAAACCTTTACCGCTATGACATCTGACCACTCAACGCCAGACGGATTGCTCTTGAATTCATCTATGATTCCATCTCCGGAATCGTCCAATCCGTACTCGTAGTGGATACTCTCAATTCCGTCCACCAGCGATGTCACCGCGGAGTAATTCCCGCCCGACAACTCCGCTCGCATCAATATATCCGCATCACTAACATAGTAGACTCTGCTTAAAAACCGATATCGCGGAGCCAAAGTAGCACAGTCACGCTGCGTCGCCGTCAACTCTTCAACATTCGTACTCAAGCCCACCACACCAGCCGATGAAGTCTGACAAGCTGAAACTTGAAGATGATAATTCGAACTTGCAGCAGCACAGCCATCATCTCCAACTGCACATGTACTAGCCCTGCGAATGGCTATGAAGTCGGTCCCCGATTTCTCGTCAGCGCAACTTACACCTGAAACAAGTTCGCCTTGAACCGGGTAACCCAGGCTGACGATTATGTCCGCCTTGCTTGTTGGGCATAAGGGTGGAGGCGTACCGGCAATATCTTGTGCACCCGCCTCCCCCCAATATCCGGCATTTTCAAACTCGCTTTCGAGCAACCGCAACGCATAATTTCCATTTTCAATCTGACGACTGGTTTTCTCGATTTCGCCCCGGACTCGACTGTCCTTGAGAAAGATGTTGGATACCGCTAGGAGAATCACGAGGCCAAGTACCATGGCAATCATCATCTCAACTAGGGAAAAGCCGCGCTGCCGACCTGACTCCAGGATTTTGGACAACATTTTCAATCTCCCAAAAACGCCAGTACTACATCGACACTTACGGTTCGACGAAAACTATCATCAGCACCATATGCCCCAGCGCCACAACTTGATGACGGTGCCACAGATGGACTCACTCCTTGCCACGCAACCGTTACCCGGACAACAGCTTGCTTATTCGTTACCGCACCAGAAATATTCTCAATGCATCCCCGGGCGCCGATTATGCTGCCCAATTGTTGGGTACCGCCCTCTGAACTGACACCGATACCTCGCAATGCCTCACTCCAGGTACAACGGTCATAATCAACAGAATACCCCGCCCCACAATCCTGGGCGGTAACTCCGTATATCGTAGTTCCGCCATACTCTCCATTTCGCGCAGCCTTTGGATTATTACGAATACGACTGGCCATATCCTCGACCAGCCTAAGAGCTTGGGACCGCTGATACGCTTCAAACTGCCCATTGATAACTCGCGCATTCAGTCCAGCCATTCCTAACAGGCCTACCGCGAGGATCAAAAGCGTCACAAGAATCTCTATAAGGGTGAATCCCGACTGGCGCCCGCTGTACTTGAATTCCATATCAGCATTCTCCGCTGGTGGAAGATGCGCGTCCATCCAATCCCAGTTTCAGACAACTGGTTTTGTCTTCATCAGCGTTGACTGAAACGGTAATTTCAAATTCGACCGCATTGGTAACGCGCCCGGAAGCACTAAACTCAACCTCATCTTGTGAGCTATCGATTGAAACTCCAGATATTTTCCCACGAACAAGAATATCATCCTGCCCAGTTACCGGACTGGGAATCCTCCAACCCGCCCCCCAGTCATCTTCTGAAGGACTTAGAGTAATGGAGCGGTTGCGTTTAATAGCCTCCGAGCGAGCAAAGACCAGTGCACTGTGCAGATCGCTAACAGCTGCACGGAGACGCTGCGAGGCAATTATGTTCTGATAAGAGGGCACTGCAATACCGATAAGAATAGCCAGAACCACTAGCGCGAGCATTAACTCAACAAGAGTAAATCCTTTCTCAGCACGAGCCTCACAAAGTACTCTCTGGACAGGTCCCGAAGAGAGACAATGTGCAGAAGATTCTGATTTTACAGTACTCACCAAGAGCCACCCGCCCATACTTTATCGCCGCTCTGGTCGATCGAAAGATTACCATCTCCAGCTTGAACAGTACCTGCTTTTGGCGCTGCAGTAATAGTAAAGGTTGGAGGCGTAGTACCGATGGAGCTGACAGTCACGGTATAGTTACGAGAAACGCTGGAAGGCTCATCAACTTCAAGATTAGTAACGATGGATGTGTAGGCTCTGGAGTCCATGAGAAGTTGCTGCTGCTTCTGCGCAAGAGCCATGAGATAGGCTTGCGCTTCCCCGCGATTGGAACGTTTTACATAACTGGTATAGGAGGGATATGCCACAGCAGCCAGAATCCCAACTATCGCAACCGTGATCATCAACTCTATAAGAGTAAAACCGCTCACGTTCTTTGTTTTCACTGAAATACCTTCTCAGTCGAATGACAGGAGGAAACCTGGCTCGGACTAATGTCTTCTGGTGCCTTCACGCAGGAGAGCGCCCGTCCATTATCCATCCCCCACTTCATGTCAAAGCCATGCGTTCTGGCATAGCGTCGTAGATCAAAACGCGGATGCGCCATCGCCGGCCCCTCGTTGCTCAACCTACAGCTCCAGCGGACTCTTACAGAAAGCATGCACCTTTCCTACAACGGACAAAGTGATCTGCAGCCAAATTCCCGAGAATTCCCCCCTACAACATCAACTTAGGGCCGTGGAGAAAATCCTTCGTTTACCGGAGCGTATAGAGCGGGCCGGTCATAGTCCTTTTGTCGGCGACAAGCGGACCAAGACCGCGGACGACAGGTTGGCCCCTTCAGTTCGGGCAAAAAGGCAAGGACGCCATGACCTCCACCTCTCGCGCTTTCACGCTCATTGAGACGCTGTTTACCCTGGCCATCATCGGGATCTGCTTCAGTTTCGGATTACCCGCGTTTTCGGAGCTTGTCCGCTCCCAGCAACTACACTCCGCCAGCCAAGAACTGACAATGAGCCTCGTCTTAGCAAGGCATGAATCAGTCATGAGAGGCATTGCGGTCCTGGTGGACAACCAGGACGGAGACTGGTCGACCGGCTGGTGGGTCTATGCCGATCAGAATGGAAATGGGCGGTGGGACAAGAGCGACCCTTTGATCAGACAAATCGGTCCGCAGCCGGCGGGAGTCATCATCAAGGGTAACTCGCCCGTCAGGCGCTACATCCGTTACACACCGACTGGCCGGGCAACCATGCTGGGAGGCGCTTTTCAGGCCGGGACGCTCACGCTCTGCCATAGCGAAGGCAAGTCCCATGTCAGGAAGTTGGTGATCAACGCAGCGGGAAGGGTGCGCAGGGCCAAGCAACCGCCGGGCCCTTGCTGAAACGCCAACATGCCTGCGAAATAAATCGCATGACACTCGCAAGCATTTTTGGCCAGACCTTGAGCGCGGGCCCTACCCGACGTTGACCACCCGCAACTCCTTCGGCATGGAGAAGGTCACGTTCTCTGGCCGACCGTCCAACTCAACCGCAACCTCGGCGCCCCACTCCCGGAGCTGGTCAATCACGCCTTGCACCAGCACTTCCGGCGCGGAAGCGCCGGCGGTGATGCCGACACGCTGTGCCTTGTCGAACCATTCGCGTTTGAGGTCCTCGGCGCCGTCGATCAGGTAGGCGGGGGTGTCCATGCGCTCAGCCAGCTCGCGCAAGCGGTTTGAGTTGGAGCTGTTGGGGCTACCGACCACCAGGACGATGTCGCTCTCGTTGGCCAGTTGCTTGACCGCATCCTGGCGGTTCTGGGTGGCGTAGCAGATGTCGTCCTTGCGCGGCCCACCGATGCTGGGGAACTTCGCGCGCAACGCGTCGATGACGCGACTGGTGTCATCCATGGACAGGGTGGTCTGGGTTACGAAGGACAATGCTTCCGGATTGCGGACCTGCAAGCGCTCCACGTCGGCCTCGTCTTCAACGAGGTAGATTGCGCCGCCATTGCTGGCATCGTACTGCCCCATGGTGCCTTCCACTTCGGGGTGGCCGGCGTGGCCGATCAGGATGCATTCGCGGCCGTCGCGACTATAGCGCGCGACTTCCATGTGCACTTTGGTCACCAGCGGACAAGTGGCGTCGAACACCCTCAGGCCACGGCGGGTGGCTTCCTGGCGCACGGCCTGGGAAACGCCGTGGGCGCTGAAGATGACGATGACGTTGTCTGGCACCTGGTCCAGTTCTTCGACGAATACGGCACCACGGGCGCGCAGGTCCTCGACCACGAACTTGTTGTGCACCACTTCATGGCGCACGTAAATCGGCGGGCCGAAGACTTCCAGGGCGCGGTTGACGATCTCGATGGCGCGATCGACGCCGGCGCAGAAGCCGCGCGGATTGGCGAGTTTGATTTGCATGGCAGTTACCTCGTCCGGCCGCAGGAGATCAGGCCGGCTTGACCGACAGGATCTCTACCTCAAATGCGAGTGGCTTGCCGGCCAATGGGTGATTGAAATCGATGGTCACATGCGTGTCGTCGATCAGCTTGACCACCCCAGGCAACTCGGCATTGGCCGCGTCATTGAAGATGATCAGCAGGCCTTCGGAAAGCTCCATGTCCTGGAAGTTGCCTCGGGGCATCACTTGCACGTTCTGCGGATTAGGTTGACCGAATCCCTGCTCGGGCTCGATGGCCAGGACGCGTTTGTCGCCGCTCTTGAGGCCGAAAAGCACGCTCTCGAAACCTGGCAGCAGATTGCCATCGCCCACTTTGAAGGTGGCTGGTTTCTTCTCGAAGGTGCTGTCCACCACGTCGCCGTTATCCAGCTTGATGGCGAAATGCAGGGTGACTTCCATGTCCGGCCCTATGCGATGTTCAGTCATGGGCAGGCTCTCCGGACTTCTTCGCTTTGAACATGTCCAGCGCCAACATCACGGCGCCGACGGTGATGGCGCTATCGGCGAGATTGAACGCTGGGAAATACCAGCGGTTCTGCCAATGCACCAGGATGAAATCGACCACGTGGCCAAGCACTACGCGGTCATATAGGTTGCCTAGCGCGCCGCCAAGGACCAGGGCCAGCGCGACAGCCAGCCAGGTTTCCTCGGGTTTCAGGCGCTTCAACCAGACCACCAGCACACCGCTGACCACCAGTGCGATCACGGCGAACAGCCAGCGCTGCCAGCCGGAGCTGTCGGCGAGGAAACTGAAGGCCGCACCAGTGTTGTAGGCCAGAGTCCAGCTGAAGTAGTCCGGAATGACCACGATCTGCTGGTAGAGGTTGAGTTCGGTTTCGAAGAACCATTTGCTCGCCTGGTCCAGCACGAATACCAGGGCAGTCAGCCAGAGCCAGCCGAGTCGGCCGTATGCCTTAGGCATAGTGACGAACCTCGCCGGCTCCATCGATATTCTCGACGCAACGACCGCACAGATCCGGATGCTTCACGAACTGGCCGACATCGGCTCGGTGGTGCCAGCAACGACCGCACTTGGTGTGGGCTGACTTGTGGATCTTCAGCTTGAGACCGGCAACTTCGGTCTCCACGGCATCGGCCGGCGCGCTGGCCAGGGGCTGGACGTCAGCAGCCGAGGTTATCAGCACGAAGCGCAGTTCATTGCCCAGCTTGGCCAGGCTCGCCACCAGGGCGTCCTCGGCGAACAGGGTGACTTCGGCCTGCAGGTTGCCGCCAATCGCCTTGTTGCTACGCAGGTTTTCCAGCTCCTTGTTGACCGAGGCCTTGACGGCCATGACCTGCTCCCAGAACTCGCGGTCCAGCTCAGTGCCTTCGGGCAGTTCGGACAGGCCCTGGTACCAGGTATTGAGCATGACGGACTCGTTACGCTCGCCCGGCAGGAACTGCCAGATTTCCTCGGCGGTGAAGGCCAGGATCGGCGCAATCCAGCGCACGAGCGCCTCGGCGATGTGGAACAGCGCAGTCTGGCAGGAGCGGCGCGGTATGCTGTCAGAGGCTGTGGTGTACTGACGGTCCTTGATGATGTCGAGGTAGAAGCCGCCCAGCTCTTGCACGCAGAAGTTGTGCACTTTCGAGTAGACGTTCCAGAAACGGTACTCGCCGTAGGCTTCTTCCAGCTCGCGCTGCAGCAGCAGGGCGCGGTCCACGGCCCAGCGGTCGAGGGCCAGCATGTCTTTGGCAGGCAGCAGGTCCTTGACCGGGTCGAAGCCGTTCAGGTTGGCCAGCAGGAAGCGCGCGGTGTTACGGATGCGGCGATAGGCATCGGCGCTGCGCTGGAGGATCTGCTGGGAAACGGCCATCTCGCCGGAATAGTCGGTGGCCGATACCCACAGGCGCAGGATGTCGGCACCCAGGCTGTCGGTAACCTGCTGCGGGGCGATGACGTTGCCGAGGGATTTGGACATCTTGCGGCCGCTCTCGTCCACGGTGAAGCCGTGGGTCAGAAGCTGGCGGTAAGGGGCATGGCCGTCGATGGCGCAGCCGGTCAGCAAGGACGAGTGGAACCAGCCACGGTGCTGGTCGGAACCTTCCAGGTAGAGGTCGGCAGCCGGGCCGCTGGCGTGGCCCAGTTCGGCGTGGGATCCGCGCAGGACGTGCCAGTGCGTGGTACCCGAGTCGAACCAGACGTCCAGGGTGTCGCTGATCTTGTCGTACTGGCCAGCCTCGTCACCGAGCAGCTCGGCAGCGTCCAGCTTGAACCAGGCTTCGATACCTTCCTGCTCGACGCGTTGAGCAACCTGCTCCATCAGCTCGACGGTGCGCGGATGCAGGTCGCCGGTGGCCTTGTGCAGGAAGAACGGGATCGGCACGCCCCAGTTGCGCTGACGGGAGATGCACCAGTCCGGACGGCCGGCGATCATGCCGTGCAGGCGGGCCTGCCCCCAGCCGGGGACGAACTCGGTCTGCTCGATGGCGGTCAGCGCACGCTCGCGCAGAGTCGCGCCCTGCTCCGGCTGCTTGTCCATGCCGACGAACCACTGTGCAGTGGCGCGGTAGATCAGCGGGGTCTTGTGGCGCCAGCAGTGCATGTAGCTGTGGCTGATGGATTCGTGCTTGAGCAACGCACCCACTTCTTCCAGTTTGGCGACGATAGCCGGATTGGCTTTCCAGATGAACTGGCCGCCGAAGAACGGCAGGTCCTGGACATAGACGCCATTGCTCTGTACAGGGCTGAGAATGTCATCGTTGCTCATGCCGTACTGCTTGCAGGTACGGAAGTCATCCTCACCGTAGGCCGGCGCGGAGTGAACGATGCCAGTGCCGGCACCCAGCTCGACGTATTCGGCCAGGTATACGGGGGACAGGCGCTCGTAGAACGGATGACGGAAACGGACCTGGTCCAGCGACTCGCCCTTGGTGGTGGCGATGACCTGACCTTCCAGGCCGTAGCGCTGCAGGCAGGATTCAACCAGTTCTTCGGCCAGCACCAGCAGGCGCGCGCCGGTATCGACCAGCGCGTAGTCGAACTCGGGGTGGACGTTCAGCGCCTGGTTGGCCGGAATGGTCCAGGGGGTGGTGGTCCAGATGACGATGGCAGCAGGCTTGGCGAGGCTGGACAGGCCAAAGGCGGCGGCCAGCTTATCGGCATCTTCGATGGGGAAGGCGACGTCGATCGCATCGGACTTCTTGTCGGCATACTCGACTTCCGCCTCGGCCAATGCCGAGCCGCAGTCGAAGCACCAGTTCACCGGTTTCAGGCCCTTGAACACGAAGCCCTGCTTGACCATTTCAGCCAGCGCGCGGATTTCGCCCGCCTCGTTGCTGAAAGCCATGGTCTTGTAGGGATTGCTCCAGTCGCCCAGCACGCCGAGGCGGATGAAGTCGGCCTTTTGACCTTCGATCTGCTCGGCGGCGTAGGTACGGCACAGCTCACGGGTCTTGTCCGCGGCCATGTTCTTGCCGTGGGTGGTTTCGACCTTGTGCTCGATGGGCAGACCGTGGCAGTCCCAGCCCGGGACATAAGGGGCGTCATAGCCCGCCAGGGTCTTGGAGCGGACGATGATGTCCTTGAGGATCTTGTTGACCGCGTGACCGATGTGAATGCTGCCGTTGGCGTAAGGCGGGCCATCGTGCAGGACGAACCTCGGGCGACCTTCGCCGATCTGCCGCAGCTTTCCGTACAGGTCGATGCTGTTCCAGCGCTGCAGCAGTTCCGGTTCGCGCTGGGGCAGACCGGCCTTCATCGGGAATGCCGTCTCTGGCAGGTTCAGGGTCGCTTTGTAATCGGTCATTTCAGTCCAGGCTCTTCAATTTGATTGAGTACCCTGCCAATAGGCACGGGCGGCAGCGACATCCGCATCGATCGCCGACTTCAACGCCTCCAGGGAGGCAAAACGCTGCTCATCACGCAGCTTGTGGTGGAAGGTCACGCTGATCCGCCGGTCGTAGAGGTCGGCGGAATAGTCCAGCAGATGGACCTCTAGGTGGGCGCGTCCGTCGCCCTTCACGCTGGGGCGCACGCCGATGTTCGCAACGCCAGGCAGTTGCCTGCCTTCCAGCTCCACACTGACCAGGTACACACCATTGAGCGGGACGCGGCGGCGCTTGAGCTGCACATTGGCAGTCGGGGTACCCAGCTGGCGGCCGAGCTTCTGCCCGTGCAGCACACGGCCGGTAATGGTGAATGGACGCCCCAGCAGCCGCTCGGCAAGCACGAAGTCGCCCTCGGCCAAGGCTTGGCGCACGCGGGTGCTGCTGACCCGCAAGTCGTCCAGCTCGACAGTTGCAGCGGCTTCGACACTGAAACCTTCCGCTTCGCCGGCTTGCAGCAGGAAATCGAAATCACCGGCGCGGTCGCAGCCGAAACGGAAATCGTCGCCGATCTCCAAGTGCTTGGCGCCCAGCCCCTCGACCAGTACTGCATGCACGAATTCGGCGGCACTGAGCTCACGCAGGCGGTGGTTGAACGCCAGGCAGAGCACCCGATCCACCCCTTCACGAGCAAGCAGCTCGAGCTTGTCACGCAATCGTGTGAGGCGGACAGGAGCTGTGTCAGGGCCGAAGTATTCGCGTGGCTGCGGCTCGAAAATCACCACGCAAGTGGGTAAACCCAGCTCAGCCGCACGCTCGCGCAACCGCTTGAGAATGGCCTGATGGCCGCGGTGCACGCCGTCGAAATTGCCGATGGTGGCGACACAGCCCCGATGATGGGGCCGCAGGTTGTGTAAACCTCGAACCAGCTGCATAGCACAAGTCTTGTTCACAAAGTGGTCGATTATACGCACAGCCGAGGCTGGACAACAGGCGCTACAGGCCCGTCACCGCGACAAGCGGCGACGAGTCGCAACCCGAAGAGTCACACGGCCCGTCGTGCGAAGTCCCGAAGACGGAAGCCCAGCAGTGCCAGCATGCCGAAATAAGTGATCACACCCGCACCCACAAGGGCAGCCAGGCGCAGCAGGCGCTCGGCCATCCCCCCCTGCTCCCAGGCGGGCAGCAGGTACATCACCCCGAGCAGAACAGCACACATTGCCAGCACCGCGAGCAACAGTTTTGCGAGGAACTTCCCCCAGCCCGGCTGCGGCTGGAACAGCTGCTGCTTGCGCAACTGCCAGTAGAGCAATCCGGCGTTCATGCAGGCGGCGAGACTGATGGCCAGTGCCAGGCCGGCATGTTTCAGGGGGAAGACGAAGGCGAGGTTCATCAACTGGGTCGCCACCAGGGTGAAGATGGCGATCTTCACCGGCGTACGGATGTTCTGGCGCGCATAGAAACCGGGTGCCAGAACCTTGACCAGGATGATCCCGAGCAGACCCACGGCATAGGCGATCAGCGCGCGCTGGGTCATCAGCGCATCGATGGCGGTGAATTTCCCATACTGGAACAGCGCCACGGTCAGCGGCTCGGCCAGCAACGCCAAGGCCAGGGTGCATGGCAATACCAGCAGGAAGCAGAGACGCAGGCCCCAGTCGAGCAACTGCGAGTAGGCATGGCGGTCGTCGCTGGCGTACGTCTTGGCCAGGGAAGGCAGCAGGATCGTCCCCAAAGCCACGCCAAGCACGCCTGACGGCAGCTCCATCAGACGGTCCGCGTAGTACATCCACGACACCGACCCCGCCGCCAGGAACGAGGCGAAGATGGTGTTGATGATCAGCGAGATCTGTCCTACGGAAACCCCGAAGATCGCCGGCCCCATCTGTTTGAGTACGCGCCAGACGCCGGTATCTCGCAGATTCAGGCGCGGCAACACGAGCATACCGATGCGCTTGAGCGCCGGCAGCTGGTAGAGCAGTTGTGCCAGGCCGCCTACGAGCGTCGCCCAGCCAAGAGCCATGATCGGCGGGTCGAAATAGGGAGTCAGGAACAGCGCGAAGACAATCATGCTGACGTTCAACAGGGTCGGCACGAAAGCCGGAACCGCATACCGGTTCCAGGTGTTGAGGATGGCCCCCGCCAGGGAAGACAACGAAATCAGGAAAATGTACGGAAAGGTCACCCGCAGCAGATCGGTGGTCAGCGCGAACTTCTCGGGGGTGTCGGCGAAGCCCGGCGCGGTCACCCAGATCACCCACGGCGCCGCGAGTATGCCCAGCAGGGTCACCAGCGCCAGCACCAGCGTCAGCAGACCGGAGATGTAGGCGATGAACGTACGGGTCGCCTCCTCGCCCTGCTGGGTCTTGTACTCCGCCAGGATCGGGACGAATGCCTGGGAGAACGCCCCTTCGGCAAAGATGCGACGCAGCAGGTTGGGCAACTTGAAGGCGACGAAGAACGCGTCAGTGGCCATTCCCGCGCCGAAATAGCGCGCGACGATGGTATCGCGGACGAAACCCAGTACGCGGGAAAGCATGGTGATGGAGCTGACGGCCGCCAGCGACTTGAGCAGGTTCATTCAGGGGTCCGGACAGGTGTTGCACAGCCCTTAGGCAGTGCTGCCAGGGGACGGTCAAGGCTGCCGAGTGTAGAGTCCGTGCGGGATAAAAGCATCCAGCAAGAAAAGCTGACGCTCGTCGCCCGACCTGCCTGATCGCCCTTGACAAGGCCAGATCACGTCGGCATGATTCGCGGCCTTAATTTGATTCAATTCCCCAGTTTCGAGGAGCTTGACGGTGGCCAACACACCTTCTGCCAAAAAACGCGCCAAACAGGCTGAGAAGCGTCGTAGCCATAACGCCAGCCTGCGCTCCATGGTTCGTACCTACATCAAGAACGTGGTCAAGGCTATCGACGCCAAAGACCTGCCCAAGGCACAAGCCGCTTTCACCGCTGCTGTACCGGTGATCGACCGCATGGCCGACAAAGGCATCATCCACAAGAACAAAGCTGCTCGTCACAAGAGCCGCCTGAACGCCCACATCAAGGCGCTCGGTCAAGCTGCTGCCTAAGCTTGAGTTCTTGCGAAAAACCGGCCTTCTGGCCGGTTTTTTATTGCCTGCATTTTATGCAACAGGATCTGCATCCATGAAAAAGCCCGGAGATTCCGGGCTTTTCTTCGCTCTGGCATTAACTCAAGGCCGGTTCGGCCATGGAATGATCGGGATCGCGGTAACGGCATTCTGCGGACTGCCCTCGATTATGCGATCGCTGTAGACCAGATAGACCAGCGTATTGCGCTTGCGATCGAAGAAGCGCACGACCTGCATGGTCTTGAACACCAGCGATGTGCGTTCCTTGAATACCTCTTCGCCATCCTTGAGCTCGCCATTGAAGCGAATGGGCCCCACCTGACGACAGGCAATGGACGCCTCGGCACGATCCTCGGCCAACCCCAGACCACCCTTCACACCGCCAGTCTTGGCTCGCGAAAGGTAGCAGGTCACACCCTCCACCTTCGGATCGTCGAATGCCTCGACGGTAATCTTGTCATTCGGCCCCACCCACTTGAACACCGTGGATACCGAACCGATTTCCTCCGCGACAGCCACCAGCGGCATTGCCAGAAGCGCCACCACCATTCCCTTGATCAGTCGCATCTACCCCTCCAACTCAGACCAGAACCAGGTTGTCTCGATGCACCAACTCCGGCTCATCGACATAACCCAGTAGCTTTTCGATGAGATCGGACGATTGGCCGATGATCTTCTGCGCCTCGAGCGCACTGTAGTTGGCCAGGCCGCGGGCGATTTCCGCACCATCAGGCCCGACGCAAACGACCATCTCGCCGCGACGAAAGCTACCCTGGACGGCTTTCACGCCGACCGGCAGCAGGCTCTTGCGGTCTTCGCGGAGCGCCTTGACCGCCCCCGCATCGAGCACCAGGGTGCCACGGGTCTGCAGATGACCAGCCAGCCACTGCTTACGCGCGGCCAGCATGCCGCGCTCAGGCGCAAGCAGCGTGCCCAGACGCTCACCAGCCTTGAGGCGATCCAGAACACGCTCGATTCGCCCACCAACGATCACCGTATGGGCGCCGGAGCGAGCCGCCAGCCGCGCAGCGCGCAGCTTGGTCTGCATGCCACCGCGCCCCAGAGCACCACCGGTGCCGCCAGCCACAGCATCCAGCGCCGGGTCATCGGCACGGGCCTCGAAGATCAATTGAGCATCAGGATTGTGGCGAGGGTCTGCATCGAACATGCCGTCGCGATCGGTAAGGATCACCAACAAATCCGCCTCCACCAGGTTGGCCACCAGAGCCGCCAGGGTGTCGTTGTCACCGAAGCGAATTTCATCGGTAACAACGGTGTCGTTTTCGTTGATCACCGGAATCGCACCCAGCTCCACCAAAGTGCGCAGAGTGCTGCGAGCGTTCAGGTAGCGCTTGCGATCGGACAGGTCGTCGTGAGTCAGCAGGATCTGCGCAGTGTGACGGCCATGCTCGGCGAAACTGGACTCCCAAGCCTGGACCAGCCCCATCTGCCCTACGGATGCGGCAGCCTGCAGCTCGTGAACGGCGCTCGGACGGCTCTGCCACCCAAGGCGACTCATACCAGCCGCCACGGCACCGGAAGACACCAGCACCAGCTCCACCCCCGCATCACGCAAGGCCACCATCTGCTCGACCCAGACAGCCATTGCCGAGCGATCCAGCCCGCGACCGTCAGCCGTGAGCAAAGCACTACCAATCTTCACCACCCAGCGCTGCGCGCCAGTCACCTTGTCCCGCATATCGTCCAACCTTAGCTAGAAGGCCACGCGGCAAGGCGCGCGGCCATGCGAACACCCACAGCGCCGGGCGGCGCCGGGATCAGGGTACGTAGAAGATTTCCGGCCCGTCGCCGTCATCCTCGTCGTCATCGAAATCGTCGTCGTCATCGACGCCAGCGCTCTTCATGCCGGCACGACGCAGGGCACGCTGGTCATCCATAGCCTGCAGACGGGCACGCGCCTCGTCCTCGATGCGCTGATCCAGCTCGGCAAGCTGCTCGGCATACTCCGGCTCCTCGCTCATGCGCAGGGTGCGCTCGTCGAGGTAACGCATGATCTCCTGCGAGAGTGCCTCGGTACCCTCGCGCTCCAGCGCGGAGATCACGAACACCGGACCCTCCCACCCAAGACGCTCGAGCACAGCCTTCAGGCGCGCATCGCGATCATCATCAAGAAGCTGGTCAGCCTTGTTCAGCACCAGCCAGCGATCACGCTCGGTCAGAGCCGGACTGAAGCGCCCCAGTTCTTCGATGATGGTTGCGGCAGCCTCGGCCGGATCGCTCTCATCCAGCGGCGCCATATCGACGATGTGCAGCAACAGACGGGTCCGCGCCAGGTGCTTGAGGAAGCGAATGCCCAGGCCGGCACCTTCCGCGGCACCCTCGATCAGACCCGGGATATCGGCCACCACGAAGGACTTGAAACGCCCCACACTGACTACACCGAGGTTCGGCACCAGCGTGGTGAACGGGTAATCAGCCACTTTCGGCTTGGCGGCGGAAACAGCACGAATGAATGTGCTCTTGCCCGCGTTCGGCAGCCCCAGAAGACCGACATCAGCCAGCACCTTCAGCTCCAGCTTGAGATCGCGGGACTCGCCCGGCTTGCCCTTGGTGGTCTGACGCGGCGCGCGGTTGGTACTGGACTTGAAACGGGTATTGCCCAGGCCGTGCCAGCCACCCTGGGCAACCATCAGGCGCTGCCCCGGCTTGGTCAGGTCGCCAATGATTTCCTGGGTCGCAGCATCGATGATCGTGGTCCCCACCGGCACCGGCAGGATCAGGTCCTCGCCCTTGCGACCAGTGCAATCCTTGCTGCCGCCATTTTCGCCACGCTGGGCATCGAAACGACGGGTGTAGCGATAATCAACCAGGGTATTGAGGTTCGGATCGGCCTCCATGAACACGGAGCCGCCATCGCCCCCGTCACCACCGTTGGGGCCGCCCTTTTCAATGAATTTTTCGCGACGGAAACTCATCAGGCCATTGCCGCCGTCGCCCGCTTTTACAAAGATCGATACTTCATCGACGAATTTCATCAGGACGCCTCCCGCCACGGGGACGGGTTGAGTGAAACAAAGCACATAGGATACAGGGAACCCTGCTCAATGCAGAGTTTCCATGAAGCAGAAACGAAAAAGCCCCGTCGCAAGACGGGGCTTCTCCAGCGAAGTCGCAATCAGGCTGCGACGATGCTTACGTACTTGCGGCCGAAAGCACCTTTGACCTCGAACTTGATCACGCCGTCCACTTTCGCGAACAGGGTGTGATCCTTGCCCAGGCCAACGCCGACGCCGGCGTGGAACTTGGTGCCGCGCTGACGCACGATGATGTTGCCAGCTTTGACAACCTGGCCACCGAACAGCTTCACGCCAAGGCGTTTACTTTCTGAGTCGCGGCCGTTGCGGGTAGAACCGCCAGCTTTTTTGTGTGCCATGAGTCAAATCCTCCAAAAAGGAAATTAGGCCTGGATGCCGGTGATTTTGATTTCAGTGAACCACTGGCGGTGGCCCTGGCGCTTCATGTGGTGCTTACGACGGCGGAACTTGATGATGCGCACTTTGTCGTGACGGCCTTGAGAGACCACTTCTGCGACCACTTTGGCGCCATCAACAACCGGAGCACCGATCTTCACGTCTTCGCCATTGCCGATCAGCAGGACGCGGTCGAAAGTCACGGATTCGCCAGTGGCGATTTCGAGCTTCTCGACTTTCAGGAATTCACCTTCAGCGACTTTGTATTGCTTGCCGCCGGTAACGATAACTGCGTACATGGATTTTCTCCGTTAAACCTGCTCACCCGACGCTTTATAAAAAGAGGTATCGGTCGGCATGGCTGCATGGGGCCGGAACTGACGCCCGTGCAATTGCGTAAGGCAGGAAAATGCCCAAGGAAGTTCAGGGGCCGCGATTGTACGCAAGCCGAGATTACCGCGCAAGCACCGCCAGCGCTCGCCTTGACAGCCCCCGGCCCGGTCCCTAGCATGCCGCGCATCCCAACAGGAGCACATCTGGCCGATGCAACCCCAGGCTTTCTACCGCGTGGTGGCGGACGATTTTACCGCAGTCGACGACATCATTCGCCGGCAGTTGACCTCTCGCGTCCCCCTGGTGGAAAAGATCGGTGACTACATCGTCTCCGCCGGAGGCAAGCGCCTTCGCCCTCTGCTCGTACTGCTGAGCGGCAACGCTCTCGGTTTCGGTGGCGACCAGCTCCGCCTGCTGGCCGCCACCATCGAGTTCCTGCACACCTCCACCCTGCTCCACGATGACGTGGTGGATGCCTCCGGCCTACGCCGCGGCCGTTCCACCGCAAACGCACTGTGGGGCAATGCGCCCAGCGTGCTGGTGGGCGACTTCCTCTATGCCCGCTCCTTCGAAATGATGGTGGAACTCGGCTCCATGCCGGTGATGCGCATCATTTCCCAGGCCACTCGGGTCATCGCCGAAGGCGAAGTGCTGCAGTTGTCGAAAATCCGTGACGCCAGCACCACCGAAGAAACCTATATGGAAGTCATTCGCGGCAAGACCGCGATGCTCTTCGAAGCCTCCACACACAGCGCCGCTGTGCTCGCCGGTGCAAGCACCGAGCAGTCCGAAGCCCTGCGCCAGTTCGGCGACGCCCTGGGCATCGCTTTCCAGTTGGTGGACGACCTGCTCGACTACCGTGGCGATGCAGCCACCCTCGGCAAGAACGTCGGTGATGATCTGGCCGAAGGCAAGCCCACCCTGCCGCTGATCGCCACCATGCGCGACGGTACTCCGGAGCAGGCGAGCCTGGTGCGCAAGGCCATCCAGCAAGGCGGCAGCCAGGACCTGGAGGGTATTCGCGCTGCCGTGGAAGCAGCTGGCGCCCTTGACTACACAGCCCAACTGGCCCGCGACTACGCAGCCCGTGCCATCGCCTGCCTGGACACGCTGCCGGCCAATGCTTATCGCGATGCGCTGGTCGAGCTCACCGAGTTCGCAGTCGCGCGAACCCACTGAGGTTGAGCCAGCCGAAAAGCCCGTCCTTGTGACGGGCTTTTTTCTGCCTCGACGAAAAGCATCGACTAGCACTTGTTATTTATACAATAAGAATTATTCTCATCTCGACGGTTTTCAAGGAGATGAGCCATGACCTACCTGATCGATGCCTGGCTGGATCGCCCCCACCCTTACCTGCGGATACTTCATCGGGAAACCGGTGAGGTCTGCGCCGTGCTGGAAGAAGAAGCCCTCGACGAACTGCGTGACCAGGGCGACCTCGACCTCGCCGGCCTCAACTCCAGCGAACCGCTGGTGCTCAAGGAACTGGTGCGCAACCTCTTCCTGTTCTGCTACGCCAGAGCATTGCGTCCGCACGGCGAGCTGCACTGAAGGTCATTTGGGAATCTGGATGACGCCAGGATGCGTCATCCGCAAGAGCGGCGCCCGGGCGCCGCTCTTGCAGCGAGGGCAAAGGCGCCCTCGCCGGTTCCTGGGCGTGTCAGGGGCGACTAACCCAGGGGTCGACTGGATCAGAGGATGTCCAGGAGTTCCACGTCGAACACAAGCACGCTGTGCGGCGGGATACTGCCGACAGCCTGGCCGCCGTAGGCCAGTTCGCTCGGAACGTGCAGGCGCCATTTGCTGCCGGCATTCATCAGTTGCAGGGCTTCGACCCAACCGGCGATCACGCCGCCAACCGGGAATTCGGCCGGCTGACCGCGATCGTAGGAGCTGTCGAACACAGTGCCGTCGATCAGGGTGCCGTGGTAGTGAGTCCGCACGGTGTCTTCAGCAGACGGCTTTGCGCCCTCGCCCGCTACCAGTACTTCGTACTGCAGGCCGGACGGCAGGACGGTCACGCCTTCGCGCTTGGCGTTCTCTTCCAGGTAGCTACGGCCGGCGCCAGCGGCGGCTTCGGCCTTGGCCGCGGCTTCTTCCTGCATGCGCTCACGGATCACGCGGAAGCTGGCGGACAGGGCGGCGCCATCAACACGGCTTTCCAGGCCCTGGAAGGCATCGCTGAGGCCAGCGATCACAGCTTCCAGACTCACGCCGGGCGGAGGATTGTCACGGATCTGGTCGCCGAGCTGACGGCCAATGCCATAGCTGACGCGGGTTTCGTCGGTGGAAAGATCGAGTTGGGACATGGCGGAACTCCGCTCCGGGAAAAAAGGCCGGCCAGACTAGCACAGCTTCCTTTCCCCGGCGCGGGCTCCCGCCGGCAACAACCGGGTCAGTGGGAGACGCGAGTGGAAATGGGCACGCGCACCGTGTCCTGGCTGTCCGCCTCCATCCCACACATCTCATCGTGCACCACGCTGTGCACCAGATGGAACGGCAACTCCGGGAACTCGCGAAGCACTTCCCGCGCATGTTCCACCGAGCGCAGGTGCGTTGCATGCCCCTGGCCGTCGTCCAGATGATGGGTGCGGCCATCGATCCGGGCTTCCAGCAGGTAGATGCCGCCCTCCAGGGAGATCAGGTTGATTTCTTCGACGTGCCCGGCACGGGCATGACTACTGAGGTCGTGCAATTTCATGGCGTCGCCCTCGCTCGATGTACACCTCAAATCTAATGCACAGGAACCAATGGGGGCGGCAGATACGCAACCGCCCGTCCGCTTTTCAGCGGCCGGGCGGTCTGGATGGCGATTTCACCCGGTCAGTGGTCGTGCTTGGTCATCTTGTCCAGGTAACCCATGGCGAAGGCCGAGACGACGAAGGTCATGTGCAGGACGACGTACCACATGATCTTGTTGTTATCGATGTTCTGCGCGTCCATGAAAATGCGCAGCAGGTGGATGGATGAGATCGCTACGATGGATGCCGCTACCTTCATCTTCAGCGAGCCGGAGTCCATCTTGCCGAGCCAGCTCAGCTTCTCTTTGCTGTCGTCGATATCCAGTTGCGAAACGAAGTTCTCGTAGCCGGAGATCATCACCATCACCAGCAGGCCGCCCACCAGCGACATATCGATCAGCGACAGCAGCACCAGGATCAGATCCGCTTCGGTCTTCTCGAAGACGTGCGGCAGGATGTGCACGATTTCCTGGAAGAATTTCAGGGTCAGAGCCAACAGAGCCAGGGACAGGCCGAAGTAGATCGGGGCCAGCAACCAGCGTGCGGCGTACATCGAATTTTCTATAAAGCGTTCCATGGCTTCTCGTAGTCAGTAAAAAACCGGCCGCGAGTATAACTAGCTGTTTCCTACAGAAAAATAATGGCAGCACGGGGAGAAATATCCCCAAACACTGTGGATAAGTCTGTGAACGAGCACTGGAGCGTCTGGCGAACGCCGCTTCGGCCGCAGGCTTGCAGCCGCTGCACAAAAGCTGGCCAGCCGAAATCCGTCAGGTTTCAGGACGGAACTGGTAGTCACCAAGGTTTCGGCAACGTGTGCCATTGATGCGTCGCAGCTCACCCTGGAGATGCAGGCGCCAGATCGGCGGATCGTGGGCTTCGGTGTAGCCCTGCTCGGCCAGGCAATCGGCAATGGCGGAGAGTACCGACTCCGCCACGAGAGGCCCATGGAACGGGCCCTGGGCTTTGATTGCCGAGGGTTGCTCCCCCGACATCCCTGCTGCGCAGAGCAGCGTCCAGAGTCCATTCTCTCCCGCCAGCGGACGGATCACGCACTCGATCCGGGTCACGAGTCCCAGGCACTGGCGGGTAAGGCAGAGGTTGCGCGTCATGGCGGCTTTCCTCGCAGAGGCCTGTTTTCAGCCTACACCCGAGTTCAGACCTGCGAAAGCGCGATGCTTATCCACGTGAACTGTGGATAACCCTGTGTACAGGGTGAGGGAAAGGCGGTGGGGCGTTGGCTGACCGAGGCTCCTCCCCCACCGCTCAATGACTGACCAGCCACACCGGGCACCAACCCCGGCGTGACGAGTCAGGGTTTGCTCACGATGGGCCCTGAGTCTTGTCCGGAACCGGCGCCTTGCCCGGCTCCTGCTTGGGGCCCTTGCGCGCAGGCTTGGGCGGTGCCGCAACCTTGGCGACGGCCTCCACCACCTCCTGGGCAAGTGCTGGTTTCTCTTCTTCCTCCAGCCCCATCTCGGCGATTTCCCGCAGTCGCGCCACGACGCGGGCGTTGACGCTGCCTTCAGGGAACTGGCCCTTGTCGTCCGGAACACCCGCCGGCTCGCCCACCAGCAGGCTCAGGGCCTCGTCGGCCTGGCGAACCGCGTAGACGTGGAAGCGGCCCTGGCGCACCGCCTCCAGCACGCGCTCGTCCAGCATCAGGGTGGTGACGTTCGCGTGAGGAATGATCACCCCCTGCTCGCCGGTCAGGCCGCGGGCCTCGCAGAGCCGGAAGAAGCCCTCGATCTTCTCGTTGACGCCACCCACCGCCTGCACTTCACCGAACTGGTTGATCGAGCCGGTGATGGCAAAGCACTGCTTGAGCGGCGTGCGCGAGAGAGCGGAGATCAGGGTGCAGGCCTCGCCAAGGGAAGCGCTGTCGCCGTCCACATAGCCGTAGGACTGCTCCAGGGCGATGCTCGCGGAGATTTCCAGGGGGAATTCCTGGGCATATCGGCTGCCGAGGTAGCCAGTAAGGATCATCACGCCCTTGGAGTGGATGGGCTGGCCCAGGTTGACCTCGCGCTCGATGTCGACGATGCCCGAGCTGCCCGGGTAGACGGTCGCGGAAATCCGCGCCGGCACACCGAACGCCGAATCGCCCACTTCCAGTACTGTCAGGCCGTTGCACTTGCCTACTGCGGCGCCAGCGGTGTCGATCAGGATGATGCCCGCCAGCATGTCGTCGAGGATGCGCGCGGAGACGCGGCCAGTCCGCGTGGCCTTGGCCTTGAGGGCGCGGTCGATATGATCGGCGTCGGTCAAGGGCTCATTCGCCAGCTGACGGATGAAGTCCGCTTCGCTGACCAGCTGGAACAGGTCGCCAATGCGCGCGGAAAGGCGGCCCTGGTGTTCGGCCAGACGGGCGCTGTAGGTCGCCAGACGGGCTACAGCTGCGGCAGTGAGGGGGGCCATGCCTTCTTCCGAGGTGCGGGTCTTCAGCAACTGAGCGAACTGCTCCAGGCTGTCGTCCGACAGGGCAATTTCCTCGTCGAAGTCCACGAGCACGCGGAACATCTCCTGGAAGTCGGGATCCAGGTCCTGCAGCGTGTAGTAGAGCTGGCGCGAACCGATGATCACCACCTTGACCTGCAGCGGGATCATCTGGGGTGTCAGGGTCACGGTGGCCAGGCGGCCGAGCTCAGCAAGGGGCGACTCCATCTTCAGCTTGCGCGACTGCAGTGCGCGTTTCAGGGCATCCCAGACGAAGGGTTCGCTCAGCAGTTTCTCGGCTTCCAGGATCAGGAAACCGCCGTTGGCCCGATGCAGCGCACCTGGGCGCAGCTGGCGGTAGCTGGTGTAGAGGGCACCCTGGTCGGTGCCGTACTCGATACGGCCGAACAGGTTGTCATAGGTGGGGTGCGGCTCGAATACCACAGGGGCACCGCCGCTGGCGTGATGGCCCACCACCAGGCTGGGGCAGTATTGCTCTTCCAGCAGCTCGCGACGCTGGGCGTCCGGCTTGTCGTCCAGCAGCTGGTCCACCACCGTCTTCAGCAGATTCACCTGCATGGCCTGCAGATAGGCCACCACGCCGGCATTCTCCGCGTACTTTTCCGACAGAGGCGAAAGCAGCGGTTGCAGTGCCTGGGTAATGGTTTCCTCGTTGAGATGGCGCAGCTGGTTGCTGGACTCGCGCTTCCACTGCGGCAGGCTGGACAGCTCCTCGTTCAGGCGCTCCTCCAGCAGGGAAATGTCGTCATGGAATCGATCGCGCTCGGCTTCATCCAGCTGGGCGAAGTCCGCTTCGTCCAGGGCCTTGCCGTCCTTCATGGGCGTGAAGGCGATGTTCGCGCTATCGCGATAGAGGGCGACATCCTTCTCCAGGGCCAGGCGCTCGATCACGTCCAGAGCACGGTCGTAACGCTGGTTGAAGGCGCGATCGATAGCGCTCTTCTTCTGTTGGAAAGTGGGCGTCTCGAATACCGCTGGGAAAGTAGCCAGCAGGTTATCCACCAGATGCTCGATGTCGCTGATGAAATCGTTCGCCTCGCCAGCCGGCAACTGCAAGGCCCGAGGCTCGCGGGGCTCTTCAAAGTGGTTGACGTAGAGCCAATCAGCCGGGGTTTCCAGGCGTTTGCCCTCGGCTTTGAGGTAGCGCTTGACGAAGGAGAAGCGGCCGGTGCCCGGCTCCCCCATCACATAGACGTTGTAACCGGGACGTGGCATCGCCACGCCGAACTGCAGGGCCTCCACCGCGCGCTCCTGGCCGAGCACGCCGCGGAAAGGCTCCAGATCTTCGGTCGACTTGAAACTGAACTGGTGGGGCTCGAAGGGACGGGTCAGCGCATCGGGCGCCAGTCGTAGGCTGGCAGCGAAGGAGTCAGGCATCGAGTGTCCTTAATGGCTCGGCAAGAAAGCAATGGCCGCATTCTGGCGCCGCCCTGACATCACTGGCAAGGCATAACGCCAGAGGTCTTCAATGGGGCAGGTCAGCGCAGCTCAGGCAGTACTCGGCCGCAGGTAGCACCGCCAGTCGCGCCGGCTCTATGGGCTCGCCGCAACGCTGGCAGTAGCCGTAGCTGCCGTCGGCCAGACGCAGCTTGGCCATGCCCACACGGCGCAGGGCAGCCTCGGTCTCGGCGAGGATGGCCGTCAGCACTTCGTCGTTCTCGCGCTCCCCCGCCTGTTCGGCGAAATCCGGTGAGTGGCTACTGGCCAGGTCTTCGCGAATCGAATTGGCGCGTGCGGTGTATTCCACTATCAGGGCGTCGAGGGCGGCCCGAGGGTCGGTGGTATTCATGCTGGAATCTCCCCTGTTCACTCCCTAAGTGTGGACGCTGTAACGCAGCCTGCACCCCGCTTGTGCAAACTTGCGCAAATGCACGTCTTAACCTTGCTTGACACCCGCCCCGGCGTTACCCAAAGCTCCGGGCGAATCTCTCACCAGGAAGAGCTGTGCCCTTGAAACGGATTTTCCCGTACCTCGCCCTGTGCACCTGGATCAACGCCCACGCCACTCCCCAGATCCCAGCCGAGCGCCTCGAGGCGCTGGCGAACAATCCCTATTGGATTGCCCTCGGCCATTACGAGACCGGAAAACTGGGGGGCTGGCGCAGCTATGTGGATGATCCCGACTTCTTCCTCGCCGAAGAGGGAGCGAGCGACCCGGCAGCCGAACTACGTGCCACCCTGACGGCCCTCTACACGGCGACCGATCAAGGCGACAAGCATCCGCAATGTGTCTACCCCGCTCGCACCCGCTGGCTTCGAGAGCAGCTCCAGCTCAGCGACCTGCCGCAGCCGGTTTGCGGCGAATACAAGGCCTGGTACGCCGACATCAACCCGCACAGCACCGTTCTGGTATTCCCCGCCGCCTACCTGAACAGCCCCTCGTCCATGTTCGGCCACACGCTGCTGCGCATCGACCAGCCGGACATCCACGAAAACAACACGGCAATGCTCAGTTATGCGCTGAACTTCGGCGCATTCATCGAAGGGGCGGACAACAGCATCCTCTACGCCTGGAAGGGCCTGATGGGGGGTTACCCCGGCCTGTTCGCCCTGGTGCCCTACCGCGACAAGCTCAAGGAGTACAGCCGCCTCGAGAACCGCGACCTCTGGGAGTACCGCCTGAACCTCACCGCCGAGGAAACCGGGCGCATGGTGGAGCACGTCTGGGAGCTCAAGCAGATCCGCTTCGACTATTACTTCTTCGACGAGAACTGCTCCTACCGCCTGCTGGAACTGCTGGAGATCGCCCGCTCTGGAATCGAGCTCACAGACCAGTTCCCGATTACCGCCATCCCCACCGATACCGTGCGCGCGGTCAAGCAGGCCGGCCTGGTGGAATCGATCGACTATCGTCCCTCGCGAGAAAAGGAACTGCTGGCACGCGCCGAGCCGCTGAACCATGCCGAGCAACAATGGGTACGCCAGCTGGCCGAAAACGAAAAGCTGCTTGATGCCCCGGACTTCCTCGCCCTGCCCGCTCCACGCCGTGCCCTGATCCAGGACGCCGCCTTCCGCCTGGTTCGCTACCGCGCGACCGGGGAAGCGCGCAGCAGCGAAAACGCCACGCGCAGCTACAAGCTGCTGCGGAGCATCAATCGCAATCCGCCGCCGGAGCTGAGTCTGGACCGCCCCGGGCTGCCCGAGGAGGGCCACGAATCGCGTACCTGGCAACTGGGCGCTGGTACCCGTGAGGACCGTGCTTTCGCCGAGTACGGCCTGCGCATGGCCTATCACGACCTCAACGACAACCTGTCAGGTTTCCCGCTGGGTGCGCAGATCGAGATCCTCCAGCTCAAGCTGCGCCAGTACGAGGACAACCACTGGCAGTTGCAGCGCCTGGACCTGGCCACCATCCGTTCACTGACCCCACGCGGGGAACTGCTCAAGCCCCTGTCCTGGCAAGTGGCCGGTGGACTAGAGCGCGTGCTGGGCGAAGATGGCGACGAACGCCTGGTCAGCCATCTCAATGGTGGTGTCGGTGGCTCCTGGCAGCTTGATGAAGACGCCCTCGGATTTGCCCTGGCAACTGCTCGCATCGAGCACAACGAGGACTTCGCCCCCTTCGTCGCCACTGCAGCGGGCTTCAACACCGGCCTGCTATGGCACAACCCGCTGGGCAGCCTCAGCCTGGAGGCGGCCGGTGACTACTTCCACAACGGTGAAGTCCGCCGCCGGCTCTCCCTCAACCAGCAATGGGACATCTCCCGCAACCTCGGCTTGCGCCTGACAGCACAGCGGGAGTTCAGCCAGCTTGCCGCGCCAGTGAACGAAGTGATGCTCGAACTGAAGTGGTATCACTATTGATGGGTTTCGTACCTCAAAGAAACGCCGCGCGCCCCATCCCAAGGTGCCTGCCTTGTCACGGCGGCGGCAGCGATTACCGCCGGCGCAGCCATCTGTAAGATGCGTCGCCGGCCTGCCCCGACAGGCCCACAATAGATGTCCACTCCTACCTGGCAGCACCGATGAAACCGAACAACTCACAACTGCTGGAAGTGGCCGGCGGCAAACCCATTCGCCTCTGGACGCAGGGCGTGCCGGTGGAGGACGAAGCTCGCCAGCAGTTGATCAACACCGCGAAGATGCCCTTCATCTTCAAGCACCTGGCGGTGATGCCCGACGTTCACCTGGGCAAGGGTTCGACCATCGGCAGCGTGATTCCCACCGTGGGCGCCATCATCCCCGCAGCGGTCGGCGTGGACATCGGCTGCGGGATGATCGCCGCCCTCACCTCCCTGCACGCCCGCGACTTGCCGGACAATCTCCACGGCCTGCGCAGCGCCATCGAACGCGCGGTCCCCCACGGAAAGACCTTCGGCAGGCGTGACCAGGGCGCCTGGGATGATGTACCGGACATCGCTGACCAGGCCTGGCGGCCGCTGGCCCGACGTTTCAAGGCCATTACCGCGAAGTACCCTCGCCTGGAAAAGACCAATAACCGGCATCACCTGGGCACCCTGGGCACCGGCAATCACTTCATCGAGGTCTGCCTGGACGAAACCGACCGAGTCTGGTTCATGCTGCACAGTGGCTCGCGTGGGGTCGGTAATGCTATCGGTACCCTGTTCATCGAACTGGCCCAGGCCGACATGCGCCAACACATCGCCAACCTGCCCGACCGGGACCTGGCCTACTTCGAGGAAGGCAGTCGACACTTCGACGACTACGTGGAAGCCGTGGGCTGGGCCCAGGACTTCGCCCGGCAGAACCGCTCGCTGATGATGCAGGCGGTTATCGAGGCTGCCCGCAAGGCGCTCAAGCGTCCCTTCGAGGCCAGCCTGGAAGCGGTGAACTGTCACCACAACTACGTGCAGAAAGAACGGCACTTCGGCCACGAGGTACTGGTGACGCGCAAGGGTGCGGTGTCAGCGCAGAAGGGCGAACTGGGCATCATTCCCGGCTCGATGGGCGCCAGGAGCTTCATCGTACGCGGCCTCGGCAATGAAGACGCCTTCTGCTCCTGCAGCCACGGTGCCGGTAGGGCCATGAGCCGTGGACGGGCAAAAAAACTGTTCACGGTGGAAGACCAGATCCGCGCCACCGCCCATGTCGAATGCCGCAAGGACAAGGATGTGATCGACGAGATCCCCATGGCCTACAAGGACATCGACGCCGTGATGGCAGCCCAGTGCGACCTGGTGGAAGTCGTGCACACCCTGCGCCAGGTGGTCTGCGTCAAGGGTTGAGCGCCTTGACGTTTTCATCACGCGCCTCGCGCTAGAGTCGCTCGCAACCCCCATTGCGCGTGCGCCCGCTTCCCGGCGCACGGGAGTCAACATGGCGTCGCGTCACGCCGCGCTCTTCATACTCATCAGCAGCCTGCTGGCAGGGTGTGAGTCCACCCATGACCACCTGATCGCCCAGGGTTATCCACCTGCATTCGCCGACGGTTTCGCCGATGGCTGCAGCAGCGGCCGCCAGGCCGCCGGAACCATCAGCGGAGAATTCCGCAAGGACGTACCGCGCTATCTCAAGGACGCAACGTACGCCGAAGGCTGGAGCGATGGATTCCGCCAATGCCAGGCACAAGTGCAGAGCGAGGAACGCCGCGAGTACGAGGATTGGCGCCGCGATCGGCACGACGATGAATGGGAACGGGACAGGAGCAACGCCATGGGGAGGGCGTTGCATCCGGATTGACGGCAAAGAATCTGTAGGGGCGAATGAGTTCGCCCCCACGAGGTCTGCCTCAGGAAACAGCAGCGTTACACCACACCTTGCGCCAGCATGGCATCAGCCACCTTCACGAAGCCGGCGATATTGGCGCCCTTCACGTAGTTCACCCGGCCGTTCTCCTCGCCGTAGCTCACGCAGGCGTGGTGGATGTTCTGCATGATGCCGTGCAAGCGCTGGTCCACTTCACCCGCGGTCCAGTGCAGGCGCATCGCGTTCTGACTCATTTCCAGGCCGCTGGTAGCAACGCCGCCGGCGTTGGATGCCTTGCCCGGCGCAAAGAGGATGCCCGCTTCGTGGAACAGGTCCACTGCGGCCAGGGTCGACGGCATGTTGGCGCCTTCGGCGACGCAGACACAGCCATTGGCCAGCAAGGCGCGAGCATCGTCGGCGTCCAACTCGTTCTGGGTCGCGCAGGGCAACGCGATGTCACAAGGCAGGGCCCAGGGACGCTGCCCAGGCAGGAAGCGCAGACCCGGGGCGGAGAGCTCACTGAGACGGCCACGGCGGACGTTCTTCAACTCCATCGCTGCTTCCCACTGTTCGACGGTCAGACCCGCCTCGGCGAACAGGGTGCCTTCGGAGTCGGACAGCGAAATCACTTTGCCGCCCAGCTCCATCACCTTCTGCGCCGCGTACTGGGCCACGTTGCCAGAGCCGGAAATGGCCACGCGCTGGCCGTCGAAGCCACGACCGATGCCTTTAAGCATTTCCTGAGCGAAGTAGACGCAACCGTAGCCCGTCGCCTCCGGGCGGATCAGGCTGCCGCCGTAGGCCAGGCCCTTGCCGGTGAACACCGACGTGAACTCGTTGGACAGACGTTTGTACTGACCGAAGAGGAAGCCGATTTCACGGGCGCCGACACCAATGTCACCGGCCGGCACGTCCAGGTCGGCGCCGATATGGCGGTAAAGCTCACTCATGAAGGACTGACAGAAGCGCATGACTTCGGCGTCGCTCTTGCCCTTGGGATCGAAGTCCGAACCGCCCTTGCCGCCGCCCATGGGCAGTGAGGTCAGGGAGTTCTTGAAGACCTGTTCGAAGGCGAGGAATTTCAGCACGCCCAGGTTCACCGAGGGATGGAAACGCAGGCCGCCCTTGTAGGGGCCGATGGCGCTGCTCATCTGCACGCGGAAACCACGGTTGACGCGGACCTGCCCTTGGTCGTCGACCCACGGAACCCGGAACAGCACGGCGCGTTCCGGCTCGACGATCCGCTCGACGATGCCGGCCTCCAGATACTGTGGATGGGTTTCAAGGAACGGCCAAAGGCTACGCAGTACCTCTTCCACGGCCTGATGGAACTCAGGCTGGTCGGGGTCGCGCTGCTTCAGGCGCAGCAGGAAGGCGTCGACAGATTGCGTCATGACTCTCACCAATTTCTTCTTTTGTGAACAATTTATGGCGCGAGACTCTACCAAGCCAGGCAGCACCTCGATAGGGCAAAATGACGCATATATGAATCTTTTTGGTGCAAAGAATATAAATCTTCACCAGCCGCAGTGAACTTACCTGCCAAAAGCCCAATTCCACGGGCACATAGAACGCACCCGTTCAAGCCATGAAGGCACCATCACAAAGCATCAACGCACCACAACGGACACTCAACCATTCATGCCTGATTGCTACATCGATGCCGGCGCTGCTGCCAGTCACGACTGGATACAATTCGCCATCTCAGGAACATGCGACGCGAGGAGAAATCATCGCGATGTGCCATATCGGCACTCATTGAGGAGTCCAAGGGATGCCCGGCCTGCGAAACGAACCCTGCACATTCATTGACACGGCACTTGGCGTCTTGATGCTGGGCAAGCTGATCACGCCAGCAGCAGCTCCAACGAACTGGATCGTCTCAAGCGCACTGTCGATGAGCAAAAGAGCCAGATGGATCAATTGAAGCGCAGCGTCGAAGACCTCAACCGCAAGGTGAAGTAACCCAAGGCGTGGGACGGGGCCTGAACGGTTCAGCGCCCCGCCGACGTGCGCAGCACCTCTCGGGGATTGATGCCCAGTGCACTGCGCTTGCCGCGCAGCACTACCGCGCCGTGGTCCGGCAGGGAATGCCAGACATCTTCCGCAACGCAGACACCGACGCCCATTGCCGCGTCGTCCAGCACCAGCTCCACCCGGAACTGGCAGCCGAGGCCGCCGTCATCCTTGTCCAGAACCCTGGCCGCGAACTCGGCGTCCTCCCCCAGCCACTGGGTGTAAAGCGCCGCCACCGGCACCTGCAGCGCGCCCCAGACCACTAGGATCAGTAGCGACCCCAGGACAGCGTGTAGCTGCCAGCGCGCACTGTCGGTTTCCAACTGAAAGAGGCTGACGAAACGCTCCCGCCAGGCCAGCCAGGCGTACAGCCCGCTGCCAGCCACGAGGGCACAGCCGACCGAACCGGCTTTCCAGGCAGGTGACGGGTAGAACGAGAAGTACAGGCCGCAGACCCCGAACAACGCCAGGGACGAGAGCCAGAACAGGTAGTGATTGAATCCCTTCATGGAGCCTCCTGAAACGACAACGGAGCCAAAGGGCTCCGTTGTCTTCTGCTACCTGCCCGGTAAATTACTGGGCGAGCTTCTTGTAGCGCACCCGGTGCGGCTGGGCGGCAGCCTCGCCGAGGCGTTTCTTGCGGTCCGCCTCGAACTCGGTGTAGTTGCCTTCGAAGAAGGTCACCTTGCCGTCGTCCTCATAGGACAGGATGTGGGTGGCGATACGGTCCAGGAACCAGCGATCGTGGGAGATCACGATGGCGGCGCCCGGGAAGTCCAGCAGCGCTTCTTCCAGCGCACGCAGGGTTTCCACGTCGAGGTCGTTGGACGGTTCGTCGAGCAGCAGCACGTTGCCGCCCTGCTTCAGGGTCAGGGCCAGGTGCAGGCGGCCACGCTCACCACCGGAGAGGTCCTTGACGAACTTCTGCTGGTCGGCGCCCTTGAAGTTGAAGCGGCCGACATAGCTGCGCGACGGGACTTCATAGTTGCCGATCTTGATCTGCTCGAAACCGTCGGAAACCTGCTGCCAAACGGTCTTGGTGCCTTCCAGGCTGTCGCGGCTCTGGTCGACGCTGGCGATCTGCACGGTCTCACCGATGTCGATGGTGCCGGAGTCCGGTTGCTCCTTACCGGTGAGCATGCGGAACAGCGTGGACTTGCCCGCACCGTTGCCGCCGATCACGCCGACGATGGCGCCTTTCGGAATGCTCAGGGACAGGTCGTCGATCAGGACACGATCACCGTAGCCCTTGGTAACGTTGTGCAGCTCGATGACCTTGTCACCCAGGCGCGGACCGGCCGGGATGTAGATCTCGTTGGTTTCGCTGCGCTTCTGGAATTCCTGGGATTGCATTTCCTCGAAGCGTTGCAGGCGCGCCTTGGACTTGGACTGGCGAGCCTTGGCGCCCTGGCGAACCCACTCCAGCTCGGCCTTCATGGCCTTGGCGTGGGAGGCTTCCTGCTTGGCTTCCTGGGCCAGGCGGTTGGCCTTGGATTCCAGCCAGCCGGAGTAGTTGCCCTCGAAGGGGATGCCGTGGCCACGGTCCAGCTCGAGAATCCAGCCGGCTACGTTGTCGAGGAAGTAACGGTCGTGGGTAATGGCTACCACGGTGCCGGGGAAGTCGTGGAGGAAGTGCTCCAGCCAGGCCACGGAGTCGGCGTCCAGGTGGTTGGTCGGCTCGTCCAGCAGCAGCATGTCAGGGGCGGACAGCAGCAGGCGGCACAGGGCCACGCGGCGCTTCTCGCCACCGGAAAGGTGTTCGATCTTCGCGTCCCACTGCGGCAGGCGCAGAGCATCGGCGGCGACTTCCAGCTGGCGCTCCAGGTTATGGCCATCGGAGGCCTGGAGGATGGCTTCCAGCTTGGCCTGCTCGGCAGCCAGGGCATCGAAATCGGCGTCCGGCTCGGCGTAGGCGGCGTAGACCTCGTCCAGGCGGGCCTGGGCCTGCTTGATCTCGCCCACCGCCTCTTCGACGATGTCGCGCACGGTCTTGGTCGGATCCAGCTTGGGTTCCTGGGGCAGGTAGCCGACTTTGATGCCAGGCATCGGGCGGGCTTCACCATCGATCTCGGTATCCACCCCGGCCATGATGCGCAGGAGGGTCGACTTACCCGCGCCGTTCAGACCGAGCACGCCGATCTTGGCGCCCGGGAAGAAGGAAAGGGAAATGTCTTTGAGGATCTCACGCTTCGGGGGCACGACCTTGCCGACCCGGTGCATGGTGTAGACGTATTGAGCCATGACTGACCTTGGTGCTGTGACGAATGTGGAATAAGGCGGGGAGCGACTATCAGGGAACAGGCGCTCCCGCGCGCGTGCGGCAAAGCTACCGGAATGCACCGGGGAGGGCAAACGACACTCGTCGGTCGTACTGGCACTTTGCATGCCTTCAGGGCATGCTAGCCGCCCCGCGCCCCATGTGGCACGGGACACCCCGTCACCTGCCAATCGAGCAGTAGCAGGAACGCCACGCTTGCCAGTCAGCTCCCGCCCTCCAACCCAGCATGAGCCAGGACATCTCCTGGCCAGCGCGCCCGCGCGCGGCTCGGTCAAGGGACTGCTGGTCGGTCTCGTGCTGCTGATGCTCGCACTGCTCCTCTGGCAGCTGCATCAGGAATACCGCCAACTGCAGGACGGTGCCCGGGAGCGCAACTACACGCTGACCCGCGAGCTGGCCAGCCACCTTGAGCTGGTCATGCAGATGAAGGCCGACGCGGTGCTTGCACTGCTTCGCCAGCAACCGACCAGGCCCGAGGTCGAAGACGAGCGACTGGCCGAACTTGAGCTCGTGCGCCCCATCCTGCCAGCGATCACCAGCCTGGCCTGGCTCAACCCCAATGGCGGCGTACTGGCAGATACCCAGGCCGACAGCGACGATGAACTGTTCCTCGCCAGCCTGGCCCAGCGTAGCGAGGGCCAGACCTATCACTTCGCCTTCAGCACCGAGGGTCGAGGCGAGGTCTACCTGATCCTGCGCCAGTCGCCGCTGCCCGAGCCCAGCGGCTACTGGGCCCTGCGTCTGGACGCCGAGGCCATTCGCACCTGGCTGCTCAAGCACGAAGACCGCAATTACCGCTGGCTACTGGAAGACCATTTCCTGCAGCGGGTCCTGGCGCAAAGCGGCAAATTCAGCCACAGCAATCCCATCGTGATGCCCGTGACCGCCGAGCAGGAAGGGCAGACCATCCTCGTTTCGGCGCTCAAGAACAGCGATTGGCAATTGCGAGCGCTGCACGACGAGCGCCAAGTACGCGCCCGACTGCTGCCTGAACTGCTCAGCAAACTGCTGCTGTTCCTCATCAGCGCCAGCCTGGCGTTGATCGCCCTCTACTACCTGCAGCGCGAGCAACGCGGCCTGCGCGAACTCAACGCCGCATCACGACGCTCGCTGCGCCAGGCTGCCAGTGCCCTTGGTGTGATCGAGGAGCGTGTGCTGGTGACCCAGGTAGACGGCCGCCTGAGCTACCTCAACCCCCAGGCCGAGACCATGTTCGGCATCAGCGGCGAAACCGCCCAGGACCACCACCTGCTGGCCCTGCTGCCGGGCCTGGACCCGCTGCTGCTCAATGCGCCGAACCTGGACCACGAACTGGGTTCGGACCTGGTGCAGTTTCGGCGCAACGGCGAGACGCGCCTGCTGGCTGTCACCCGTAACGATCTCAATGACGGTAGCCAGCTGCTCGGCTATGTCTGGGTGGTGCGCGACGTCACTGAAGAGCAGCACGCACTGCGCGTACTGCAGGAAACCCGGCGTCGCTACCAGGACATCTTCGAGGGCAGCGGCATCGCGCTCTGCGTGCTGGACCTCGCCGATCTGCGCAAGTACCTGATCCAGCAAGGTATGCGCGATCACGCCAGCCTC
The DNA here is from genome assembly GCF_029873115.1 of Pseudomonas sp. BN606. Classification (NCBI taxonomy): domain Bacteria; kingdom Pseudomonadati; phylum Pseudomonadota; class Gammaproteobacteria; order Pseudomonadales; family Pseudomonadaceae; genus Pseudomonas; species Pseudomonas sp. BN606. Next base: position 35,148 of record NZ_SSOF01000073.1, on the reverse strand, counting down.
GCGGCATGGTTCAAGGACAATCGCGAACGTCACGCCGAACCGCTGCGCCTGCTGCGTATCACCGAGGTGAACCAGGTGGCCATGCGCCTGCTGGAAGTCAGCAGCAGCGAGCAGGCCTGGTGCCAGTTGATCGGCACGCACCCACTGCGTGAGGGCGGCATCCGCTTCCAGGTGATGGCCGCCCTGCTGGGAGGCAACAGGCACCTGGAAATGGAAAGCCAGATCGTCACGGCCCAGGGACAGGTGCGACACATCTGGCTGGTGCTGCACCTGCCGGACATGATCCAGGACCTCGAAGCCGTCACCCTCAGCATCAGCGACATCACCAGCCGCAAACAGGTCGAGCTGTCGCTGATCGAACGTGAGCGATTCTGGTCCGACGTGGTGCTGGCGGTGCCCGATACCCTTTATGTGCACGACATCATCAGCAAACGGGTGATGCTCACCAACAATCGCCTTGCCCAACAGCTGGGCTACAGCCGAAAAGATGTGCGCAAGATGGGCGAGCGCTTCTGGGAGGAAGTGCTACATCCCGACGACGCCGAACAGTACTGGCGCGTGCGCAGCCTGCAGCAGGTAGTGGGCGATGGCATGCTTCTGCAGTGCCAGTTGCGCTGGCGACACAAGGACGGAAGCTGGCACTGGTTCGATGTGCGCGAGCAGGCCCTGGCCCGCGACGACAAGGGCCGCGTCAGCCGCCTGATCGGCGTGGCGAAAGACATCACCGAGCAAATCGAAGCCACCGAGTCCATGCGCGAGAGTGAACGCCGCTACCGCATGCTGGCCGAAAGCATCAGCGACGTGATCTTCACCACCGACAGCGAACTACAGCTCAACTACGTCAGCCCCTCGGTCCAGCCAGTACTCGGCTATAGCGCTGACTGGGCCATCGCCAACGGTTTCCAGGGAATGGCGGCCGACCCACGGCAAATGCTCGAGCTGTTCGATCAGCTTGAGCAGATTCGCAGCGCCCTGGGCAACCCCCAGCGCCTGGCCGAACTGCGCAACCAGATGCCGGCGCGGCTGTTCCTTTTCGACTGCATGCGTGCCGATGGCCAGAAGATCCCGGTGGAACTGCGCACCATGCTGATGTGGGACGAATACGGGCGTTTCGAAGGCATGCTCGGCGTCGGTCGGGACATCAGCCAGCAACGCCGCGCCGACAAGGATCTGCGCATGGCGGCTACGGTGTTCGAGCACTCCACCTCGGCCATCCTCGTCACCGATCCGGCGGGTTACATCGTCCAGGTCAACGAAGCCTTCTGCCGCATTACCGGCCACAAGGCCGACGAAGTGCTGGACCAGCTGCCATCGATGCTCACCGCCGACCGCCAGCAGGCCAATCAGCTCAACTACATCATTGGCCAACTCAACCAGCGCGGCAGTTGGGAAGGCGAGATCTGGCTCAAGCGCCACGAAGGCGACACCTACCCCGCCTGGGTCGGCATCACCGCCGTGCACGACGAAGACGGTGACCTGGTCAGCTACGTCTGCTTCTTCAGCGACATCAGCGAGCGCAAGGCCAGCGAGCAGCGCATCCATCGCCTGGCCTACTACGACGGCCTGACCCACTTGCCCAACCGCACGCTTTTCCAGGACCGGCTGCATACGGCCCTGCAGTACGCCGAGCGGCACCAGGAATGGGTGGTGCTGATGTTCCTCGATCTCGACCGTTTCAAGCCGATCAACGACTCCCTCGGTCACGCCGCCGGCGATCGCATGCTTAAGGATGTCGCCGTGCGCCTGGCGGCCTGCGTTCACGATGACGACACCGTGGCGCGCATGGGCGGCGACGAATTCACCTTGCTGCTGCAGCCACGCGCCACCCGAGAAGGCGCCCTGAACCGGGCCGTGCATGTCGCCGAACAGATCCTCGACAGCCTGGCCCGCCCCTTCGTTCTCGAAGGCCGCGAGTTCTTCGTCACTGCGAGCATCGGCATCGCCCTCGCGCCCCAGGACGGCCGCGAGCTGAGCCAATTGATGAAGAACGCCGACACGGCGATGTACCACGCCAAGGAACGCGGCAAGAACAACTTCCAGTTCTACCAGGCGGATATGAACGCCCGCGCCCTGGAACGCCTGGAACTGGAGAGCGATCTGCGTCACGCCCTGGAGCAGGGCGAATTCCTTCTCTACTACCAGCCGCAGTTCTCCGGCGACGGCAAGCGCCTGACCGGAGTGGAGGCCCTGCTGCGCTGGCGCCACCCCAAGCGCGGGTTGGTACCGCCTGGTGAGTTCATTCCGGTGCTGGAAGAGCTCGGTCTGGTGGTGCAGGTAGGCGACTGGGTACTGAACGAAGCCTGCCGCCAACTCAAGGCCTGGCACCAGGAGAAGATTCGCCTGCCGAAGATTTCGGTGAACATTTCCGCCCGCCAGTTCGCCGACGGACAACTGGCCGAGCGCATCGCCGCCATCATCGAAGACAGTGGCCTGCCACCGGCCTGTCTGGAGCTGGAATTGACCGAGAGCATCCTGATGCGCGACGTGGCCGAAGCCATGGACATCCTCGAGAACCTCAAGCGCCTGGGCCTGTGCATTGCAGTGGACGACTTCGGCACCGGCTACTCATCGCTCAACTACCTCAAGCAGTTCCCCATCGACGTACTGAAGATCGACCGCAGCTTCGTCGACGGCCTGCCCGATGGCGAGCGCGACGCACAGATCGCCCGCGCCATCATCGCCATGGCCCACAGCCTGAACCTGGCGGTGATCGCCGAAGGCGTGGAGACCCACGCCCAGCTCGAGTTCCTTCGCGAACACGGTTGCGACGAAGTCCAGGGCTACCTCTTCGGCCACCCGATGCCGGCGGCGCGCTTCGAGCACCTGTTCGGCAGCAGTGCCAACTTCATCCTCAGCTGAGTCGGCGTTCAGTTCCGCACAAGCGCTGGCCATGAGGGCCACTTGTCTGTCACATGACCGACCTTCATATGCCAGCCAGCGACCTATCAGGTAGAATGCGACCCTTTCCTAGCACCGATCCTTATGAGGACCGCCATGTTCAGCCGTGATTTGACCCTCGCCCGCTACGATGCCGACCTGTTCGCCGCCATGGAGCAAGAAGCCAAGCGCCAGGAAGAGCACATCGAGCTCATCGCCTCCGAGAACTACACCAGCCCGGCGGTGATGGAAGCCCAGGGCTCCGTGCTGACCAACAAGTACGCCGAAGGCTACCCGCACAAGCGCTACTACGGTGGCTGCGAATACGTCGACATCGTCGAGCAACTGGCCATCGACCGCGCCAAGGAACTGTTCGGCGCCGACTACGCCAACGTTCAGCCGCACGCGGGTTCCCAGGCCAACGCCGCTGTCTACCTGGCGCTGCTCAATGCCGGTGACACCATCCTCGGCATGAGCCTGGCCCACGGCGGCCACCTGACCCACGGCGCCAGCGTGAGCTCCTCCGGCAAGCTGTACAACGCCGTACAGTACGGCATCGATGCCAATGGCCTGATCGACTACGACGAAGTCGAGCGCCTGGCCGTCGAGCACAAGCCGAAGATGATCGTCGCCGGCTTCTCCGCCTACTCCCAGGTTCTGGACTTCCCGCGCTTCCGCGCCATCGCCGACAAGGTAGGCGCCTACCTGTTCGTCGACATGGCCCATGTTGCCGGTCTGGTCGCCGCTGGCGTCTACCCGAACCCGGTTCCGTTCGCCGACGTGGTCACCACCACCACCCACAAGACCCTGCGCGGTCCGCGTGGCGGCCTGATCCTCGCTCGCAAGAACGAAGAGATCGAGAAGAAGCTGAACTCCGCTGTATTCCCGGGCGCCCAGGGCGGTCCGCTGGAGCACGTGATCGCCGCCAAGGCCGTGTGCTTCAAGGAAGCCCTGCAGCCTGAGTTCAAGACCTACCAGCAGCAGGTCCTGAAAAACGCCCAGACCATGGCCCAGGTCTTCATCGACCGTGGCTTCGACGTGGTTTCCGGCGGTACCCAGAACCACCTGTTCCTGCTGTCGCTGATCAAGCAGGACATCACGGGTAAAGACGCCGACGCCGCCCTGGGTCGCGCCTTCATCACCGTGAACAAGAACTCGGTACCGAACGATCCGCGTTCTCCGTTCGTCACCTCCGGCCTGCGTATCGGCACCCCGGCGGTCACCACTCGCGGTTTCAAGGAAGCCGAGTGCCGCGAACTGGCCGGCTGGATCTGCGACATCCTCGAGAACATGGGCGACGAGTCCGTGATCGACGCGGTTCGCGAGAAGGTCAAGGCCATCTGCGCCAAGCTGCCGGTTTACGGCAAGTAAGCGACAGAGCAACGAGAAAGCCCGGCAAATGCCGGGCTTTTTTGTGGGTGTTCAGCTCGTACCGGATTGGCAATCCGGTACGAGTCGGCTTCGACATAGGTGACCCGTTCATTGCCGAGTGGACTTCCACTTTCTGTTTCGTCTTCCCAGGCGAGTCCCTTCCTCAATCGGCAGATGGCCGCACCCGGAAAGAAGCCAAAGGGCTTGCCCCTGCATCCGGCCCCGGCTTCGCCGGGGTGCCCTCCCTCCATCATTGCGCTGGGCTTACTGAAGAGGCGGAGTCGCTGCCCCACCTCCTCTGCAAACCTTCAGGCGATACCCACGCATCAGCATTGTTCTGCCACTTCCGGTGCGAGTCCCCCCTCTACCTCGGGGAGAGGGACGGGGGTGAGGGAAGCCCGCGCCTCTCGCGCAATCTTGCCAATCGAGGATGAGACCTTGATCTGGAAATCCGCATACCTCCAAGGCCTCAGGATGCTCCACCCCTCACAACGCAGTACGCGCCGCCTTGATCTGCTGCCACAGCGCGTCGACGTGCGTTTTCTGCTCTGGCTTCAGGCGCTCCAGGAAGTACAGGCGCTTTCGCTCTGCCTGGTCGGGCACCAGCATCGGTTGCTCCTGCGCCAGCCGGGCCATTTCCGGCGAATCTGCCGCCATGGGCGAATAGAAGCGCGATGCCAGGGCATTGCGCCGCGCATTCTCGGGCTTCAGCAGATAGTCGATGAACCGGTAGGCAAGGTCGGGCCGCGCGGCATTGGCGGGAATCGCCAGGCTGTCGATAAACACCAGGGCACCCTCATCAGGAATCCGAAAACGCAGCGCAGGGTTCTTTTCCGCCGCCGTCAGCGCATGTCCAACCCAGGCCATGGCCACACAGAGCTTGCCGCTGGCGAGGTCGCCGACATAGCCGTCGTTGTCCAGGTTACGGAACTGCCCCTGCATGGCCAGCAACTGCTTGCCGGCCTGGTCAATCTGCCGGGTGCCTGCCTTGCTCAGGTTACGGCCTCGATAGTTGAGCCATAGTGAAAGGGTCTCCTCCGGTGCATCCAGCATTCCCAGGCCGCAGCCCGCCAGGCGCGATCGCTGCTGCTCGTCGAAGAGCAGGCTCCAGCTGTTTGGCAAGGCACCGCCAAGCGCCGCTTCAGCCAGGGACGGATTGCTCACCAGGCCAACCGAGCCCCAGAGATAGGGCACCACGTAGCGGTTCGCAGAATCGAATCCGGCCAGCATGGCCAGCAGTGCAGGGTCCAGGCTGCCGTAATAGGGCAACTGAGCGAAATCCAGAGACTGCAGGCGCTTTTCGCCGATCAACCTTGTGAGCTGGAAATGCGAGGGCACCACCAGGTCGTACTGCGCCGACCCGGCCAGGGCCGCATCCAGGTCAGCGGCAGTATTGAAAGTGGTGTACTCGACGCGAATCCCGCTTTCACGCTGGAAAGCGGCGAGCACCTCGGGATCGATGTAGTTGGTCCAGTTGTAGACCCGCAAAACCTCTTCGGCCTGGGCAAACGCGGTCAGCAACGTGCACAGCAACAGGCAGAACGTCTTCTTCATGGTTCCCTCCCGCCCTGCTCCGTTGAGGGCTGGGAAGGATTAGAACCATCACCATCGACGGCGTCGTGATCGTGCGTGCCAGTCACTTGTGTCTGGCTGCCGGATTGTTGGGACTGCGGGCCGGTTCGCACCGGGCCCAGGTGGCACGTCACATGGAGTGGACCGCGCTTCACCGGTCCAGCAACTGAGCACAAAAAAAAGCGCCACGACAACGCGTGGCGCTCCTTGCCTCTGCCTTTCAGCTCAGCAACAACGCACGGGCCGTCCCTTGCCACCGCCGTAACGCGCCTCCTGGCGCTCGCGGAAGAACTCCTCGTAAGTCATTACCGGCTTGTCCGGGTGCTTGTTCTGCATGTGTTCGACGTAATTGTCGTAGTCCGGCATGCCCACGAGCATTCGCGCGGCCTGCCCGAGGTATTTCCCCATGCGGCTCAAGTCATTGAACATACGCGCGGCCTCCTCATGCGTCCGGAATCGGCTGGAACGGCGATTCCTTGTCGGTGCGCTCCGGTTTCATCCAGGCGCTGCGTCCCACCTTGATGGCGTAGAACAGGATGCTCAGTACCACGAAGAGGAACAGCACGGTCAGGGTCGCGTTGGTGTAGGCGTTGAAGATCACATGCTGCATCTGGGTAATGTCCTTGGCCGGTGCCATGATTTGGCCAGCCTCGAGCGCATCGCTGTACTTCTTGGCCAGGGCCAGGAAACCAACGGCCGGGTTCGGGTCGAGCAGCTTGATCAGGCCCGCAGTGGTGGTGCAGATCAGCAGCCAGGTGGCCGGAATCAGCGTCACCCAGACGTAGCGCTGGCGCTTCATCTTGATCAGCACCACGCAACCCAGCATCAGGGCGATGCCCGCCAGCATCTGGTTGGAAATGCCGAACAGCGGCCACAGGGTGTTGATACCGCCCAGCGGGTCGATCACGCCCTGGTACAGCAGCCAGCCCCACATGGCCACGCAACCGGCGGTGGCGATGACGTTGGCGGTCCAGGACTCAGTGTTGCTGAGTGTCGGTACGAACTCACCCAGAAGGTCCTGCAGCATGAAGCGCCCGGCACGGGTACCGGCGTCCACCGCGGTGAGGATGAACAGTGCCTCGAAGAGGATCGCGAAGTGGTACCAGAAGGCCATGGTGTTCTCACCCGGCAGCACCTGGTGAAGGATCTGCGCGATACCCACGGCCAGAGTCGGCGCACCACCGGCGCGGGCCAGGATGGTGTGCTCGCCGATGTCCTTGGCGGTGGCCTCCAGTGCCTCGGGCGTGATGGCGAAGCCCCAGTTGCTGACCGCCGCGGCCACGCTGGCGACATCCGCACCTACCACGGCAGGCGGGCTGTTCATGGCGAAGTACACACCCGGCTCGATCACCGAGGCGGCGACCATGGCCATGATGGCGACGAAGGACTCCATCAGCATGCCGCCGTAGCCGATGTAGCGGGCATGGGACTCACTGGACAGCAGCTTGGGTGTGGTGCCGGAACTGATTAGCGCGTGGAAGCCGGAAACGGCGCCGCAGGCGATGGTGATGAACAGGAAGGGGAACAGGGCGCCCTTCCACACCGGACCGGTGCCGTCGACGAACTGGGTCAGCGCCGGCATTTTCAGTTCCGGCATGGTGATCAGGATGCCGATGGCCAGCGCGACGATGGTGCCGATCTTCAGGAAGGTCGACAGGTAATCACGTGGCGCCAGCACCAGCCACACTGGCAGCACGGCGGCCACGAAGCCGTAGCCGATCAGCATCCAGGTGATCTGCACACCGGTGAAGGTGAAGGCCGGGCCCCAGACCGGGTCAGCAGCCACCTGGCCACCCAACCAGATGGATGTCAGCAGCAGCACCACGCCCACCACCGAAATCTCACCGATGCGCCCCGGGCGGATGTAGCGCATGTAGATGCCCATCAACATCGCGATGGGGATGGTGGCCATCACGGTGAACATACCCCACGGGCTTTCGGCCAGGGCTTTCACCACGATCAGCGAGAGCACCGCGAGGATGATGACCATGATCAGGAAAGCGCCGAACAGCGCAATGGTGCCAGGGACCTGCCCCATTTCCTCGCGCACCAGCTCGCCAAGGGACCGGCCGTCTCGACGACTGGAAATGAACAGCACCATGAAGTCCTGCACCGCACCGGCCAGCACCACGCCGGCGATCAGCCAGAGCGTGCCGGGCAGGTAGCCCATCTGCGCGGCGAGTACCGGGCCCACCAGCGGACCGGCACCGGCAATGGCGGCGAAGTGGTGACCAAAGAGCACATGCTTGTTGGTCGGAACGTAGTCCAGACCGTCGTTATGGATGATCGCCGGTGTGGCACGGGCGGGGTCGAGCTGCATCACCTTGTTGGCGATAAACAGGCTGTAGTAGCGGTAGGCAACCAGATAAAGGGCAACGGCGGCCACCACTATCCACAGGGCGTTGATCGCTTCGCCGCGACGCAACGCGACGACGCCCAGAGCACAGGCGCCGACCACAGCCAGCACTGCCCATGGCAGGTGGCGCAGGACGCTGTTGTTATTGTTCATAGGAAGCTCCGAATGGATGGACAAACAAGCTGCCGCACAAGCTTAGTCCGTCTGGAGGCAACCGGTGGCTGGCCACCGTCTGCAATGACCCTTTGCACGACCGGGGGCTAGAAAAAAGCCGGGCATTGCCCGGCTCTTTTATGCGCTGCGGAACTTAACTCGGCTGCTTGGCATAGCGGGCCAGCTGGTGGTCGCGGCTCATCACGTCCAGGGTCGCGGCAAGTACTTGCTCCCCGGTGACGTCCGAGCCGGAGAAGATGGTAGAGAAATTGGCCTGGGTGACCTGGGCGAAGTGCGCGCGGTCGCCCTGTTCGATACCCAGCAGGGTCGCATAGGCATCCAGTGCCTCGCCCTTGCCCTGGGCCATGTCTTCGGCAATGTTGTCCAGCATGCCGTTCATGGCCAGCAAGGACCGGCCTCCATAGCCAATGCGGACGCTGGAATCGCAACCGTTGGTCCCCGAAGTCAGGCCGAAGGTGGCATTACCTGACGTACCGTTGGTGGTGGTGGCCAGCAGGTGTGGCACGAGGCCACGCTGACCTTCGAACACCATGTTGCCCCAGCCGCAGCCGCCACCCCCGGCCTGGTCCGCTTGTGCAGCCAGACTCGCCGCACTCAGCAGTCCTACGATCAACCCCTTGCTCAGCAGTCGCTTATCCATATTCTGCGCTCCGCATGGATTTATAGAGAAACCGCCTAAGGAGCTTTGGTGACGGATGGGGAACTGTCAAACCAGCGCCGGCAGGCCTTGCCGGCACCTGGGAATGCGGATGTAATTCGCCGCACTCCGGCTCGAATGCCCAAGGACACCGCCCCAGTGCGCGTCGCATCCATGCCTGTCCCCTATCTCCGTGTCGCCCTCGCCCTTCTGCTGCTCGGCGAGGCTGGCTGTCGGCCGGAAATACCACAAGCGCTCGACCAGCAGCTCTACATCTGGCAACGCCAATGGCGGCCCGCCCACGCAGATGCGCTGGCTGCCAGCCGCGCCGACTTTTCTACCCTTCGAGTGCTCGCCGCCCAGGCCCATCCCGGCGCAGGCTGGTCTCGTATCAGGGTGAATGCAGGGATGCTCAAAGCCGATGGCCGTCCGCTGGTGGCCGTCGTGCGGCTGGATGGCCAACTGCCGGAGCTGGACCTACAGCGCACCCGCGACGATATCCTCGCGCTGATGAACGACTGGCGCGCGCTGGGCCTCGCCGTGCAGGGGCTGGAGATCGACCACGATTGCGCCAGTGCACGCCTGCCAGCCTATCGCGCCTTCCTCGGTGAACTGCGCCAAGCGCTGCCAACGGAGCTGAAACTCAGTATTACCGCCCTGCCCGCCTGGCTCGACAGCCCCGCCCTCGTCGATTTGCTGCGCGAGGTGGACAGCAGCGTGCTGCAGATCCATGCAGTCAACGCCCCGGCGAACGGACTGTTCGACCCTGCCCGCGCCCTGACCTGGACCCGGCGCTGGAGCCAGATCAGCGACCGCCCCTTCCAACTCGCCTTGCCCGCCTATGGCATCGCCCTGGTGAACGGCGTGGTGGAAAGTGAAAGCCCGCTGGCGCTTGCCGGACCGCGCCGTGAACTACAGGCAGACCCGCGGCAACTGGCCGAATTGCTCACCGAACTACGGCAGACGCCTCCCGCGCACCTGGCCGGCGTCATCTGGTTCCGCCTGCCGCTGGCCGGCGACCGTCGTGCCTGGCCGCTCGACACCCTCAAGGCTGTAGCGCGCGGCGACGAGCTATACGCGGATATCCGGCCACAGGTCAGTCAGCATGGACCGCTCCACGAACTGGTCCTGACCAATCAAGGCAACCTTGCCGCCGCGTTGCCGGAACGCATCGAGCTGCCGGCGCAAGCCTGCGATGCTGCCGATGCCCTGGCCGGCTATCGCCTGGAACGTACGGCCAGTGCCCTGGTATTCACCCGCCACACCGAAGGCCAGCTCTCCGCCGGCCAGCAACGTGCCCTGGGTTGGGCACGCTGCCAGCAAGTCGATCAAGGAGGATCCCATGTCTACCCCTGAACGCAGCCGGCGACTGGCGCTGGCCATTGCACTCTGTCTGCCGGTATTGAGTGCCCAGGCCTGCGGGCCGGATTTTCCCCTGAGCCTGCTGGGCGACCGTGCGCAGACCCTGGCCGAACTGCCTGAGGGCAACTTCGCGTTCGAAGCGGCGCGTCTGGGCAAACCGGTGCCCGGCCTCGGCCAGTCCGGCGATGCCACCCTGGCGGGCTACTGGGACGACGGTGGAGAGCGATACCTCCAGCAGCGCGACGAGATCGAACAGAAGGAACTGGGAGACACCCTCTACCAGCAGATAAAACGCCTGCGTACGTTGACTGACTCCCGCCAGGTCGAAGACCAGGGCCAGGAGCTGCCCGCAGAGCTGCGCCTCTACAGTGCCGGCGCGGTGGCCTTCGCCCAGCAGGACTACCTGCTGGCCAGCGACTACTTTCGCCGCGTGCTGGAACTTCCGGCGGACCAACGCCGCTTGCGCGGTACCTGGGCCGCCTACTCCCTGGGGCGAGCCCAGGCCAATCTGAGCCGCCCCGAAGGCGTACCCGTCGAAGCAACCCAGCGCAGTGAGGAAGATCAGCGCCTGTTCATGCAGGATGCAGCCCAGTCCGCGCGGGAAGCGTTCCAGCAGACTCGCCAGCTCGCCATCCAAGGCTATGCCGACCCGCTGGAACTGGGCATCGCCAGCCTCGGCGAGGAAGCCCGCCTGGACTACCTGGCCGGTGACTGGGCCAGCGCCATCCGTCTCTATGCCAGCCAGACGGCCCATCGATCCAGTACCGGCTACAGCTCCCTGCGCCAACTCGCTGGCGAACTGGCGCGCATGCCCAACGAGGAGCTGGCGCCACTGCTGGCCCTACCCGAAGTGCAGCACCTGCTCACCGCTCGCCTGCTCAGCCGCATCGACGGTGAGCAGAGCGGTGATGAACGCATCAGTACGCTACTGATCGAGAACGCTGGTGCCGACCTGGCCAATGCCGATCGCCTGGCCGCCCTGAGCTACCAGTTCGGGCGCTACTCTGAGGCCGAGCACTTCGTCGCCAAGGCCGGCGACAGTGGGCTTGCCTGGTGGCTGCGGGCCAAGCTGGCCTTGCGCGATGGCGACGCGACCCGCGCCACCGAGGCCTATGCCAAGGCCGCGCGGGCCTTCCCGAAGGAAGAAGACTGGGGCTACCGGCGCACCGCAGATTGGGATTGGGAGGACGTGAAGCCGCGCTGCCGAGTGGACGGCGAGAACGCCATCCTTTCGCTCCAGCGCGGCGACTATCTGGACGCCTTCGACCTGCTCTGGCACAGCGGCGATATCTACTGGTGGGACAGCGCCACCATCGCCGAGCGCGTGCTGACCCTGGAAGAGCTCAAGGGCTATGTCGACGCCAAGGTGCCAGAGCCCAAGCCGCAGACTGCGGAAGAGCGCGAGAATTACCAGCCACGCCCGGTCGCGGCCCAACTGCGCAACCTTCTGGCCCGGCGTCTGCTGCGCGAAGGCCATTACAACGAGGCATTGCCCTACTTCGATGATGTTGAACTGCGCGAAACCGCCCGTCGCTATGGCCAGGCCCGCGAGGAGGCGGATAACCGCTGGACCGCTACCGGGCGCGCCGAAGCCCTCTATAAAGCCGCGCTGATCGCCCGCGAGCAGGGCATGGAACTGCTGGGTTACGAGATGTCGCCAGACTTTCACAGCCTAGGCGGCTCCTTCGCCCTGCCCCAGGTGGGGCAACAGCAAGCGGGCGACCTGCTGAGTGCAGACGAAGCCAAGCGACATAACGACAACCTCGCCCAGCCCAACACCCGCTATCACTATCGCTGGGTCGCCGCGCATCTGGCCGGGCGGGCCGCCGACCAGTTGCCGCAAAATAGCCAGGCCTTCGCCGCGGTGCTGTGCAAGGCAACCGGCTTCCTGCTCAGCAGCAATCTGGAAGACGCGCGCGGCTACTACCGGCGTTATGTGCAGCACGGCCCGTATGTGCCCTGGGCAGCCAATTTCGGACGGAACTGCGAGGAGCCTGACTTCGACGCCGCGGGCAAGCGTGTCTGGGAGGAGCGCGGGAAGCAACTGCGCAACAGCTTGCGCCCCTACAAGTACCTGCTCGCCGGGGCTGGAGCGCTGATCCTGGCCCTGTCGTTTTTCTGGTTCAGGCGTCGCCGCGGCGAATGAACAGTCTCGTTGGCCTTGGCTATAGTGGATGAAATCTCTCAGGAGCATGACCATGAGTGAAATCGCCAACGACCGTCGGCGCTTCCACCGCATCAACTTCGACGCCGCCACCACAATCAACCAGGGCGACAAGCGCTGGACGGCGGAGCTGCACGACATTTCCCTCAAGGGCTTGCTGGTGATCCGCCCGGCTGACTGGGATGGCGATCCGGCAAGGCCGTTCGACGTGCGCGTCGATCTGGGCGCAGACGCCAAGGTCGAGATGGAAGTGGAACTGACTCGCGCCCAGGGCGACCAACTTGGATTCGTCTGCCGCCATATCGACCTCGACTCCATCAGCCACCTGCGTCGCCTGGTGGAACTCAACCTGGGTAGCGAAGAACTGCTGGAACGTGAACTGACGGCACTGGGCGAGGAGTAGCCCGCCGGGCTGAAGCTCCCTATAGGGGCGAATTCGTTCGCCAAGCAGATCGCAGTTCTGCCAAAGGTCCCTCACCCCCAGCCCTCTCCCAAAGGGAGAGGGGGCTGTCCGTGCAATCAATTGGCTTTTCGCTCTTCGTGTGGGAGCGAATTCATTCGCGAAAACTACTCGAACAGCGCATCCAACGCCTGCTCCAGGCGCGTCACCGCGACCACGGTGAGGCCCGGCGGATCTTCCTTGGGGGCGTTGCCCTTGGGCACGATCGCCCGCTTGAAACCATGCTTGGCGGCTTCCTTCAGGCGCTCCTGGCCGCTGGGCACCGGACGTACCTCACCGGACAACCCCACTTCACCGAACACCAGCACATCATGGGCCAGGGGGCGGTTGCGCAGACTGGAGATGATGGCGGCGATCAGCGCAAGGTCGGAAGCGGTCTCAAGTACCTTCACACCGCCAACCACGTTGAGGAACACATCCTGATCGTAGGTCGGGATGCCGCCGTGCCGGTGCAATACCGCCAGCAACATGGCCAGGCGGTTCTGGTCCAGCCCCAGGGTTACCCGTCGCGGGTTGGCCAGGTGGCTGGTGTCGACCAGCGCCTGAACCTCCACCAGCATGGGCCGCGAGCCTTCCCAGGTCGCCATTACCACGCTGCCGGGCACGGACTCCTGGGCGCGTGTGAGGAAGATCGCCGAGGGGTTGGAAACCTCCTTCAGGCCTTTGTCCGTCATGCCGAACACGCCCAGCTCGTTGACCGCACCGAAACGATTCTTCACCGCCCGCAACAGGCGCAGTCGGCCGTCGGACTCGCCCTCGAAATAGAGCACGGTGTCCACCATGTGCTCCAGCACGCGCGGGCCAGCCAGGGCGCCTTCCTTGGTCACATGGCCGACCAGGAAGATCGCCGTGCCACTCTGCTTGGCGAAACGCACCAGCAGTGCCGCACTCTCGCGGACCTGGGCCACGCCGCCTGGGGCGGACTGCAATTGCTCGGTGAAGATAGTCTGGATGGAATCGATCACCATCACCTTGGGCTGCTCGACCCGCGCGGTGGCGATGATGCTTTCGATGCAGGTCTCGGTCATGACCTTCAGCTTGTCTTCCGGCAAGCCCAGGCGGCGGGCACGCATGGCGACCTGTTGCTGGGACTCCTCACCGGTGACATAGAGCGCGGGCAGACGCGTGGCGATGTTGCAGAGGGTTTGCAGGAGGATGGTGGATTTGCCGATGCCCGGATCGCCGCCGATCAGAACCACCGACCCGTCCACCAAGCCACCACCGAGCACCCGATCAAGCTCGGTGGAAGCGGTGGAAAAACGCGGCATTTCCTCAACGCTGACCTCGGCCAGGGTCTTGATCTGCGCCTGCTGGCCGGCCCAGCCGCCGCGCCCCCCGGAGGTAGCGGCGGCGCCCTCCAGCACGGTTTCCACCAGGGTGTTCCAGGCCCCGCAGTCAGCACACTGGCCGGCCCATTTGGGGAAGGTAGCGCCGCACTCGGTGCAGCCGTACATGCGCTTGGCCTTGGCCATCAGCGGACTCCGTCAGAAAAACGAAAGCCCGCATGATAGCGGATCAGCCTCGGCAACCGCCGCCGCAGTTGCAGCATTGGCCGCTAGCGCGCCGACGCTGGCGCTCGAGATCCTGGCTCAGGCCGTCCAGGCGCATGTGCAGGGCGCTAAGGCTGGAGCCGTCCAGCGGCTCGCTGCCTTCCTCGACGCGAGCGATGCGACGTTGCAGCAGATCGTACTGTTGTTGCAGGCGGTCGAGACGCTCGATGGCTTCCTGGCGCTCAGGGGAGAGCGACGACGCGGACGAAAAATCCGCGCCGGACGAGAGGTTAGTAGCAGGCATGGGACTGGCTCCGGATAGAGGGTGAGCCAGCCTATCCGGCCTCCTTCCTGGCGCTGTTGACCCCGATCAAATCAAAGTGTCAGCCCTTGGCACTCTTGAGCATCCGGGCGATTTCGTCCTTCAGGGCAACCCTCTGCACCTTCAAACCGTGCAGGATGTTGTCATCGAGGGCCTTGTTGCCGTCCTCGACTTCGTAGATTTGCGAATCCAGATCCTGGTACTCCCCCGCCAATCGGGCAAAGTGCGCATCGCTCTGCAGCAGTGCGCGCATGGTGTCCTTGAACTCTGGGAATTCACGGTTGAGCGGGTGGTGTTCTAGTGGCATGGCAGCGACCCTCCTCTTGCAGCCTCACTCTCAGGCTAGACCAGGGACCACAGGCGGAAAGCGCCGCCTGACGGAAACCTCACCCGGACTTGGCACTGCCACCTCCGGCCCCTAGCATGAGCACCGGCACAAGGAGGTGGCCGTCGCTGGCAGCCTCGACCTGCTGAATTACACTTCAGCGTTGAATCCAGAACCTCAGGGAGTGAAACATGAGCTTGCTCAACGAATTCAAAGCCTTCGCCGTCAAAGGCAACGTGGTCGACATGGCCGTTGGCATCATCATTGGCGCTGCCTTCGGCAAGATCGTCTCGTCCTTCGTGGGCGACGTGATCATGCCGCCCATTGGCCTGCTGATCGGCGGGGTCGACTTTTCCGACCTGGCCATCATCCTCAAGGCCGCCGAGGGGGAAATCCCGGCTGTAGTGTTGAGTTATGGCAAGTTCATCCAGACAATCCTCGACTTCGTGATCGTCGCCTTCGCCATCTTCATGGGGGTGAAAGTGATCAACAAACTCAAACGCGAAGAAGCCGCTGCTCCCGAGCTGCCACCGGCGCCCTCCCCCGAGGAAACCCTGCTGACCGAGATACGTGACCTGCTGAAAGCCCAGGGGGACAAGCAGCCCTGAGTTGCCCGAGGCGTCCTGTGTGGGAGCGAATTCATTCGCGAATCCCACCGACCTCAGCAAAAGAGAAGGGCCGCATCGCGGCCCTTCTTCATTTCGCGACTGAAGTCGCTCCCATAAGTGATCAGGTTGCTGTTGTCAGCGGCTTGAGCAGCAGGCGATTGACCCGCCGCTCCTTCACTTCGATCACCTGCAACTGCCAGCCTGCGACTTCCAGGGAGTCACCGATGACCGGCAGGCGATCCAGCAGACTCATGGCCAGGCCTGCGAGGGTCTGGTAGTCCTCTCCGGGCTTGGCGGCAAAGCCGACGCGCTCCCCCAGCAGGCTGAGGTTCACCGCACCACTGACCTTCCAGCCCTCATCGCACGGTTCGATATCCAGGCCATCCACCTCACTGGCGTCAGGCAGCTCACCGGCGATGGACTCGAGTATGTCGGTCATGGTCAGCAGCCCCTCGAAGCCGCCGAATTCGTTGACGACGAACGCCACGTGGGTAGAGGCCTTGCGCATTTCTTCCAGGGCGCCCAGTACGGAAGCGCTCTCCGGCAGGTTCGGCGGAATCCGCAGCATCTGCTCGAACTCCGGCTCCTGCCCCTGCAGCAACTCGCGCAGCAGTTCCTTCTTGTGCACATAGCCCAGGGGCTCATCCACATCGCCGCCCCGGATCACCAACAAGCGCGAGTGCGGCGAACGCAGCAGGGCGTCACGGATGCTTTCGCGCGGGTCGTCGAGATCGATGCGCTCCACCTCGCTGCGATTGGTCATCAGCGTACGGACCTGGCGCTCGGCCAATCCCAGTACGCCGCTGATCATGATCCGCTCACGACGGTCGAAGGGCACCTTGCCAGCGTCGCCGCCATCCAACAGGTCGGCGATTTCCTCGCCTACTTCATCGGCCTCCACGCCACGGCCACCCAGCAGGCGGAGCACGGCGTGGGCAGTTCGCTCACGCACGCTGCGGTCGCCCTGGAGCTGGCGCTTGCGGCGCCAGCGCACCAGTTGGTTGGCAGCCTCGATCAGCAGCGAGAAGCCGATGGCGGCATACAGGTAGCCTTTCGGGATATGGAAGCCCAAGCCTTCGGCGGTCAGGCTGAAACCGATCATCATCAGGAAGCCCAGACACAGCATGATCACCGTTGGGTGGGCGTTGACGAAGGCAGTCAGCGGCTTGCTGGCGATGATCATCAGGCCGATGGACACCACCACCGCGATCATCATCACTTCCAGGTGTTCGACCATGCCCACGGCGGTAATCACCGCGTCCAGGGAGAACACCGCATCCAGCACCACGATCTGCGCCACTACCGGCCAGAACAAGGCGTAGGCACGGCTGCCACCCTGGCTGTGAACGCGGCCTTCCAGGCGCTCGTGCAATTCCATGGTGGCCTTGAACAACAGGAACACACCACCGAACAGCATGATCAGATCACGGCCGGAGAAGCTCTTATCGAACACCTCGAACAGCGGCGTGGTGAGGGTGACCAGCCAGGAAATACTGGCCAGCAAACCCAGGCGCATCAGCAGGGCCAGGGACAGGCCGATCAATCGCGCACGGTCGCGCTGATGGGGGGGCAGCTTGTCGGCCAGGATGGCGATGAACACCAGGTTGTCGATACCGAGGACGATCTCCAGGACGATCAGAGTCAGCAGGCCCAGCCAGGCCGTAGGGTCAACTATCCATTCCATAGGGATCAGGCTCTCGAACCAGGTTTACGGGCAGGCGCAAACGGCGCCTGCGGGCGCTGCATCGACATGCACGAAGAGTGGGCAGCGGGACGCTGCAATTCGAAATGGCGTGCGTAGACGCCGGCGGGAAGGGGGGCGGCCGCACCCGGGGTTGCAGGGGGCGGCTTACAACTATCGCTGTCCATTGGTTTCCAGTTCGGATAAACGAACCGCAAATGCTAGGTCAGAAATCATCCAGCGCTAAGTAGGGAATTTTTACCATTCATGTACGAAATCTCTCAGCGCCTGCGAAACAGTGGCCTTGGCTCTATCACCGAACGGCCATAAAGCACACTCACACCCGCCAATCCCTTCAGCGCATCCTCGGCGGATTTATCCTCGCGAACGGCAAAGGCGTCGAAGCCGCACTGACGCATATGGCTGAGTTGGTCACGCAGCACATCACCGACCGCACGCAGCTCACCGCGCCAGCCCAGGCGGGTACGCAGCAGGTAGGCCTGGCTGTAGCCGCGGCCGTCACGGAAGCTGGGAAAGTCGACGGCGATCAGGGGCACTCCTTCCAAGAGCGGTGCCAGCGGCTCGACTTCATCGTCCGGTTGCAGCAACAACCCGTCGCGGCCGTCGCGCTCACGCCAGAGCGCCAGCGGCAGGATCAGTTGCCCATCCGGCAAGGTTTCGCCCGCCTCGCGCGCCAGGGTCCAGGTGTCTTCCACCAGGCGAGCCTCACCATCCACAAGTTTGATCAGGTTGTTCATGCCGGTACCCCCACTTTGGCGTAGACCCGTTCCTTGAAGGGATCCAGGCCGATGCGCCGCACCGTATCGACGAAGCGTTCCTCCGGCTCGCGATAGTCGCGGAAGGTTTCCACCACCTTTTCGATCACGTCCGGCACCTCGTCAGCGCTGAAGGAAGGTCCGATCACCTTGCCCAGTTCGCTGTCCATGCCCTGGGCGCCCCCGAGGGTGATCTGGTACCACTCGCTGCCGCCCTTATCCACACCGAGGATGCCGATGTTGCCGATGTGGTGATGACCGCAGGCGTTCATGCAGCCGGAGATGTTCAGGCTGAGCTCACCCAGATCCTGAAGTGCCGCTGGATCAACGAAGCGCGCCTGGATGGCCTGGGCGATGGGGATGGACTTGGCGTTGGCCAGGGAACAGTAGTCGCCGCCCGGGCAGGCAATGATGTCGGTGAGCAGGCCGATGTTGGCGGTCGCCAGGCCACAGTCGCGGGCCTTCAGCCAAAGTGCGTGCAGGTCGGCCTTGCGCACGTCGGGCAGCACCAGGTTCTGTTCGTGGGCGATGCGGATTTCACCGAAACCGAAGCACTCGGCCCAGTCGGCTACTGCCTCCATCTGGACGTCGGTGACATCTCCGGGCGGGGCATCCGGTCCCGGCTTGGTGGACAGCACGACGGCGGCGTAGCCCGGAACCTTGTGCGGTTGCAGGTTGCGCGCACACCAGCGGGCGAATTCCGGGTCCCGCGCCAGTTGGCTGCCGAAGTCCAGGTCGGCCTCATCCAGGCGGGCATAGGACGGTGCATCGAAGCTGCTGGCAACGCGCTGGTACTCAGCCTCGGTCAACTCGGCCGGGCCCTCCTTCAGGTGCTGCCACTCGGCTTCCACCTCGCGGGCAAAGGCTTCGATACCCAGCGCCTTGACCAGGATCTTGATCCGCGCCTTGTACTTGTTGTCGCGCCGGCCGTGGCGGTTGTAGACGCGCAGGATGGCTTCGACATAGGACAGCAAGTGTCGCCAGTGCAGGCCGTCACGAATCTGCTGACCGAGGATCGGTGTGCGGCCGAGGCCGCCGCCCACCAATACCCGCAGGCGCATTTCGCCCGCATCGTCGCGGTACAGGTAAAGGCCGATGTCGTGCATCTGCACGGCGGCTCGATCCTGCTCGGCTGCGCAGAGCGCGATCTTGAACTTGCGCGGCAGGAAGAGGAATTCCGGATTGATGGTGGACCACTGGCGGAGAATTTCCGCCAGTGGTCGCGGGTCCAGCAACTCGTCGGCGGCCACCCCGGCGAAGGCTTCGGTGGTGATGTTGCGCACGCAGTTGCCGGATGTCTGGATCGCGTGCATCTCCACCTCGGCCAGTTGCTGGAGGATGTCCGGCACCTCGGCCAACTCGATCCAGTTGAACTGGATGTTCTGCCGGGTGGTGAAGTGGCCATAGCCGCGATCATGTTCGCGGGCGATTCGCGCCAGGCAACGCATCTGGCTGGACGACAGCGTTCCGTAGGGGATGGCGACCCGCAGCATGTAGGCGTGCTTTTGCATGTAGAGGCCGTTCTGCAGACGCAGCGGCAGGAACTCTTCCTCGGAAAGCTCGCCGCTGATACGCCGCGCCACCTGGTCGCGGAATTGCGCCACACGCTCCTGCACCAGGGCGCGGTCGTAGTCGTCGTAGTGGTACATGCAAGCGGGCTCCAGCAAGGCGGGCGGGGGCCTTCACTATGGGCGCGCGAGCCCGGCGTAAACAGCTTCAGGTCCGTCTCAAAAAACCATATCAGATTGACTTGCAGGAGCGAGCTTGCTCGCGAATGCCGGCGGTTCGCGAGCAAGCTCGCTCCTACAAGGCGCCAGCCGATCTGAGCACTAAAAAGTGCGTTTATCTGAGTCTGTTTCCCCAGCGACGGGGTTTCCAGAATGGCGGCCGCTCAGTCTTCTCAACCGAAAGGCCCGCACATGAACACCGCAATCCCGGAACCGACCTACGACTACAAGGTGGTTCGCCAGTTCGCCCTGATGACGCTCGTCTGGGGCATCGTCGGCATGGGCATGGGCGTGTTCATCGCCGCCCAGCTCGTCTGGCCGGCGCTGAACCTCGACCTGCCCTGGACCAGCTTCGGCCGCCTGCGCCCGCTGCACACCAACCTGGTGATTTTCGCCTTCGGCGGTAGTGCCCTGTTCGCTACCAGCTACTACACGGTGCAGCGCACCTGCCAGGCACGATTGTTCGGTGGTGGGCTTGCTGCCTTCACCTTCTGGGGCTGGCAGGCACTGGTGGTGATCCTCCTGGTCACCCTGCCCCAGGGCCTGACCACTACCAAGGAATACGCCGAGGTGGAGTTCACCGGCGCGGTATGGATGGGCATCGTCTGGATCGCTTACGCGGTGGTGTTCTTCGGTACGGTGATGAAGCGCAAGACCAGGCACATCTATGTGGGCAACTGGTTCTTTGGCGCCTTCATCGTGGTCACCGCGATGCTGCACATCGTCAACCACATGGCCATTCCGGTGAGCTGGTTCAAGTCGTACTCGGTCTATTCCGGCGCTACCGACGCCATGGTGCAGTGGTGGTACGGGCACAACGCCGTGGGCTTTTTCCTGACTACCGGCTTCCTCGGAATGATGTACTACTTCATTCCCAAGCAGGCCGGGCGCCCGGTGTACTCCTACCGCCTGTCCATCGTGCACTTCTGGGCACTGATCACCCTGTACATCTGGGCCGGCCCGCACCACCTGCACTACACCGCCCTGCCGGACTGGGCCCAGTCCCTCGGCATGGTGATGTCGATCATCCTGCTGGCGCCGAGCTGGGGCGGCATGATCAACGGCATGATGACCCTCTCCGGGGCCTGGCATAAGTTGCGCGAGGACCCGATCCTGCGCTTCCTCGTGGTGTCGCTGGCCTTCTATGGCATGAGCACTTTCGAAGGCCCGATGATGGCCATCAAGACCGTAAACGCGCTGTCCCACTACACCGACTGGACCATCGGCCACGTACACGCCGGAGCGCTGGGCTGGGTGGCGATGATCACCATCGGCTCGCTCTACCACCTGATCCCGCGCCTCTACGGCCGCGCGCAGATGCACAGCACCGGCCTGATCAACGCCCACTTCTGGCTGGCCACCATCGGCACCGTTCTGTACATCGCCTCCATGTGGGTCAACGGCATCACCCAGGGCCTCATGTGGCGCGCGGTGAACGAGGATGGCACCCTCACCTATTCCTTCGTCGAAGCGCTGGAAGCCAGCCACCCCGGATTCGTGGTGCGCATGGTGGGTGGCATCTTCTTCGTCACCGGCATGCTGCTGATGGCCTGGAACACCTGGCGCACGATCCGCGTCGGTGATACGCGCGCCACCGACGCGGTCCCGCAGGCGGTGGCCCATGGATAGCGAAAGCGCATACGCCCTGCTTAGCCTGGCTGCCCTGACCTTCTTCTACCTCGCCATCCAGGCCAGCCTGGGTGGCAGGAGCCAACGCCAACTGGACGAAGCCACCATGCTGCCCTTTGCCGACGACGAGCCCGTAGCCAGGCGAATGGAACGCGCCACCGCCCGCAGCAGCACGGGGTGCAGCTGTCCGGGTCGGTGTGATGGGGGGTGCGAGCGGCGAATAGAACTGGATGCCTGAGGTGAAGAACACCTGTAGGGGCAAATTCATTCGCATCTACAGGCCGGAGGTCTGCCCTGCGAAGCCGGTGAGGGGCAGCGGAGCTGCCCTTGGCGATTGAAATCGCCCCTCCAAGCTATTCATCCGCCACACACTACCTACCAGTAGTTCTCCACCGCCACCTGCCCCGGCCGGCGGGTCAGGCTCAGGTTCATGTCGCGCTTTTTCAGCACCGCGCGGGTGTCGTCGATCATCTGCGGGTTACCGCAGAGCATCACGCGGGAGTGCTCCGGGGTGAGTTCCAGGCCGGCGGCGCGTTCCAGCTCGCCGTTCTCGATCAACGTAGTGATACGCCCATGCAGCGCGCCGGGCACTTCCTCGCGGGTCACCACAGGGATGTACAGCAGCTTGTCGGCCACGCCTTCCAGGTAATCGCGGTTCTTCAGGTCGTCAATCAGCGGCTGATAAGCCAGCTCCGCAGCCTGGCGCACGCTGTAGACGAGGATGATCCGTTCGAAACGCTGCCAGACCTCCAGGTCCTGGAGGATCGACAGGAACGGCGCCAGCCCAGTGCCGGTAGCCAGCAGCCAGAGGTCGCGACCATCGACGAAACGGTCGAGGGTGAGGAAGCCGAAGGACGTCTTGTCCACCATCAGGGTGTCGCCTACCGCGAGGCGCGACAGCTCACTGGTGAATTCGCCCCCCGGTACGACGATGGAGAAGAACTCCAGGTGCTCGTCATGGGGCGCCGAGACCATGGAATAGGCGCGCCAGACGGTGCTGCCGTCGGCCTTGGTCACGCCCAGGCGGGCGAACTGCCCGGCTCTGAAGCGATACCCCGCGTCACGGGTCGTGCGCAGGGTGAACAGGCTGGGCGTCAGGGTCTCGACATCCAGCAGGGTCTGACGGGTGAACTTCTCTTCGCTGGCGGTCATACTCCGCTCCCACTCTTTCCGATTCGTTCAAAGGCCGCTTCAGTGTCTCGCAAAGCGGCCTTCAGAAACACCGCCGGTTCTTATGCCTATATTTGCTACGCCTTTTGCCCAGCTCGATCTCGTTCGCCAGCCCGAACAGCAGGACGACCCGCTGCAGGCCTTCGATGCCGCCGATGAGTACCTGCTCAACCACCTGCACGAACAGGGCATCGCCAGCGAAACGCGCATCCTGGTGCTGAATGACAGCTTCGGCGCGCTGGCCGCCAGCCTGGCCACCCACGCGCACGTCACCAGCAGCGGCGACTCCCACCTCGGCCACATCGCCCTGCAACGCAATCTGGCACGCAACGAACTGGATGCCGGGCGCGTGCGCTTCGTGGCCGCAAGTGAACTGGCCGAAGGCCCGTTCGACCGGGTACTGGTGCGCGTTCCCAAAACCCTGGCACTGCTGGAGGAACAACTGATCCGCCTGCATGGCCAACTCGCCCCCGGCGCCACGGTGGTAGCCGCGGGTATGGTCAAGCACCTGCCCCACGCCGCTGGCGACCTGCTGGAGAAATACATCGGCCCGATGCAGCCATCTCTGGCGGTGAAGAAGGCACGCCTGCTGATCGCCACGGCCGAACAGAAGCCGGCACCTGCTTCGCCCTACCCCACCCGCTACCAACTGGACCAGC
The DNA here is from genome assembly GCF_029873115.1 of Pseudomonas sp. BN606. Taxonomy (NCBI): domain Bacteria; kingdom Pseudomonadati; phylum Pseudomonadota; class Gammaproteobacteria; order Pseudomonadales; family Pseudomonadaceae; genus Pseudomonas; species Pseudomonas sp. BN606. Next base: position 11,788 of record NZ_SSOF01000073.1, on the reverse strand, counting down.
CACGCCTGACGCTGATCAACCACGCCAACGTGTTCTGCCGCGAAGGCCTGGACATTGGCACCCGTGCCTTTCTTCCGCACCTGCCGCGCAGCCTGGCGGATATCCGTGCGGCAGACCTGGGCTGTGGCAATGGCGTTCTCGGCATCGTTTATGCGCTGGCCAACCCGCAGGCGCAGATGACCCTGGTGGACGAGTCCTACATGGCCGTCCAGTCGGCGAAGGAGAATTGGCGCGCGGCACTGGGCGAACGCCCTGCGGATATCCGGGCAGGCGACGGTCTGGCAGAGCAGCCGGGGGATTCGCTGGACCTGGTGCTGTGCAATCCGCCGTTCCACCAGCAGCAGGTTGTAGGCGATTTCCTCGCCTGGCGCATGTTCGTGCAAGCGCGCAATGCACTGGTGAAAGGTGGCGAGCTATGGATCGTGGGCAATCGCCACCTGGGCTACCACGCCAAGCTCAAGCGTCTATTCCGGGGCGTGGAGCAGGTGGCGGCGACACCGAAGTTCGTGGTGTTGAAGGCGAGCAAATAGCTGCACCAGGCCACTGAAACCTTGTAGGGGCGAATTCATTCGCCCCTACAAGTAATGAGAGAGCACGCCTAGTGCGTACTCAACCCCGCCGCCGTCATGAACATCCGCAGCACGTAGGCCACAGCGCCAAGCGCCAACACGCTGAGGGCCCAGATACCCACCAGCCAGCCGAGGCGCTGCCAAAGCGGTTTCTTCTCTGACTTATCCACAGGCCGCTCCTAGTGGTAGCCGTCTTCCTGGGTCACCTTGCCGCGGAACACGTAGTAGCTCCAGGCGGTGTACATCAGGATGAAGGGGATGATGAACAGCGCGCCCACCAACATGAACCCCTGGCTCTGCGGCGGTGCCGCTGCTTCCCAGATGGAAATGGACGGTGGGATTACGTTGGGCCAGAGGCTGATGCCCAGGCCGCTGTAGCCGAGGAAGATCAGCACCAGCGTCAGCACGAAGGGCGCGTGGTGGGCGTTGTTCGCCACGGCGCGCAGCAACGCCCAGGTGCACACCAGCACCAGGATCGGTACCGGCATGAACCAGAACAGGTTGGGCAGACTGAACCAGCGGGTAGCGATTTCCTCGTGGGCCAGCGGCGTCCAGATGCTGACGAGGCCGGTAATCGCCAGCATCACCAGCACCAGCGGTCGCGCCAGGTCGTGCATCTGCTGCTGCAAGCGGCCTTCGGTCTTCATGATCAGCCAGGTGCAGCCGAGCAGCGCGTAAGCGGCGATCAGACCCAGGCCGCAGAACATCGGGAAAGGCGCCAGCCAGTCCAGCGAGCCACCGGCAAAGGTGCGGTTCACCACCGGGATGCCCTCGATGAACGCGCCCAGCGCAACACCCTGGAAGAACGTGGCGGCGATGGAGCCGCCGATGAACGCCTTGTCCCACAGGTGGCGCTTGGCCGGCTTGGCCTTGAAGCGGAACTCGAAGGCCACGCCACGGAAGATCAACCCCAGCAGCATCAGGATCAGCGGCAGGTAGAGCGCCGAAAGCACCACCGAGTACGCCAGCGGGAAAGCGCCGAACAGGCCGGCGCCCCCCAGGATCAGCCACGTCTCGTTGCCGTCCCAGACCGGCGCGACGGTGTTCATCATCACGTCGCGCTCGCCGTCATCCTTGACGAAGGGGAAGAGGATGCCGATTCCGAGATCGAAACCATCCATCACCACGTACATCATCACGCCGAAGATGATGATGATGGCCCAGATCAGTGAAAGGTCTACGCCCATGGTTCAGCTCCTTACCTCGGTAACGTTGTCGTCATCGTCCATACCCTCTTCGGTCGCCGAGAGCGGGCGTGCAGGCGTGCGGTGCTGGCCGGGGCCGCCGATACCCTGTTCCTTGCCCTCGTGGGTGACCGGGCCCTTGCGCACCAGGCGCATCATGTAGCCCAGGCCCGCGCCGAAGAGCACGAAGTACACCACCACGAAGCTCACCAGGGTCAGGCTCATCTGCGTCACGCTGTGGTTGGACACCGCATCGGCCGTGCGCATCAAGCCATAGACCACCCAGGGCTGGCGGCCCATCTCGGTGGTGAACCAGCCGGCGAGGATCGCGATCAACCCGGACGGGCCCATCCACAAGCACAGGTAGAGGAACGGCCGGGACTGGAACAGCCCGCCGCGCCAGCGCAGCCACAGACTCCAGATGCCGGTGAGGATCATCAGCATGCCCAGGCCCGCCATGATGCGGAATGACCAGAACACCACAGTGGAGTTGGGCCGGTCTTCCTTGGGGAACTCCTTCAGCGCCGGTACCTGCTTGTCCAGGCTGTGGGTCAGGATCAGGCTGCCGAGATAGGGAACCTCGACCTTGAAGCGGGTTTCCTCACGCTCCATGTCCGGCCAGCCGAAGAGGATCAGCGGGGTGGCTTCGCCACTGCTGTTGTCCCAGTGGCCTTCCATCGCGGCGATCTTCGCCGGCTGGTGCTTGAGGGTATTGAGGCCGTGCAGGTCACCGATGAACGCCTGTACCGGGGCCACGATCAGCGCCATCCACATGGCCATGGAGAGCATCTTGCGGATCGCCGGGTTGTCGCGGCCGCGCAGCAGGTGCCAGGCCGCCGAGGCGCCGACGAAGAAGGCGGTGGCGAGGAAGGCGGCGGTGGCCATGTGCAGCAGGCGATAGGGGAAGGACGGGTTGAAGATCACCGCCAGCCAGTCCACCGGTACCACGCGGCCGTCGATGATCTCGAAGCCCTGCGGGGTCTGCATCCAGCTATTGGAGGCGAGGATCCAGAAGGTGGAAATGATGGTGCCGATGGCCACCATCACCGTGGAGAAGAAGTGCAGGCTCGGACCCACGCGATTCCATCCGAACAGCATGACGCCAAGGAAGCCGGCCTCCAGGAAGAAGGCAGTGAGCACCTCATAGGTCAGCAGCGGCCCGGTGACCGCACCAGCGAAGTCGGAGAAGGCACTCCAGTTGGTACCGAACTGGTAGGCCATGACCAGGCCCGAGACCACGCCCATGCCGAAGTTCACGGCGAATATCTTCGACCAGAAGTGATAGAGGTCGCGGTAGACCTCCTCGCAGGTCTTCAGCCACAACCCTTCCAGGACGGCGAGGTAGCTCGCCAGGCCGATGGTGATGGCCGGGAAGATGATGTGGAAGGACACGGTGAAGGCGAACTGCATTCGGGCGAGATCGAGAGCCTCCAATCCGAACATGGCGAATCCTCTAATCAGATTGATACGGGTACAGGTCCCGAACGACTCCATCGGATAGAGGAGCCGGGCCGGACCGAATTGTTCTTGTGGGGTCTGCTGCGACTGGATGCGGGCCAGGTCGGCCCTTCACAAACCCGCGCCGGGGGTTTTGACGCGGATCAAGCAATGCATAGAGAGTAGCCGGTCAAGGCATTTTGGAAGCTGTGGTTCGTTGCCGCGCGACAGGTTGCCGCGCGGCCGCGCGCCGCATGGAGTGCGGGGGACTGTAGGTTTTGGCAGAGCGCAGCGAAGCCCAACGACGCGCTTGTTTCGGATTTGCTGGGTTTCGCTGCGCTCTACGCCAACCTACGGTAGAAGTGCCTCGGGGCTGTCCACATCCCGCAGCACCCCCGGATCGTCCACCCCAACCGCCACCCAGGCGGCCGCATGGGCACGCAGAACCCGGCGCGCCCCTTCATCGCCGGTCAAGGCGCAGAGTTCCGGCCAGAATTCCCGGCCGAACAGCACGGGATGACCACGCTCATCGTGATGGACAGGGAAAACGATACGGCCCGGCGCAGCCTTGGCCAGTAGCGCGCGGAGGCTGGATTCAGCGATCCAGGGCATGTCCCCGAGCAATACGGCGATGGCGTCGGCCTCGCCATTGGCAAGTGCCCGCGCACCGGCCGCGAGGCTGTGGCCCATGCCCCGCCCGGCATCTTCACAAAGGATGATGTTGCAGCCCTCCGGCAACCCCAACACCGTCGGGTCGTCCTCCGGGCGCAGCACCACTTGCACCTCGTCGAACACCGTCCTGGCCCGCTCAAGACTGGCTGCCAGCAGCGTGCGGCCGTCGGCCAGGGTGGCGCGACGCTTGTCGCTGCCAAAGCGGGTACCGAAGCCAGCGGCGAGGATCAGGGCGGGGACATTGGACATCCTTCATCTCCCGGGGCGATGGAACTGTAGGGGATTGGTGCGACTGACTTCGTTTGATCAAACCCTTTCCCGCGCAATCCCATTACGAACCCGCAGGATATCCGCGAGCACCGCCAGGGCGATTTCGGACGGGGTCTTGCTGCCCAGGTTGAGGCCAATGGGAGCAATGATGCGGTCGAGTTCCGCCTCGTTCAGGCCGCCGATCCGCCGCAGGCGCTCCATACGCTTGGCGCTGGTGGCCATGGAGCCCATCACGCCGATGTAGAAAGCCTCGGTGCGCACCGCTTCGATCATCGCCAGATCGTCGATCTTAGGATCGTGGGTCAGGGCGACCACGGCGGTATCGGCATGACAGCCGCCCAGGCGGATGAACTCCGAGGGCAGTTCGCGGCGGATTTCCACGCCCGGCAGCTCGACGCCCTGCAGCGCCTCGTCACGCGGGTCGCAGAGCACCACTTCAAAGCCCAGGCTCTGGCCAAACTCGGCGCATACCTGGGCCACCGTGGAGTAACCCGCCAGCAGCAGGCGCTGGGCGGCACCGACGCGCAGGTGCAGCAGGTCGCCCAGGCGCTCCACCCGCGGGCCATGCTCGCGGTCCGGCAACAACCGACGCGCGCCCTCGGGCAGGGCGACCTCGCGGATCAAGCGGCGCTGGCCGGCCAAGGCCGTTTCCAGCTCTCGCAGGTGCGCCTGGACATCACAATCGGAGGGCAGGTTTTCCACCAGCACGTCGAGAATGCCGCCGCAGGGCAGACGGATCGACGAATGGGTATCGCTGCCGTCGCCATAACGCACCAGCTGAACCGGCTCGGCGAAGGCACCGGCGACCAGGCGTTCGAGGAAGTCATCCTCGACACAACCGCCCGACAGCGAGCCGATCCAGTGCCCGTCGGCGGTGGCCGCCAGCAGGGAACCCGGCGCGCGAGGCGCCGAGCCATAGGTCGCGAGGACCGTGCAGAGCCACACGCGCTGGCCAGAAGCGGACCACTCCAGCGCCTTGCGCACCACCAGCAGATCGAGGTGTTGCATCGTGGGAAATACCCTAATCAGTGAGACGACAGGACCTCGCCGCGCAGCTCCGACACCCGCTCAGGGCTCACCTCACCCTCAAGTCCGCCCCAGGTCTGGCGCAGGTAATTGAGCAGGTCGCGCATCTGGCCGTCATCGAGTTTATCCCTGAAGCCGGGCATTGGCTGCATCCGTTCGAAACCGGTGAACTGCTGTTCGCGAATGCCGTCGTCGATCACCCGTAGCAGGTTGCGGGAATCCGCCAGGCGCAGGGTGGTGTTGCCGTTCATGGCAACCGCCACGTGCGGCACGCCCTCTCCTGCCGCGCCATGGCAACCGGCACAGACGTTGAGGTAGTCCTGGCGACCGCGAGCGGCGCTTTCGCCCAGCTCAGCCTCGGCCACGGCGGCTATCTTGCGCGGCGCCGGCGGCTCTTCGCCCAGCAGGTAGGTGGCCATGGCGCGGTGATCATCCTGAGGCAGGTACTGAGTGCTGTGGTGCAGCACCGGGTACATCTCGTTGAATACCGAACCCTGATCGCTGATGCCGTGCTTGAGGAAGGTGGACAAGTCGTCCGTGGTCCAGCCGCGCTCGGCCAGGTCCTTGGCCAACAGGCTCGGTGCCTCGTAGCCGAGGATCACGCCGCCGGTCATGCGCAGGTCCTGCTGCAGGGCACCCAGCGCGTTACGCGGGGTATGGCACTCGCCGCAGTGGCCGAGCACTTCCACCAGGTACTGCCCGCGCTGCCACTCCTCGCCCTTGCCATCAGCCGCTTCGAGCTGCACCCGGTTCTTGTAAAGCATGTTCCAGAAGGTCATGCCGAAGCGGACGTTGAACGGGAAGGCCAGGTCGGTCTTCGGGCTCGGTTTGGCAATGGGCTCCAGGCTCATCAGGTAGGCGTAGATGGCGTCGGAGTCTTCACGCTTGAGCAGGTGGTACGAGGTGTAGGGCATGGCGGGGTAGAGCTTGCCACCGTCCTTGCGCTCACCCTGGGTCACCGCCTTGAAGAACTCGTCGGCACTGTACTGACCGATGCCGTGCTCCTTGTCCGGCGTGATGTTGGTGCCGTAGATGGTGCCGAATGGGGACACCAGCGGCAGGCCGCCGGCGTACTCGGCGCCGCCTTCGATGCTGTGGCAGGCCACGCAGTCGGCGGCGCGGGCCAGGTACTTGCCGCGCTCGATCAGCGCCTTGTCCGCGGGCTGTTCAGCGGCAGGGGCAGTCAGGGGCAGCAGCAGCGCCGCGAGGAGAATTGCACGCATCCTTAACCCTCCTTGACCAGGCCGAGACCTTCTACCACTTCGCGCGCGGCGTTGTAGTAGCGGACGTAGCCGGTGCAGCGGCAGATGTGGTTGCCCAGGGCCTGTTCGATCTCCCCTTCCAGTTCACTGCGCTTGACCGGCTGGCGCTGGAGCTTTTCCACCAGCACGGTGGCGGCGTTGACGTAGCCGGGGGTGCAGTAGCTGCACTGGAAGGCGAACTGGTCGATGAACTTCTGCTGGATCGGATTCAGCTCGGTGACTTCACCCTTGGCATCGCGCTTGGCGTGGCCTTCGATGGTGCGCACCTTCTTGCCATCGAAGAAATGCGCGCCAGTAATGCAGGTGCGGATCTCCTCGCTGGTGCCATCGGGCTTGTCGAGGATCGCCACGCAGGCGTGGCAGATACCCTGGCCGCAGCCCAGGCGCGAACCGGTCAGGTTCAGGTGTTCGTGGAGGAACTCGATCATCATCAGGTCGTCATCCACGGTGAACGGACCGATGGCCTGGCCGTTGAGGGTCATGCTGAGGGCGCGCTTAGCCATGGAGGGCCTCCTTGATGCGGGCCGGAGTCAGGGGAAGGTCGCGCAGGCGCTTGCCGGTGGCGTGGGCCACGGCGTTCACGATGGCGCCGACCACCGGGATCATCACCACTTCGGCAATGCCCTTGGCCGGGTCACTGGGCGACAGCGGCGGGAGGATTTCGGCGGTCTGTTTCCACACTGCACAGTCCTTGGCGCGAGGCAGCTGGTAACGGTTGAAGTTCCAGGTGCCCTCACCGGGGCCGCCCTCGTACAACGGCATTTCTTCCAGCAATGCGTGACCAATGCCCATGGCGATACCGCCTTCGAGCTGGCCGCGCACCAGCTCCGGCACGATGACCCGGCCGCACTCGAGCCAGGAGTGATGATTGATCACTCGCGCTTCGCCACTGCCCTTGTTCACCTTCAATTCGACCAGGGTCGCCACCGGGCTGTAGTAGGTGACCATGGCGTTGTTCAACTGGGTTGGCGGATAGGTGATGGCGGTACGGTCCAGCAGGTGGTAGCCGTGGCTGGTCATCTTCGCCTTCTTCTCCTTGGCGGCACCGTCACCGTACTTAACGGCCACGGCGTCCAGCGGGAAGGTGTCGCGTTTGCCGTCTATGTCGAACTCGCCCTCGGCCCAGGCCCAGCGGTTGAAACCGTGGACGCTGACTCCGGTGACCAGGCCCAGCTCGTGGGCCTTGTGCGCCAGCACCTCGAAGGGGATCGGCGGCAGGCCGTTGGCGGTCAGTTTGCCTTCCACCCAATGGGCGTCCTCGCGACGTACGACGTAGGGGTTGGCCAGGCCGCCAAACTCGCCGCGGCCCCAGATGCTCAGCGCCGCCGGCCACAGGCCGTGGTTGAAGAGGATGCGTGCCGCCTCGCGGGTGCCATGACCCGAGTAATAGGCCGAGTTGGTGGCCGAGGACGGCGACGCCAGCTTGCCGACCCAGCGCGGGTTCTTCAGCGCGGCATCCTGTTCAGCCTGGCTGATCAGGTAAGGGTTGCCGCTGGTGGTCAGGTCCAGTTCGGCCCACTCGGTGACGCCGGTGCGGATTTCATGCGCCGGACGGCCCAGGTAGTCAGCCACCAGCAGCGCCTGGGAGGTGGCCATGCCGGTGCCCATGTCGATGGCGATCTGGCGCAGCGTCACGCGGCCATCGGCAGTGAACTCGATGCTGGCCATCGGCGCCTCGGAGCCGGTGCCGAAGTCCTTCTGGCAGATGGCGAAGCCAACGCCGTAGTAGTTGTCCGGGTCCTTCGCCTCTTCCTCGCGCTTGCGTGCATCGCGGTTCTTCCAGACCTCGTGCTGCGCGGCCTTGTCGAGGATTTCCTCCAGGCGCAAGGCACCGGCGGGAATGGCGCCCTGGGTGTTCTTCATGCCGGACTTGAAGACGTTCTTGCGGCGCAACTCAATGGGGTCGACGCCTAAGCGCGCGGCGACCTCGTCCACCATCATCTCGGTGGCGGCCATGGTCTGCAGGGTGCCGTAGCCGCGCATGGAGCCGGCTTCGACGCCACGGGAGTGATAGGCGGTGGCGGCCAGATCGCTCTGCGGCAGGTAGTAGATGGACTGCGCGGCGGTAGCACCCACGGCGGCGACCGAGGGGCTGTAATTGATGCGTCCGCCACCGTCGACGTCCATGTGAGCACGGAAGATCTGGAACGACAGGTCGTCCTTCTTCACGGCCAGTTGGTAATGCATGTCGAAGGGGTGGCGCTTGATACCGCTCTGGAACTGCTCGTATCGGTCATTGGCCAGGCGCACCGGCACGCCGTCGCCGTAAATCGCCGCCAGGGCGGCGTAGAACACGAAAATGTTGTTGTCCTTGGAGCCGTAACCGACGGTGTAGCCGGGGTGCATGTTCAGCTTCTGCACCTTGAAGCGCGACGGCGCCAACATGTGCGCGGTCTGCTCGGCCACTTCGAAGGGGCACTGGGTGGCGACGACGAAATGCAGGGTGCCGGTAGCCGGGTCGTACCAGCCGTTGCCGTTGTCCGCTTCCAGGGCGGCCGGCTCGATGGACTGGGTCTTGAAGCGCTCGTCGAAGACCATCCAGCCTTCCGGCGGATTGGCCAGCTTCGACTGCATCTGCTCGGCGTGGTAGATGCCCTGGGCGGTCAGGTCGCCCGCCGGGTTGCCGGCGCCCCAGGTGGGTTTGCGCTCACGGATCAGCGGGAACAGCATGCTGTCCTTCAGGCTGGAGAAGGTGTCCGGCTCGAAAGGCGTGGCCCCGCCAACGCGCACGAAGCGGAAACTGCCGTAGGGGTCGCGCTGGTACAGCGGAGCCTGGGCGCCGTAGCGCACCACCTTCTCGTTGAACTTGAGGATGTTCTTCGCGCGGCGGTAGCGGTCGAAATCCTTCCAGATCAGCAGCGCGACCGGGTGGCCGATGAACATGGGCACTTGGCCTTCCGGCAGGAAGGGGTCCGGGCTGTGGCCTTCGGGGAAGGCGATGCCGTCGCGCGCCAGATCGGCGGCGGTCACCACGCGATCCGGTTTCAGCTCTTCGCCCAGCATCGACAGGTCGAAACCTTGATAGAGGTGATCGGCACGGGTGGCCTTGAGCAGCAGCGCGTGGCCTTGCTGCTGCGGCCAGCCCGGCATGTCCTTGGCGCGGATATCACGGGCGAACACCTTGCCGCCGCAGACCTTGCTGACACCGTCAATTCGCCCACGGGCCTGGCCACCCGCGGTGTACCAGGGCTCGGGCGTGCGGGTGACCTGTTCTTCGAACAGAGCGGCGAAGGCCTTGCTGCCCAAGGGTGCAAGGGTGATGCCGATGCCGGCGACGACGCTGCCTTGCAGGAAGGCGCGACGGGATAACTCAGGAGTGGACATGCCCGTTCCTCATCGACCGGCGTTGGCCGGCGCTTTTCTTTGTGCAAACACGGTTGTCGGCCCTTCCGGAGAGAAGGGTCGTAGATATGAGAGTAGTCGGAGGGATTAACCTGACTTGAAAGTCAAATTCTAACGAAATCACTGACAGAGACAAAGGGTAAATCTGTCTCTTTGGTCAGAAATTTCCGAAGAGCAGGCGCTGATCGAACGCTCGGTTCGGCAAATGCAACCGCATGTTTCCGCCGCCGTGCTAGGCTGCGCCATCGATAGCAGCCTAAGCTTTTTCCGGATATGTCTCAGGCCCTCCTCCTACGCCACCATCGTCCTTTCCTGGCTTTCTGGTTCGCCCGCGTCTGCACGGCAAGCGGTTTCCAGATGATCACAGTCGCCATCGGCTGGCATATCTACGAACTCACCGGCAACGTGCTCGACCTGGGCCTGGTGGGTCTGGTGGAGTTCCTGCCGCGCGTGCTGTTCATGCTGCACACCGGGCATGTGGCCGACCGCTTCGACCGTCGCCGCGTCGCCGCGATCTGCCAGGTTCTCCAGGCCCTGGTGGCAGGCGTGCTGGTATTCGCCAGCGCCACCGACAGCGCCAGCCGCGAACTGATCTTCCTGATGGCCTTCGTCCTCGGCGCCGCCCGGGCGTTCGAGATGCCGGCTACCCAGGCGTTGCTGCCGAACGTAGTGCCCAAGGAACTCTTCCCCCGCGCGGTGGCGGCCTCGGCTTCGGCCATGCAGGCGGCCACCATCGTCGCGCCGGCCCTTGGTGGCCTGCTCTACGCCTTCGGCAGCCTGTGGGTCTACGGTCCCACGGCGGTCCTCTATATAGCCGCCTGCGTCCTGATGCTGGGCCTCTCCAGCAGGCAGCAGCCGGCCAACAAGGCTCCGGCCAACCTGGAAAACCTGCTGGCGGGCATCCGTTTCATCCGTAGCCGCCCGGACATCCTCGGCGCCATTTCCCTGGACCTCTTCGCCGTGCTGCTGGGTGGTGCCACCGCCCTGCTCCCGGTGTTCGCCAAGGACATCCTGCTCACCGGCCCCTGGGGCCTGGGCCTGCTGCGTTCGGCACCGGCGGTCGGTGCATTGCTGATGTCCTTCTGGCTGGCGCGATTCCCCATCGAACGCAACGTGGGCCGGATCATGTTCACCTCGGTCGGGATCTTCGGCGTAGCGACCATCGCCTTCGGGCTATCCACCTCCTTCTGGTTCTCCCTGGCGGTGCTGGCGGTGCTCGGCGCGGCGGACATGATCAGCATGGTGATTCGCGGCGCCTTCGTGCAGCTGCATACCCCGGACGAGATGCGCGGCCGCGTGAGTGCGGTGAACGGGCTGTTCATCGGCGCTTCCAACCAGTTGGGTGAGTTCGAGTCCGGCGTTACCGCCGCCTGGTTCGGCACCGTTCCGGCGGTGGTCATGGGCGGCGTTGGCACACTGATCGTGACCGGGCTGTGGATGAAGCTGTTCCCCGGCCTGGCCAAGCGGGACAAGCTGCACTGACACCACGAGTTCCGTAAACGGGCTGGGCGGTGCTCCGTCCCAGCTCACCAACGCATGCATGGATTAACGTCTGGAGAAGGTGAGTTTTCCGCCTTCCGGCTCCAGCAATCGCTTTAGTTGACACCGCAACGCACTCCCACGCTTCCGACACGACGACGCTTGTTTTCCAGCAATCATTCCGAACCGGTCTGATAGCGGCGGGCCGGTGTGAGCGGCAACCTTCGGCGTTTGTTTCTGACGACGGAAGGTTCAACCGCATGCTCGCTGCAATCCGCCCCTTCTTCGATCACAGCCGCCACCAGCTCAAGGTCCGCAACCTCGACGCCACGCTCGACGTGCTCGCCTTCCAGGGCGAGGAGGCGCTCAGCGAGCCGTTCCGCTACCGCATCGAGTTCACCTCCAGCCAGCGCGATCTGCCGGTTGACCAGCTCCTGGGGCAGGACGCCGCGTTCAGCCTCTACCCGTCGCCCATGCCGCTCCCCATCATCGGCCTCAGCCCGCCGGTGAACCGGCCGCTGCGCACCTTGCATGGCGTCCTCACCGG
>NZ_SSOF01000072.1:0-232199 GCF_029873115.1 Pseudomonas sp. BN606 | reverse complement strand
GGGCAAGGGCTACAGCCACGTGCTGGCACCCGCCACTACCAACGGCAAGAACTACCTGCCGCGCGTGGCGGCCCTGCTGGACGTCGACCAGATCTCCGAGATCATCGCCGTTGAAAGCGCCGACACCTTCAAGCGTCCGATCTACGCCGGCAACGCCATCGCCACCGTGCAATCCAGCGCGGCCGTGAAAGTGATCACCGTGCGTACCACCGGTTTCGACGCCGCTGCCGCTGAAGGCGGTTCCGCTGCCGTTGAAGCCGTGGGCACTGTTTCCGACGCCGGCAAGTCCGCCTTCGTCGGTGAAGAGCTGGCCAAGTCCGATCGTCCGGAACTGACCGCTGCCAAGATCGTCGTTTCCGGCGGCCGTGGCATGCAGAACGGCGACAACTTCAAGCACCTGTATGCCCTGGCCGACAAGTTGGGCGCTGCCGTGGGTGCCTCCCGTGCCGCCGTCGACGCCGGTTTCGTACCGAACGACATGCAGGTCGGCCAGACCGGCAAGATCGTCGCGCCGCAGCTGTACATCGCCGTCGGCATCTCCGGTGCCATCCAGCACCTGGCGGGCATGAAGGACTCCAAGGTCATCGTCGCGATCAACAAGGACGAAGAAGCCCCGATCTTCCAGGTGGCCGACTACGGCCTGGTGGCGGACCTGTTCGAAGCCGTACCGGAACTGGAAAAGCTGCTGTAATAGCGCTTCCCGGCCTGCCGTACAAAAAACCCGCGCTTCGGAGCGGGTTTTTTATTGCCGTTTAACGGCGGCTGGCGTCGAGGAAGGCCTGGTAGTGCCGGGCAGTTTCTTCCGGGCGCTCGAGCATGGGAGCGTGTCCGCAGTCCCGCATGATTACCACTGTTGGTTTTTTCAGCAGTGGTTTCATTACCTCGATGCTGGATACATCCAGCACGCGGTCGCGATCTCCCCAGAGCAGCAGGGTAGGGGCCTCGATTCGCGACAGCTCAGGCTCCAGTGGGATATAGCGCTCCCGGAGCTGGCGGAAGACTTCGTTGTAGTGCGCCTCGTTAGCCATGGATTGTTCGGCGAGGTAGGTCTTCACTGACTCGGGAAGGGGCGGCGGCTCGACGAAGACGAAATCCAGCAAGTGCTGGAAGTCATCGGCATTGCGCACTATCAGGGGATTGGACTGGCCGCCTTCGATCAGGCGAAACAGTTCGCTCTTGTTCGGGGCCGTGATCCCGCCATTGTCGAACAACCCCAGGCTGCGCACCTGCTGCGGGTAGCGTGCTGCGAAGATCCCGGCGATATGGCCGCCCATGGAGTTGCCTACCAGGTGCACTTTGCCCAACTCCAGTACCTTGATGAAGGACTCCAGGCGCTCGGCCTGGGTGCCGACATCGTAGCTGCCGGCAGGACGGTCGCTGTCACCGAAGCCAGGCAGGTCAAGCGCGATGACGTGGTAGCGCTCGGTAAAATGGCGGGCGAAGCGCAGCCAGTTGTCCTTGCTGGCGCCGAACCCGTGGATCATCACGATGGTTTCGCCCTTGGTCGGGCCGCCCTCGTAGTAATGGATGCTAAGATCGCCCAGCGCGATCTGGCGCTCCGACAAACCGGCAAGTTGGCGCTCAACGAGGCGCACGCTGGCGGTGAGCGCCATGGGAGAGAAGTAGAGGGTTGTCGCCGCAGCCGCTAGCAAGATGATGACTGCGATGATGAGTTTCTTCATGGCCTGCCCTTATTGCGAATAGTTCTTTAAGCCGCCTGTACGCTAGCATGAAGCTCGCTCCAGGCGATGCAGCACAAGTCGGTGCCAATCGAATGTCCAGCCCAGGAAACTTCAGATGCCAAGATTGCAGCTCTCGTCCTTGCTCCTCGTGCTGTGCCTGTTGCCCGGAGTCGGGCAGGCCGCCGGGAAATGCGAGCGTCTGGTGGCCACCGGCAATCCCGAGTATCCCCCCTATCTGTGGCGCGATCCCGAGAACCCCAAGCAACTCATAGGCGCCAATGCCGACCTGCTCAAGCAGATCGCCAAGGAACTCGGGCTCAAGGTGGAAATCCTCTACACCGGCCCCTGGTCCCGTGCCCAGGATGAAGTCCGTACCGGTCGCGTCGACCTGATCGCAGGGGCCTTCCTCACCCTGCCGCGCCTGGAAACCATGGACTACGTTCATCCGGCCTTCCTGGAAACCCAAAGCGTCGTCTGGGTGAAGCGCGAGCGCGCGTTCCCCTACAGCGGTTGGGAAGACCTGCGCAGCCACATCGGCGGCACGCTGGTGAAGAACAGCTTTGGCGAGGCCTTCGACCGCTTCGCCAAGGAGAATCTCAAGCTCGAAGAGGTTCCCAGCCTGACCCAGGCCTACCAGAAGCTGCTGCTGGAGCGCACCGACTACGTGCTCTATGAGCGATACCCCGGCCTGGTGCTGGCCGACACCCTGGGCATGGCCGACGATCTGGCCGCGCTGGAACCTCCGATTTCCAGTGAAGGTCTGTACCTGACGCTGTCCCACAACTCGGCCTGCAACGACCCCTGGCTGCGCGGACAGCTCGCGAAAAAAATGACAGAATTGGTCGCCGCCGGAGTGCCGGAAACCCTGCTGCAGCGCAACCTGGAACGCTGGAAGGCACTGCAGATGATGCAACCCGCCGGCACTCCCGAATGATTAGGAATCCTCTAGTGAGCAAGACACCCCTGTTTGCCGCCGGCCTGGTTGTGCTGGCCCTGGCCGGCTGTGCCAGCGATCCGGCGCCCATCGAACAGATGCGCCTTACCGAGAAGGCCGTGGAGCAGGCCAAGGCCGTCGGCGCCACCGAACAGATCGAGGAAATGAAGCTTGCCCAGGACAAACTCGCCCTGGCCGAGAAGAACATGGGTGAGCAGGACTACAAGCGTGCGCGCGTCCTGGCCGAAGAGGCGGAACTGGATGCACGCCTTGCGGAAGCCAAGGTGCTCACCAAGAAGAGCCAGGACCAATTGGCCGAGCTGACCGCGCGGATCAATCGCCTGCGCAAGCAGCTGGGAGACGTGCAGTGATGCGGAATCATGCATTGACCGCCGGCCTGATGCTTGGCCTTGGACTGCTCGGTGGTTGCGCCAACCAGCAGCAGACCGAACAGAGCCTCGAGCAGGCTCGCCAGATGTTCCAGAAGGTAAAGGAGGACCAGAACGTCCTCAGCGCCGCGCCGAAGGATGTGATCCGCGCTGGCGAATCCCTGGCTCGTGCCGAGCGCCTGTCCAGCTATTGGGGCAATGACCGGGACGTAGTCCACTACGCGTATCTCAGCCAGCGCTACAGCGAGATCGCCAGCCAGCACAGCGAACAGAGCCAGAACCAGGCGCGTGCCGCCAAGTTGCAGATGGAGCGCGAGCGCCTGCAACTGGCACTGCGTGAAGCCAAGCTCCTCAGTGTCCAGCAGCAGGGCAAGTGGCTTGAAGAGCAGATGATCGCGCTGGCCGCCACTGAGACCGATCGTGGCCTGGTGATGACCCTGGGCGATGTGCTGTTCGATACCGGTCACGCTGATCTCAAGGCTTCGGCCAATCGCACGGTGCTGAAACTGGTGCAGTTCCTCCAGTTGAACCCACGCCGTGTCGTACGTATCGAGGGCTACACCGACAGCAGCGGCAACAAGGCAGACAACCTCAGGCTCTCCACCGATCGTGCCCAGGCGGTGGCGGATGCCCTGGTCGACCTCGGCATCGATGCCAAGCGCATCCAGGTCCAGGGTTATGGCGAAGCCTTCCCTGTAGCCGAAAACGCTTCCAACCGCGGCAGGGCGCAGAACCGTCGAGTGGAGATCGTCTTCTCCAATGAAAAGGGCGAGCTCGGCTCGGCACGCTGAAGCCGCTCTGCCACAAGGCCCCGGTTGCCGTTCGGCACCGGGGCTTTTTCATGCCTGGACAAATTCACTGTATCGCACACAATTTCCCGATCTGTACCGGTGCAGTTGTTAAGTGTTCAGATAGTGTTTCGGTCCAGTGATACAGGTGCTGCCGTCATGACCAATCTGTTGCTCTACCAACGCATCGCCCAGCAACTGGCCGATGATATTCGCCGAGGCGTCTACCAGCCGGGCGAACGCGTGCCTTCGGTGCGCAAGCTCAGTTCCCAGCTCAGTGTCAGCCACGCCACCGTGCTGCAGGCTTACGCAAGCCTGGAGGACCAGGGACTGATTCGCGCTCGTCCGCAATCCGGCTTCTATGTGCACCAGACCCCGGCCCTGACCGCGTCCACCCCGGATATCGCTCGTGTCGAACGCCCGGGCCTCGTCACCCGCGCCAGCATCATTCAACAGGTTCTAGCCGAGTCCCGCCGCGAGGGCGTCTTCCCCTTGGGCGCAGCCGTTCCCCATGTCGATTACCTGCCGGTACGCACCCTCCACCAGCAGCTCGCCAAGGTCACACGCTTCCATAGCCCGCGCGCCTTCAGCTACATGTTCAGCCCCGGCTTCGAGCCGCTGCGTCGCCAGGTGGCGATCCGCATGCGCGACGCCGGCGTAGTGGTTGACCCCAGCGAAGTGGTGATCACCCACGGTTGTGTGGATGCGCTGCAGATGAGCTTGCGGGTGCTGACCCGTCCGGGTGACCTGATTGCCACGGAGTCGCCGACCTATTACGGCCTGCTGCAACTGGCCGACCTGCTTGGCCTGAAGGTCATCGAGATCCCGAGCGACCCGACCACCGGCATCAGTCTGGAGGCCCTGCAGCTGGCAGCCAACCAATGGCCGATCAAGGCGCTGGTTCTGACTGCGCGCCTGAGCAACCCGCTGGGCGGCACCATTCCCGAGGAGCGACAGAAGCAACTGCTGCGCCTGTCCTCGGACTTTGACATCCAGATCATCGAAGACGATATCTATGGCGAACTGATGTTCGATCAGGGGCCTTCCAAAGCGATCAAGGCGTATGACCTGGACGACCGGGTGATCTACTGCTCCAGCTTTTCCAAGACGCTGTCGCCTGGTGTGCGCATCGGCTGGATGGTCGCCGGCAAGTACCAGGCGGAAATCCAGCGCCTGCAGACTTTCAGTACCCACTCGGCGTGCAGCGTCACGCAGATGGGGGTGGCGGCCTACCTCGAGAATGGCGGCTACGACCGGCACCTGCGCTACATCCGACAGGAGTACCGGAAGAACCTCACTGCCTTCCAGCTCGCGGTCCAGCAGTACTTCCCAGAAGGCACCCAGATTACCCGCCCCAATGGAGGCTTCATCCTCTGGATCAGCTTGCCGGCCAAGGTGAACACCAAGGACCTGCACATGCGTGCCTTGCAGCAGGGCATCAGCATCGCGCCGGGGCTGATCTTCAGTAACACGGAACAGTTCAACCACTGTGTACGGTTGAACTGCGGCATCCCGTGGAACCGCGAGGCTGAGCGGGCCATGATGACGCTCGGCATGCTGGCCAAGCAGCTGTGCCAGGAAGTGGGGCTGTAACTTTCAGCCAGGGGCCGCCTGTGGTCCTTGGCGAATGATTTTTTCCTGCATTAACCCGTCTGGCGTAAGGCATCCGTCTACTGGTGCGAGTGGCTCATTCGTTCCCAGGAGGCATCCATGTCCAGCCATCAGTTCCTTGCGCACCAACCTTTGGCCGCTGGCTTCACCGCGGGCCTGCTGCTCGCCCTGGCCGCCTGCAGCGCCCAGGATGCCTCGGCTCCGCCCGCCAGCAAGGCCTCGGTGCCGCCTGCGGTATTGAACCAGCCCGAGCCGGAGATGCACCGGGAGGCCATCGCCAGTGCGCCGGAAACGCTCGCCAAGCGCGCCGATTACGCTGCCGAAGCACGACAGATGCCAATGATCGCGCCCGCCCCAATGCAAGATGCCTTGCTGCCGGGCTACCGCGATGTGCCCCGGGAGCAGTACCAGCATCTGGCTGACAACCCGGTGCATTCGGTGGCCAACGAGCCCGTCTCAACCTTCAGCATCGACGTGGACACGGGCAGTTACGCCAATGTGCGACGCTTCCTCAGCGGCGGCCAATTGCCGCCGGCCGACGCGGTGCGGCTGGAGGAGATGGTGAATTATTTCCCCTACAGCTACCCAATGCCCGAGGGCGATGTGCCGTTCGGCATCGGCATCGAACTGGCGCAGACTCCGTGGAACCCACAGACGCGTTTGTTGCGAGTGGCAATCAAGGCATCCGATAGCAAGGTCGCACAGCTGCCGCCGGCCAATCTGGTGTTTCTCGTGGATGTCTCCGGTTCCATGGATCGCCGCGAGGGCCTGCCCATGGTGCAAGGCACCCTGAAACTGCTGGTGGACCAGTTGCGACCCCAGGACCGGGTTTCCCTGGTCACTTATGCGGGGGAGGCACGGGTGGTGCTTGGCTCCACGCCTGGCAGCGAGAAGGCGAAGATCCGGACCGCCATCGATCAGCTCAGCGCCGGCGGTTCCACGGCGGGCGAGTCGGGTATCCAGCTGGCTTATGCAGAAGCGCAGAAGGGCCTGATCCCGAATGGCATCAACCGTATCCTCCTGGCCACCGATGGTGACTTCAATGTTGGCATCAGCGACTTCGAAAGCCTCAAGCAGTTGGCTGCGCAGAAGCGCAAGGGCGGGGTATCCCTGACCACGCTGGGTTTCGGCATGGACAACTACAACGAACGGCTGATGGAGCAGTTGGCCGATGCCGGTGACGGCAACTACGCCTATATCGACAACCTGCGCGAGGCACGCAAGGTACTGGTGGACCAGCTTGATTCGACCCTTTCGGTAGTGGCCCGCGACGTGAAGCTGCAACTGGAGTTCAATCCGGCCGAAGTCAGCGAGTACCGCCTGCTGGGTTACGAGAACCGCGCGCTCAAGCGTGAAGACTTCAGCAACGACAAGGTGGATGCCGGCGAGATCGGTGCCGGACACACCATCACCGCGCTCTACGAGATCGTCCCCGCAGGTGCCAAGGGCTGGCTGGAGCCGCTGCGCTACCAGTCGACCGCCAAGACCCAAGGCAATCCTGGCGAACTTGCCTGGTTGCGTGTGCGCTACAAGGCGCCGGGTACGGAGCAGAGCCGCTTGTTGGAACGTCCCATCGCTGCCGCCAATGTGACCAGCCCCGGCGAGGCCAGCGAGGACCTGCGCTTTGCTGCTGCGGTAGCTGCCTTCGCCCAGCTGCTCAAAGGGGGGCAATACACCGGGGATTTCAGCCTGTCCGACAGCGCCAGCCTGGCTCGCGCGGCCCGTGGCGACGATCGCTTCGGCTTGCGTAGTGAGTTCGTACAACTGGTGGAACTGGCGCAAAGCCTGCAAACTCCCGCTCCATCCCACGCGCGGAAGGAATGACGTGAACGCGATCCTCACGGATGACGACGCCGCTTTGCTGCGGCGTTACCGCAACGGCGATGCCGAGGCCTTTGGCGTGCTCTACGCGCGGTATCGCCTTGGCCTCTACCGTTTTCTCTGTGGCCTGTGTGGTGATGGCGCGCTGGCCGAGGAAATCTTCCAGGAAACCTGGCTGAACCTGATTCGCAGCGACTCCTCGCCGCTCGGCCAGGCCAGTTTCAAGACCTGGCTCTACCAGATCGCTCGCAATCGCCTGATCGACCATTGGCGCAAGTACGGCCGCTTGCAGGGCCGGGAAGAAACCTTCGATGAGACGCTCCACGGTGAGGCACTGCCGGGCAGCAGCCCGGATCCCGAACGGGAGCTTTCCCTGAGCCGGGACCAGCAACGCCTGCGCGCGGCCCTGGACGAATTGCCGGGTGAGCAGCGCGAGGTGTTTCTGTTGCGTGCCCATGGCGACCTGGAAGTGACCGAGATCGCAGAACTCACGAGTACACCCGCGGAAACGGTGAAAAGCCGTCTGCGCTATGCGCTGCAGAAGTTGCGTCGGCTGTTGGCCGACCCGGCCGCGGCGGAGGAGGTATCCGCATGAACCAAGACCCGCACAAGCCGGACGCCATGGAACGGGAACTGCTCGAACATTACCGTCGCCACTGTCACGACGAGCCCTCGGTGCTACTGGACCAGCGTATCCTCGCCGCGGCTGCGGCGCAGGCAGCGCAGAACAGGGCTGAAAAAGTGCCTTCCTGGGGAAAGCACCTGCATGCCTGGCTGTTCGGTTCTGGCGGTCGGCAGCGCTGGGCGGTCGCTGTGGCCGGCTTCGCCACTTTGGGCATCGGGCTCAGCCTGACCTTGCGCACCCAGCAGGAGGCCGAGCAGCGTTTCGATGCTCCGCCCGCCAGCCCCATGCAGTACTCCGCTCCGGCGCCGGCCGCTGCACCCATGTCCAAGGCCGCACCGGCCACCCTGGCCAGCCCTCCTGCCCAGACTGAGAAAAAAGCTTCGGCCATGGCCGACAGCAGCGCCGAAGTCGAGGCACGCCAGAAAGAACCGATGCAATTGGAAGAGGCCGCACCCAAGGCCGAAATGGCCAGGGCCGCACCGCCAGTCGAGCCGCGAGCCAGCTTGCAACGCGTGCTGGAACTCAACAGGGCAGGCAAGCGCGAGGAAGCACGCAAGCTGATGAGTGAATTGCAGACCCGCTACCCCGAGCGGGATATCGCCGCCGAGCTGCGGAAACTGGAGCGTGACCGCTGACAGCGGTCGCGCCGGACTTGCCACGCTGCTGGCTAAGGTGGAGCATGGCGCCATCACTGCCCCCGCTAGAACTTCCATGCGTTCGATTCATCTGCTTTGTGCCGGCCTGGCACTGACTTTGTTGGCGGCATGCGACAAGGATGCCCCCTCGCAGCCCAAGTCGCCTCCCGCGCCGCCACCCATCTCCGCCAGCCCGGAGCCGGCGCGCTCGGCTTCCGAACCGGCTGCACCCGTGGAGCCCCCGCCCGTGCCGGAGTCCAAGCCGGTACCACCGCCACCGGTGCCAACGCCCAAGCCGGTGCCGTCGCCTCCTGCTCCGGTCAAGCCGAAGGAACCGCCGGTGGCCGCTTCGACCGAGGCGCCATTGCCCAAGGCCAAGCTCGACCTCACCTTGCCGAAGGGGCTGGTCGATCAGCTGCAGCCGAGCGAAGCCACTGCCGATCTGCCGGACCAACCCCTGCTACCGCAGATGTTCGTGGAGAAACCTGCACCGGAGAGCCCGTTTCAGCTCAATGGCAAGTTGATTACCAACGAACGGGAAGACGACTACTGGCGCTCCGTTGAGGGCGCCGAATTGCAGTTCGAGTTCAAGCGATAGGCCGTCGCAGTCGTAGGTCGGCGCCAGCCTGTGGGAGCGAATTCATTCGCGCATGATTTCGCCCGCACAGTTTCAGGAAGCCTCAGAAACGGTATTCGCCGCGCTGTATTGCCTGATACAGCGCCCCATCCAGGGGGCGAAAGTCCGGATCGCCCGGCAGGCGGGCGAAGAGGGGCTCGCGCACTGATTCCGGGTCATAGGCTTGCTGCTTCAGCTCGGTCTTCTTGTACTTGAAGGTCCCAGTGGTCTCCACCTCTCCCAGCAGGCGCACGAAGAGTGGCGAGGCGTAGGCCGGCAGTTCTCGATCCAGATGATCGGCAAGGGCCTGGCGATCCAGTTGTGTGCCACTGCTCAGGCGCAGGGCTGCCATGCCGCAACGGCCATTAGTGCCGGGAATTTCCACGCCGTAGACCACCGCGTCCTCCACGCCGGGAAAGGCGCCCAAGGCGTTCTCGACCTCGGTGGTGGAAACGTTCTCGCCTTTCCAGCGGAAGGTGTCGCCAAGGCGGTCGACGAACTGTGCATGCTTGCAGCCGATACCACGCATCAGGTCGCCGGTGTTGAACCAGGCATCGCCCTTCTTGAACACGTCACGCAAGATCACCGCCTCGCTCTTGGCCGGATCGGTGTAGCCGTCGAAGGGCCACTTGGGGCTGATCTCGCTGATCAGCAGACCCGGCTCACCCTGCGCCACTTCCTGAAGGAAGCCACGAGGGTCCCGTAGCGGACGGTCATTTTCCAGGTCATAGCGGACGATGGCGAAAGTTGCGGGGGAGAACCCCACCGTATTGTCGAAGTTGAATACGTTGGTGAAGCCAATGTTGCCTTCGCTGGAGGCGTAGAACTCCATCACGCGCTCGATACCGAAGCGCGATTTGAACTCACCCCAGATCGACGGGCGCAGGCCGTTACCAATCATGCAGGTCAGGCTGTTGCTCCGCTCCTCGGGGCAGGGCGGCTGGTTTAGAAGGTAGCGGCAGAGCTCGCCGATATAGCCGAAGCAGGTGGCCTGATAGCGCGCGACATCCTTCCAGAAATTGCTGGCGGAGAACTTGCGACGCAAGGCGATGGCGGCACCACCGGCCAGCACCGAGGCCCAGCTCACGGTGACTGCGTTGTTGTGATAGCAGGGCAGGGTCAGATAGAAGACGTCGGTCTCGCTAAGGCCAAGACCCGAGTGGCCGAAGCCGCCATAGGCCTTGATCCACTTGCCATGACTGAGGATCGAAGCCTTGGGCAGCCCTGTGGTGCCTGAGGTGTAGATATAGAAACACGCGTCCTTGAGGCGCACCTGCCCGGTGTCCGCCGGGTTGTCCCCGGGCTGGCCCAGGGCGAGGCGCATCAGGTTCCGCCAGCCGGCGGGAGCGTCGCCGGGCTCGAGCAGGCTATCGGCATCGGCCACCCAATAGCAGCGACGGGAGTCTTCCAGTTCATTGCGAACTTCATCGAAGGCACCGCGTAGCTCTTCGCCCACCACGAAATGCCGAGCTTTCACCAGGTTGAGGCTATGGCTGAGCACCTTGCCGCGCTGTGTGGTGTTCACCAGGGCGGCGATCGCCCCGAGCTTTGCCAGCGCGCCGAGTACCGCCAGCACTTCGATACGGTTCTCCAGCATCACAGCCACCACGCTGCCATGGGCAACGCCTTCGGCCTTCAGGGCATTGGCCAGACGGTTACTCCAGGCATTGAGCTGGGTGTAGTTGAGCTGGCGTTGTTCGTCGACCACTGCAGGGCGATCGGGATACAGGCGCGCGGCTCGCTCCAGCGCCCATCCGAGGGAGAGCGCTTTCTCGCGGTTGCGAATGCCGGTGTAATAAAGCCCCAGCAGCATGCGCGGCAGGCGTGGCAGGTTAGTCGGCAGGCGGGCGATGAATCTCAATGGGGAAATCAGTTCGACCTGGCTCATGGTTCTCGCGTGTTGTCGTTGTTGTACGCAGTCGTCTTCCTGACTCTAGAACGGGTCGCCGAACCCCACCATGACCCTCGCGCGGCGATGTGGGGGCAGATGGGCAAATAGTGGCGGTGGCGCAAGGCTGTTGTAGGGGCGAATTCATTCGCCAAGGGCAGCATCGCTGCCCCATTCGATCTTTCAGGGCAGACCTTCGGCCTGCTTGGCGAATGAATTCACCGCTACAGGTTTTGGACCTCAATCCAGGAACAGATCCGGCACCAGCGAGCCCCCTTGCGGGTCGTAGCGGTACTGTTCGAAGTCGGTCTGGCCTTGCTCGCGCAGGATTTCTTCGTCGATCAACAGGCGGCCGGTGATGCTGCGACCCTGGCTTGCCAGGATGGCGTAGGCGGCATCAGCCATGATCGCCGGCGTGCGCGCGCGCTTGAAGGCGTCGCGGCTGCCCAGTTCGAACTCGATGGCGGCGGTAGCGATCATGGTTTGCGGCCAGAGTGAGTTGACGCTGATGCCATAGCGCTTGAACTCCTCGTTCATGCCCAGGGTCAGCATG
Source organism: Pseudomonas sp. BN606 (assembly GCF_029873115.1). Lineage (NCBI taxonomy): Bacteria > Pseudomonadati > Pseudomonadota > Gammaproteobacteria > Pseudomonadales > Pseudomonadaceae > Pseudomonas > Pseudomonas sp. BN606. Next base: position 220,657 of record NZ_SSOF01000072.1, on the reverse strand, counting down.
CTCATTCCGTACTTGGTGACGGTGTAGGGCCCGTGCTGGGCGAACCATTTGGCTGCCAGGTTGAGCGGCGGCGACAGGCTGAGAATATGGCCATTGGCGCTTTGCTTCAGATAGGGCAGAGCGGCTTGGCTGCAGACCATCACTGCGCGAGTGTTGATCTGGTACATCAGGTCGAAACGTTTGGGCTCCAGGCGCTCCACGCCCACCAGCTTGATGGCGCCGGCATTGTTGACCAGTGCGTCGATGCCGCCGAAGTGTTCGGCGGCCCTGGCCATGGCCTCGCGTACGGCGTTCTCGTCGCGCACGTCCAGTTGCAGCGCCAGGGCCTTGCCGCCGGCAGCTTCCACTTCCTCGGCCACGCTGAAGATGGTTCCAGCCAGCTTCGGATGGGGCTCGGCGCTTTTGGCGGCGATGACGATATTGGCGCCATCGGCGGCGGCGCGCAGGGCGATTTCACGGCCAATGCCGCGACTGGCGCCGGTGATGAACAGGGTCTTGCCGGAAAGAGACATCTGGACCTCCTGGTTCTTGTTGTTGTCCGGGGCCGCGCTGCGGCCATTGGCGAATGAATTCGCCCCTACAGGGCGAATCGTGCCGCAATCCTTCGCAAGCAGAGCTCGCTCCTACGAAACGTACCTCGTCAGAGGCTTTCCTCTACCTCCACCAGCAACTGGCGGCTTTTCACCTGGTCGCCTTGGCTGACCTGAACGCGGCGGATCACACCGTCAACGCCGGCCTTGAGCGGGTGCTCCATCTTCATGGCTTCCAGTACCACCAGTAGCTGGCCCTTGGAGACGCGGCAGCCTTCGGCCACCAGCACCTCGACAATGGCACCGTCCATGGGCGCCTTCACTACGCCGGATCCGGCACCGGCTTGGCCGCCGGCGGGCTCGTGGGTGACGTCTTGCAGTTCCAGATTGCCGTTCTGGCCATACAGCCAGAGCTGTGCGGCCTGCTGGTGGTAGGCGATGCGGCGACGAATTCCGTCCAGCTCCACGATCGCCCAGCGGCCATCGGCGCTCACCAGGCGAACGGCGATCTCCGCGTCATTCACCCTTGCCAGCAGGCGTGGTTGCCGGCCGGCCTCCTGCACAGCCAGCTCCACGGCGTGCTTCTGCTCTCCTTGACGCAGCACCAGGCACCAAGGGGCACTGCCGGCGCTGCGCCAGCCGGCGAGACTGCCCTGGTGGGCGGAGCGCGTGGCCGAGGCCTGGTAGAGCAGGGTGGCTGCGACGGCCAGCTCCATCGGCGAAGCCGATTGCGGGCAGAGGCTGGAATCGTCGCCGAAAGCGTCTCCAATAAAGGCGGTGGTGGCTTCCCCGCTGGCGAACCGAGGGTGACGCAGCAGGTTGGCGAGGAAGCGCTGGTTGCCCTTCACGCCGAGCAGCACGCAGTCCTCCACCGCGCGTGCGAGCTTGCGCCGGGCTTCGTCGCGAGTGGCACCCCAGGCGATTACCTTGGCCAGCATGGGATCGTAGAACGGCGACACGGCTTGGCCTTCCACCAGACCGTGGTCGATGCGGATACCCTCCAGTTCGGCTGGCTCCCAGCGCAGCACGTCGCCGGTTTGGGGCAGGAAACCGGCAGCCGGGTCCTCGGCATAGAGGCGTACCTCCATGGCGTGGCCGTTGAGGTGGATATCTTCCTGTTTCAACGGCAGCGGTTGGCCTTCGGCAACGCGAATCTGCCAGGCCACCAGGTCCTGGCCCGTAATCAGTTCGGTCACCGGGTGTTCCACTTGAAGGCGGGTGTTCATCTCCAGGAAGTAGAAGTCGCCACGGGTATCCAGCAGGAACTCCACTGTACCGGCACCGACATAGTTAACCGTGCGTGCTGCCTGTATCGCCGCTTCGCCCATGGCACGGCGCAGTTCGGCGGTCATGACCGGGCAGGGCGCTTCCTCGATGACTTTCTGATGACGACGCTGCACCGAGCAATCACGCTCGCCTAGATAGACCAGGTTGCCGTGCTGATCGCCGAACACCTGGATTTCCACGTGACGCGGTTTCAGTACGGCCTTTTCCAGGATCAGTTCGGCGCTGCCGAAGGCATTCAGCGCCTCGGAGCGAGCGGTGCGCAGTTGTGCCGCGAGTTCGTCCGGGCCGTTCGCCAGACGCATGCCACGGCCGCCGCCACCGGCGCTGGCCTTGATCATCAGTGGGTAGCCGATGCGCTCGGCTTCGCGGGCCAGCGTGGCGTCGTCCTGTTCGGCACCTTCGTAACCGGGGATGCAAGGCACGCCGGCCTCCAGCATGGCCAGCTTGGAGAGGCGCTTGCTGCCCATCAGGTGGATAGCTTCCACGGTCGGGCCGATGAAGGTGATGCCGGCAGCCTCGCAGGCCCGGGCGAAGTCAGCATTCTCGGAAAGGAAGCCGTAGCCGGGGTGAACGGCGTCGGCACCGGTCTTTTGCGCGGCGCCGATGATGGCCGGGATCGACAGGTAGGACTGGCCCACCGGCGCCGGACCGATGCACACCGCTTCGTCAGCCAGCTGCACATGGCGGGCGTCGACATCGGCTTCGCTGTAGACGGCGACAGTGCGATAGCCGAGGGCCTGGGCGGTACGCATCACCCGGCAGGCGATCTCGCCTCGGTTGGCGATCAGGATCTTGTTGAGGCTGGGCATATTCTCTGGCTCCTCGGTTTCGATTCCCCTCTTCCCCTGGGAGAGAGGCCAGGGGGGAGGGGGCTACCTGCGCGCGGCGTGGTTCCCCTCACCCCAACCCTCTCCCTGGGGGAGGGGGAGTAAAGGCTCACTGCGCCCAAGTGGGCTTGCGCTTCTGCACGAAGGCCATCGTGCCCTCGGTGCCTTCGGCGCCGGTCACGGCGGCGGCGAACTGCTCGGCGGCGCTATCCAGCAAGGGGCCAAGGGGTTCGTTTTCCGTGGCTAGTAGTAGTGCCTTGGTTCGGGCGTTGGCGCCTGGCGCACAGCGGCGGACCTGCTCCAGGCTCTCGGCCAGGCGCTGCTCGAGGGCTTCGGTGTCGGCTTCGGCGAAGTGGACCAGGCCCAGGCGCAGGGCTTCTCGACCGTCGAAGCGCGCGGCGGTCAGGGCCAGACGGCGCGCCTGGGTGAGTCCGATGCGCTTGACCACGAAGGGTGCGATCTGCGCCGGCAGAATGCCCAGGCTCGTTTCCGGGAGACCGAATTGGGCGCCGGCAAGGGCAATGGCGATATCCGAGACGCAAGCCAGGCCGAAGCCGCCGCCGAGCACCGCGCCTTCCAGCACGGTGATCAGTGCCTGGGGCTGTGCTTGGGCTTCTTCCAGTAGGCTGCCGAAGGCGCGGTTCAGGTCGCGATAGGCATCGCTACCGGCCGCACGGGCGCTGGCCATGTCCTTGATATCGCCACCGGCGCAGAAGTGCCCACCGGCGCCGCGCAGCACCACGGCGCGCACGCTGGCGTCGCTGTGCACAGCAGCTAGCACCGCGCGCAGTTCTTCAACCATGGCCAGGCTCATGGCGTTGCGACTGTCCGGGCGGTTGAGGGTGACGTGAAGTACGCCTCCAGCCAGTTCCAGCAGCAGGGCTTCGCAGTTCGGCAGGGTCATGGCGTCAGCCCTTCTTCTTGCCCGGCAGGATGCCCATCAGCTTGCAGATGATGCCGAGCATGATTTCGTCCGCACCGCCGCCGATGGAAACCAGACGGGTGTCGCGGTAGGCGCGGGAAACATGGTTGTCCCACATGAAGCCCATGCCGCCCCAGTACTGCAGGCAGGCGTCGGTGACTTCGCGGCCGAGGCGGCCGGCCTTGAGTTTGGCCATGGAGGCCAGGCGCGTGACGTCCTTGCCGCTGACGTAGAGCTCGACGGCCTGGTAGACCAATGCGCGCAGGGCTTCGATCTCGGTCATCAGCTCGGCCAGGCGGAAATGGATCACCTGGTTGTCGATCAGTGGATTGCCGAAGGTCTTGCGTTCCTTGCAGTAGTCGATGGTGACGTCCACGCAGTGCTCCAGGCCCTTGATCATGTTCGCGGCGCCGAACATGCGTTCTTCCTGGAACTGCAGCATCTGCATCATGAAGCCGGCGCCTTCGTGACCGATGCGGTAGCGCTGCGGCACGCGGACGTTGTCGAAGAACACCTGGGCGGTTTCCGAACTGCGCATGCCGAGCTTGTCGAGGTGGGCGCTGAGGGTGATGCCGGGGGTGTTCATCGGCACCATGATCAGCGACTTGTTGACGTGCGGCTTGTCGTCCGAGGTGTTGGCCAGCAGGCAGATGAAGTCAGCGCTGGGGGAGTTGGTGATCCACATTTTGCTGCCGTTGATCACGTAGTCGCTGCCGTCCTTGCGGGCGGTGGTCTTCATCCCGGCGACGTCGGAGCCGGCGCCCACTTCCGAAACGCCGATGCAGCCGACCATCTCGCCGGCGATGGCCGGGCGCAGGAACTCCTCGCGCAGTTCATCGGAGCCGAAACGCGCGAGGGCCGGGGTGCACATGTCGGTCTGCACTCCGATGGACATGGGAATGCCGCCGCAATGAATGGTGCCGAACTCTTCGGCGGCGACGATGGAATAGCTGTAGTCCAGGCCCATGCCGCCGAACTTCTCCGGCTTGGAGATGCCCAGCAGGCCCAGCTCCCCGGCTTTCTTGAAGATGTCGTGGATCGGGAAGCGACCTTCCTTTTCCCACTGGTCGACATAGGGGTTGATCTCCCTGTCGACGAAATTACGCACCGTGCGGCGAAGTTCTTCGTGTTCCTGGGTAAAGATCATTCTTCTTGTTCTCCTTGTAGGGTGCGCCCTGCGCACCGAGATCCGGGATGGTGCGCAAGGCGCACCCTACCTTCAAAACCGGGCCACGCCGAAGCTGTTGGCCTTGAGCGGGCGGGCGTCGGCCTCCGCGCAGATATCCAGCAGATAGCCCAGCAGTCGGCGGCTGTCACGGGGGTCGATCAGACCGTCATCCCAAAGGTTGGCGGTGCCGTAGAGGGCGGTGGACTGGCTGTCGAGCTTCTGTGCGGTCACCTGTTCGAGCATGTCGAGCATCTTCGGGTCGGGCTCCTTGCCCTCCTTGGCGTGCTTTTCCTCGGTGACGATGCGCAGCACCTTGCCGGCCTGGGCACCGCCCATTACCGCCGTACGGCTGTTGGGCCACGCGAAGATGAAGCGTGGGTCGAGGCCGCGGCCACACATCGCGTAGTTGCCCGCGCCGTAGGAACCGCCCACCACCAGGGTGAGTTTCGGCACGCGGGCGTTGGCCACGGCCTGGATCATCTTCGAGCCATGCTTGATCACGCCCAGTTGTTCGGACTCGGTGCCGACCATGAAACCGGTGGTGTTGTGCAGGAACAGCAGAGGCACATTGGCCTGCTCGCAGAGCTGGATGAACTGTGCTGCCTTGGCCGCGCCCCGGGGCGTAATGGGGCCGTTGTTGCCGATCAGCCCGCAGGGGCGACCTTCGATGCGCAGGTGGCCGCAGACGGTCTGGCTGTCGAATTCATTCTTGAAGTCCAGGAACTCCGAGCCGTCGGCAATGCGGGCGATGATCTCGCGCACGTCGTAGGGTTTCTTCGGATCGGCCGGGACCACGCCCAGTAATTCCTCGGTGCTGTACAGCGGCTCGCGCCAATCGGTATTGGCACGGGCTGGCAGTTGGGCATTCCAGGGCAGCATGGCGAGGATGTCGCGGGCAAGGCGCAGGCCATCGGCGTCGTTCTCGGCCAGGTATTCGGCGGTACCGGCTACCTGGGCGTGCATTTCGGCACCGCCCAGTTCTTCGTCGGTCGCCACTTCACCGGTGGCGGCCTTCAGCAGCGGCGGGCCGGCGAGGAACATCTTGGCCTTGCCGCGCACCACGATGACGTAGTCCGACAGCCCAGGCTGATAAGCGCCGCCGGCAGTACTTGAGCCATGCACTACGGTCACCTGGGGGATGCCCATGGCGGAAATCCGTGCCTGGTTGGCGAAGCCTCTGGCGCCTTCGACGAAGATTTCCGCAGCGTAGTTGAGGTTGGCGCCACCGCTTTCTGTAAGGGCCACCAGCGGCAGCTTGTTCTCCATGGCGATCTGCTGCAGGCGCAGTGTCTTCTTGAGCCCCGTAGGGGAGATGGTGCCGCCCTTGATGGCGCTGTTGCTGGCACTGATCAGGCAACGGATGCCGGAGATGTAGCCGATGCCGGCGATGATGCCGCCGCCGGCCTGTGTGCCGTCCTTGTCGTCGTGCAATTTGTAGCCGGCCAGGGAGCAGAGTTCGAGGAAGGGGCTGCCCGGGTCCAGCAACAGGTTCAGGCGCTCGCGGGGCAGCAACTGGCCGCGTTTCTCGAACTTCGGTTTGGACTCGGCTGCCTTGTCCAGCACCTTCTGCTCGACGTCACGGAAGCTGGCGATCGCGTCGAGCATGGCGTCGCGGTTTCTGGCGAAGTCTTCGCTCTGGGCATCGAGTTCGGATTGGATGACCGTCATCGTGTCACTCCTGGTCCTTCAGCACGTCAGGCAGGTAAGCGCGGTGGAAGCCGTTGTAGCCCTTGCTCTGGCCCGGCTTGGCCTTGGCCAGGGGGAAGGCGCGGCTGCCCTGACTGGCGGCACCGTCGATACGAATGGTGTTGCCACTGATGAAGGCGGCGCCGGGGGAGAGCAGGAAGACAATAGCGGCGGCGACTTCCGACTCGCTGCCGATGCGCTTGAGTGGCACGTGTTCGCGAAGGGTCGGGATGATGGCCTTGAAGGCGCCTTCATAAGTGTCCATGCCGCTGGACGCGATCCAGCCGGGAGCCACGGCGTTGACCCGCACACCCGCATGACCCCACTCAACGGCGGCGGTCTTGGTGAAGTTCTCCATGCCGGCGCGGGCGGCGCCGGAGTGGCCCATGCCAGGCATGCCGCCCCACATGTCGGCGAGCATGTTGACGATGCTCCCGCCGGTCTTGCTCAGCGACTGGTTGAACACCTCGCGGGCCACCAGGAAGCCGCCTACCAGATTGGTGCGTACAACGGTCTCGAAACCTTTCTGGTTGATCGAGGCGAGCGGGGCGGGGTATTGGCCACCGGCATTGTTGACCAGGTGATGGATGGCGCCGTGTTCGGCCAGCACGGCTGCCACCATGGCTTTCACTGCGTCTTCGTCGCGGATATCGCAGGCCTGCCAACTGGCGACACCGCCATCTTCGATGATCTCCCCCGCGGTCTTTTCCAGTTTCTCCGGCTTGCGACCGACAAGAACGACATGTGCGCCCAGGGCCGCCAGCTCATGGGCGGTGCAACGGCCGATGCCACTGCCGCCGCCAGTGACCATGATGGTCTGGCCGCTGAACAGGCCAGGCTTGAATATCGAGTCGTATGCCATGGATTGCATCCTCAGAGGCTGTCGGCCAGGGCCTTGGGCACCGGCACCGGGAATTCCAGGAGTTGCTGGGCGAAGGCTTTGCCTTGCGGGTCGATGCGCAGGCTGGCGACACCGCCGCCGCCGAGGGCGTTTTCCAGCAGGAAGTTGAGGCTGTGGCTGCCCGGCAGGTACCAGCGAGACACGCGCCCGAACTGGGGATCGAGGACATGTCCCATCCAGTCGACCACGGCTTCCGGGGTCAGGGCTTCGGCGATCCAGGGCAGGAACTCCGCCTTGCGTGCCATGACGCCGATATTGCTGTGGTTGCCTTTGTCGCCGGAGCGCGCAACCGCTAGCTTGACCAGCGGAACGCTGGCACTGGCCTGGCCATCGGCGCTGGGCATCGGCAAGTCTTCGGCCAGGGTTGCCGGGTCGAAGTTGCCTACCTGCGGTAGGGCGCATTCGCTGCGTTGGCCATCCAGCTCCACTTCCAGACGGCAAGCGGATTTGTCTACCAGAAAGGAGAACAGGCGGATCACCGGATAGACCGTGGGCCGGCCCCCGACTATGCCGGTGAGGCCCGGCGCCATGCCGGTGGCGGCCTGCGCGATCTCGCGGGAGAACAGCACCAGGGCGTCCTTGCGGTTGTGGCTGACGGCGATCTTGATCACCACTTCGCGGCTGTCCTGGCGCTGGCCGTGGGGGCCATAGGTCGCCTCGCTGCCGAGCAGTTCGATGTTCACGTCGCGGTAGGGCCCCCAGCCGCGCCCGGCGAATATCTCTTCGGTCTTGGCGATGATCGCGCGGCTGACCCGCTCGGCTTTCTTGACTGCGTCGATGCCGGCCAGCAGGCAACTGGCGGTGCAGCGGAAACCATCGGGGTAGGTGGCGCTGACCTTGTACTGCGGCGTCGGGGCCAGCCCACGAGCGCCTAGTACGCGTACGCGGTTCGGGCCGGCTTGGTCGAGGGTGACGCGCGTGAAGTCGCAAACCACGTCGGGGAGCAGGTAGGCGCGCGGGTCGCCGATCTCGTAGAGCATCTGCTCGCCGACCGAGAAAGGCGTGACCAGGCCGCCGGAACCGTCCGGCTTGGTCACGCAGAAACTGCCATCGGCCTCCACTTCGATGATGGGGAAGCCGATGTGTTCATAGTCCGGCACCGACTCCCAGTCGGTGAAGTTGCCGCCAGTGCACTGGGCTCCGCACTCGATCAGATGACCGGCAAGGGCGGCCTGGGCGAGCTTGTCGTGATCCTCCCAGGACCAGTCGAACTCGTGGACCAGCGCTGCGCTTACCACCGCGCTGTCCACTACTCGGCCGGTGATGACGATGTCGGCACCCTGATCCAGCGCGGCCACTATCCCCGGTGCACCGAGGTAGGCGTTGACCGAAACGCACATGGGGGGCAGCGGGGCGTTCGTGAACATCTCGCGGATGCCGGACTTGGCCAGTTCACCCAGCCGTGGCTGCAGGTTGTCGCCATGCAGGACAGCGATCTTCATCGTTACGCCAGCCTTTTCGCAGGCGGCGGCCAGGGCGCTGGCGCAGGCCGCCGGGTTCACCCCGCCAGCATTGCTGATCACGCGCACCTTCTTCTCGGCGATCGCCGGCAGCAGGGGGGCCAGGACCTCGACGAAGTCGGTGGCGAAACCGGCGTCCGGGTCCTTCAGGCGAGCTCCGGCCATGATCGACATGGTGATTTCGGCCAGGTAATCGAAGACCAGATAGTCCAGCGTGGCGCCATGTACCAATTGGGCGGCGGCGGTGGAGGTGTCGCCCCAGAATGCAGAGGCGCAGCCGATGCGTACGGTTCTTGTCATTGGAGTATTCCGCAGCACTGTTGGGTGATGGATTGAACACTACCAAGCAAGCGCTTGGTTGAAAAGTGCCTGGCTAGCTCTTTTTCACCCGAGCGCTTGCTTGGGCGCATCAGCCAGCATAGATTTCATCAATCAAGACAGAGACTTGCGAACCATTCTTAAGTTGGAGTGGCTGACCGCAGCGGGGAAACCAATGAGCCTTGACGACGAAAAAGCCCAGGCGGTGATGCAGGAACTGGTTGCCAGTGGCCAGATCACCGACCCCGAAAGTGCCCGTGGCAAGCTGCTGCAGACCGCTGCCCACCTGTTCCGTAGCAAAGGTTACGAGCGCACTACCGTGCGTGACCTGGCCGGCGCGGTAGGTATCCAGTCCGGCAGCATCTTCCATCACTTCAAGAGCAAGGATGAGATCCTGCGTTCGGTGATGGAGGAGACCGTCCTTTACAACACTGCGCTGATGCGAGCTTCGCTGGCGGAAGCCGGAGATTTGCGCGAGCGGGTACTGGCGTTGATCCGCTGCGAACTGCAATCCATCATGGGTGGCACTGGCGAAGCCATGGCGGTGCTGGTGTACGAGTGGCGCTCGCTTTCGGAGGAAGGGCAGCAGTACATCCTCCAGTTGCGCGAAGCCTATGAGCAACTCTGGTTGGGCGTCCTGGGCGAAGCGAGAACCGAGGGATACTTCACCGCCGATCCGTTCATCCTGCGGCGTTTCCTCACCGGCGCCTTGAGCTGGACCACCACCTGGTTCCGCCCGGAGGGCCCGATGAGTCTCGATCAGCTCGCGGAGCAGGCGCTATCCCTGGTGATCAAGGACGCCTGAAGGCAAATGTGAGATTTGTCACGTCCTGCTCGGGGAAGAGTGGGTAGTTGCAACGTTAATCACGTACTCTGCGGCGCAGTGCCGTAACTGCAGGGAGCAGCGGTAGAGATGGAAGTTTGCAGGGGGTTGTCCCTGAAGGCGTTGTGGGTTTCCGTAGTCCTGCTGATTTCAGCGCCTGCAGTGGCGTCGCAGACCGTGCAGGTCGCCGGCGCGCATTTCCCACCCTATGTGGTCAAGCCGGAGTCGGCCGAAGCCAGCGGCCTGCTTCTGGACATGCTCGCTGCACTCAACGAACTGCAGACGGACTATCGCTTCGTCGTGCGGCCGACCTCCATTCCTCGGCGCTTCCGCGACTTCCAGGAAGGGCGGATCGACCTCGCGGTATTCGAGAATCCGGACTGGGGGTGGCAGGGTATTCCCGGCGCGCGGATCGACATGGGCCTGGAAGATGCAGAAATATTCGTCGCCAAGGCTCAGCAGGGGCGCAGCCAGCATTACTTCGCCAAGCTGGCCGGCAAGCGACTCGCGCTCTACAACGGCTATCACTACGGCTTTGCCGGCTTCAATCCCGATCCTGAGTTCCTCCAGCGCGAGTTCGACGCGAAGCTCACCTATTCCCACGACAGCAACCTGCGCATGCTGCTGCGGGATCGGGCGGATATCGCCTTGGTGACACGTTCCTACTTCAATGCCTACCTGGAGCAGAACCCGAGCCTGGCCGGCAGCTTCCTGGCCAGCGAACGGCTGGACCAGAGTTACCACCACTACGCCGTGTTGCGGCCAGGAGCCCCCATCAGTGCCGCGCAGTTTTCCGCGCTGCTTAACAGGCTACACAGTGGCGGCCAGTTGCAGCAGATATTCGGGCGTTATGGGGTGGTGGTCAGGCCAGTCGCAACGGGTAACTCAGTAGCAACAGATGGCAGAGATTGACCCCCAGGTGCAGGGCGATGGCTACCGAGAGCCGTCCGCTGTAGTGGAACGCAAGGCCGTAGCCCAGGCCGGCGAGTCCTGCGACTAGCGCGAACAGTGGGCTGAAGGGCAGGTGGACGGCGCCGAAGATCGCCGCTGTGAGCAGCACGCCCTTGCGCCCACCCAGCCAGGAAACCAGCGCTGGTTGGAGCAGGCCACGAAACACCAGCTCTTCCGCCAGCACCGTGGCCAGCAGGTTCACTGCCAACCACTCCCAGATCATCTCCGGCCATTTCGGCTGCCAACCCACGAGACCGATTGCGAGTGCCAACCCCGGCACCAGCAGCAGGGTTGCCAATGCAGCGAACCATGCCCGCTGCGGCGCCAGTGCGGGTGGCGCCGGGCGGCCCAACCAGCACGCCAGCAAGGTCATGCCCACCAGCAGCTTGTCCCAGGACAAACGCAGGGCATATGGCGGAGCATCGGGGTTCAATTGCTGTGGAGCAGCAAGGACAAGTGGGCTGAAGCCCGGCAGCAGATGGGCGGCCAGGGCGACGGAGAAAAGCAGGGTTACCGGCAGCCAGACTCGGGGCGGTAGCAGGCGTTCGGCGAGGACCCAACCGGAGAATGCGACGCCCGCCAGCAGTGCCACGACTTGCACGCCACCCAGGCCCTGGCCGATGGCGAGGACGACAAGCGGGAACAGCAGTTGCAGGTGAAGCGGCATGCCGCTTCCCTGTGGCAATGCCTCGGTCTGTTCTTCAGGGGCGGGCACGGGGTCAGCGGTCCTTGGCGTCCTTTGCATCCATTTCGGCATTGCGCTCGCGGATGCGCTTGAGTTGCTCTTCTGTCAGCGGCAGTTTCTTTGCCGTATCGCGCAACACCATCAGGCTACCGACTATGGAGCCGATGGCCAGGACCAGTATCAGCCAGGCATACCAAGGCATGATCATCTCCCGTGGAAAGGGTGGTTACTCTATTCGATTGTGCTCGCCTTTCCACGTTCCCGAGAATCATTCATTTCGATAGCCGGCTGTGAAGGAGCTGCTGTTACCTCAGCGCGCTGCATTCGCTGGGCCGTACTGCCGGCTCCTCCATCAGGCGGGCGCGAAGCGTGTCGTAAGCCCAGTTGAAGATCAGGGTGTAGGGCAGGAAGAACAGCAGCAGCCCGATATCCAGCACAAAGGCCTCCAGCAGTCCGATCGAAAGCCACCAGGCCGCCAGCGGCACCAGCACCAGGATCAACCCCAGCTCGAACAGCACGGCGTGGGCTATCCGTACCGGCATGGTGCGCTGGAACCCCAGGCGTTGCTGAGCCCGGTCGAACAGGCTGTTGAAGAGCATGTTCCAGAGCATCGCCACGGTGGAGAACATCAGGGTCAGTGCACCCATGTGCGCCAGTGACTTGCCCAGTACCAGGGAGAGCACGGGGGCGGTCAGCAGGACGGCCAGGCCTTCGAAGGCGAGGGCATGGAAAACCCGCTCCTTGACGGTTTTGTTCAGGGCTACATTGGTTTGGGTCATGGCGCTCTCCAGGCTTGGAGTGAATGTCTGGTCTGTATTCTCATCGGTCTATGGGATAGGGTTAAGTGAGATGCCATCGGGAAAACCGATATGAACTACTCGCCTGAATCTTTGGAAGCCTTTGTCCATGCCGTCGCCCTGGGTTCGTTCAGTGCAGCCGCGCGCAAGCTGGGCAAGAGCCAGTCAACCGTCAGCGAGGCTATCGCCCGATTGGAGATCGACCTGGGCCTGGAGCTCTTCGATCGCAGCAGTCGTCAACCCCAGCTGACCGATGCCGGCCGTGTCCTGCTGGATCGAGTCGAGGAAATCCTCGCTGCTTCGGATCGTCTGCAGCATGCAGCGGCGCAGCTGGCCGGTGGATTGGAGCCCCGGGTAAGCCTGGCCTTGTCGGATGCGTATCAGTCCGGGCAGTACGAAGAGCGTCTGGCCGAGATGGATCAGCGTTACCCCGACCTCGAGTTCGAGTGCCTGATTGCCGAGCACAATGACGTAATCGAGTTGGTCGCGCAGGGGCGCGCAACCTTGGGTCTGCTGGCTTCTCAGGGGACCTACCCGCCGGAGTTGGGGGCGGCAACCGTTGCCGAGCGTGCCGACTTCGGTCTTTTCGTGGCCCAGGAGCATCCGCTGGCGCAAATGAGTGATGTGCAGGAGAGCGACCTGGCGGGGTGGCGCTTGCTGCGCCTGAATACGCTGGGCAATGCGCTGGCGCTGGACGACGGTCTGCCAAACAGTGGTGGTCGTTGCTGGTCCGCGCCGAGCTATCTGCTGCTGCTGGAAATGGCCAGTAACGGCTTCGGCTGGGCCGAGCTGCCGCGCTGGCTGGTGAGCGGTTACGCCAACGGCCGCCTTAAAGAACTGCAGGTGCCCGGATGGCCGCGCAGTCAGGCCGTGGATGTGGTCTGGTCCCGCCAGCGGCGCCTGGGCCCGGCGGCAAGCTGGCTGTTGGGGCGCCTGCTGGACCGTCCGGCCGCCCGATGAGCCCCTTCTGTTAGCCTTGGGCCCGGCATTCAAGGAGGATACATGCAGATTTCCGTCACCCTACAAGCGGGTCTCTGGGGCTGGCTGGCCGCCAGTAGCCTGCTCATCGGCGCGGCCGTCGGTTTCCTGGTGAAGCTGCCGCAGAAGGTCGTCGCCTCGATCATGGCCTACGGCAGTGGTGTGTTGGTCGCCGCCCTGTGCTTCGGGCAGATCCCCGAAGCCGAGCGCATCGGCGGTCTCTGGCCGACCCTGGCCGGGCTGCTGGCCGGCGGTGTGGTCTTCGTCCTGGCGAGCCAATACATCGATCACCTGGAACGGCACCATCGCCGCAAGAGCGGCAACGGCGGCGGCAGCATGGTCGCCTTGCTCATCGCCGTTGGCGCATTCCTCGATGGCATCCCCGAATCCCTGGGGCTCGGGTTGGGGTTGCTGGATGGTGGGGACGTAAGCCTGCTAATGCTGGTGGCGATCTTCCTCGCCAACCTGCCCGAAGGCCTGGCCAGTGCGGCCGGGCTACGCGAGGAGAAACGCAGCGGCTGGCTGGTGTTCGGGCTCTGGGGTGCGATAGCACTGCTGTCCGGGCTGGCGGCCATGGCTGGGCCGGGATTGTTCGCCGACCTCCCTCCTCATTGGCTGGCTGTCGCCCTGGGCTTTTCGGCGGGGGCGGTGCTTTGCATGCTGGTGGATACCCTGATCCCCGAGGCGTTCGAGAGTACCCACGCCTGGACCGGGCTGGTCACCCTGGCTGGCTTCATGACGGCATTCGCACTCGACCACATCGTGTGAAGCAGCGACGCGCGCCGGCTTCCGCTACAATGCGCGCCGTTTCCGATTCGTATGAGATTTTCCCCATGTCCGCCTGTCAGACGCCGATCATTGTCGCCCTCGACTTTCCTACCCGCGAAGCCGCGCTTCGGCTGGCCGACCAGCTGGATCCCAACCTGTGTCGGGTCAAGGTGGGCAAGGAGCTGTTCACCAGCTGCGCCGCGGAAATCGTCTCGACGCTGCGCGACCGGGGTTTCGAGGTCTTCCTTGACCTGAAATTCCACGACATCCCCAACACCACCGCCATGGCGGTGAAGGCCGCTGCCGAAATGGGTGTTTGGATGGTCAATGTGCATTGCTCTGGCGGCCTGCGCATGATGGCGGCCTGCCGCGAGACACTGGACAAGTTCAATGGGCCCAAGCCGTTGCTGATCGGCGTGACCGTGCTGACCAGCATGGAGCGCGAGGATCTCGCCGGCATCGGCCTCGACATCGAGCCGAAGGAGCAGGTCCTGCGTCTGGCGGGCCTGGCAGACAAGGCTGGCATGGATGGCCTGGTGTGCTCGGCCCAGGAAGCCACCGATCTCAAGGCCGCCTATCCGCGCCTGCAACTGGTCACTCCGGGCATCCGTCCCGCTGGCAGTGCGCAGGACGACCAACGCCGCATCCTCACTCCGCGCCAGGCCCTGGATGCCGGCTCCGACTACCTGGTGATCGGCCGTCCGATCAGCCAGGCAGCCGACCCGGCCAAGGCCCTGGCCGCAGTCGTCGCCGAACTGGCCTGATGCCGACTCAGGTGCGCTGCCCGGGCAGCGCACCTTTCGCGCCATTCAGCGAACCTTCAGCACCAGCTTCCCGAAGTTCTCCCCGCTGAACAGTTTGCCCAGGGTTTCCGGGAAACTTTCCAGTCCCGTCACCACGTCTTCCTTGCTTTTCAAATCGCCACTGGCCAGCCAGCCGGCGATGTCCTTGACCGCCTCGCCGAAGCGCGGCGCGTAATCGAACACCACCATGCCTTCCATGCGTGCGCGGTTGACCAGCAGCGCCAGGTAGTTGGCCGGCCCTTTCACCGCTTCCTTGTTGTTGTACTGGCTGATGGCGCCGCAGATGACGATGCGCGCCTTGCGGTTGATGCGGGTGAGCACGGCATCGAGGATGTCGCCGCCGACATTGTCGAAGTAGACGTCAACGCCCTTCGGGCATTCACGCTTGAGCGCGGCGTGGAGGTTCTCGGCCTTGTAGTCGATTGCACCGTCGAAACCCAGTTCTTCCACCAGGTAGCGGCACTTGTCGGCACCGCCGGCGATACCCACCACACGGCAACCCTTGATCCGTGCAATTTGGCCGGCAACGCTGCCTACCGCGCCAGCGGCCCCGGAGATGACCACGGTTTCCCCTGGCTGGGGCTGGCCTACGTCGAGCAGCGCGAAGTAGGCGGTCATGCCAGTCATGCCCAGGGCTGACAAGTAGAGCGGCAACGGCGCCTGGTTGGGGTCCACCTTCTGGAAGTCGCGTGGCTCGCCGAGGAAGTAGTCCTGCACGCCGACCACGCCGCAAACGTGTTCGCCCACCTGGTAGTCCGGGTGTGAAGACGCCATCACCTTGCCAATGCCCAGGGCGCGCATGACCTCACCTATCGCCACTGGCGCGATGTAGGAACGGGCGTCGTTCATCCAGCCGCGCATGGCCGGGTCCAGGGACAGGTAGAGGTTCTCCACCAGCACCTGCCCGGCAGAGGGTTCGTCGGCCGGGGTTTCCACATAGGAGAACGTCTCGCGAGTGGCTGGTCCGACCGGGCGTTGGGCAAGGAGGAACTGGCGATTGAGGAGAGGCATGGCAGGAGCTCCAGATGAGGGAAAGCCTTGGTGATAGTCCCGTGGCGCGGTCGCGGCAAGTCCGCTGGCCGGGCGGAATGTACAGGCATGGATGTCCGTGATCTTGAATGGGCGCTTTCATCATCGATCTGGATGGTTCGCCCACCAGAGCCCTGATGATGCTGACGCCCTGTGCCGGTCACTGATTAGACTTCGCCACAGTTTCCATTCCCGTCGAGGATGCACAGATGAGCATGAAGTTCTCCGGCCAGGTTGCCCTGGTGACCGGCGCCGCCAACGGTATCGGCCGCGCGACTGCCCTGGCGTTCGCCGCTGAAGGCTTGAAGGTAGTGGTTTCCGACGTGGACACCGTCGGTGGAGAAGGCACCGTGGAGCTGATTCGCACCGCCGGTGGCGATGCAAGCTTCATTCGTTGCGACGTGACCCGCGAAGCCGAGGTTCAGGCGCTGATGGAGGGCACGGTCGCTGCTTACGGCCGCCTCGACTACGCCTTCAACAATGCCGGCATCGAGATCGAGAAGGGTAAGCTGGCCGAGGGCAGCGAGGCCGAGTTCGACGCCATCATGGGCGTCAACGTGAAAGGTGTGTGGCTGTGCATGAAGCATCAGATACCGCTTTTGCTGGCCCAGGGTGGCGGCGCCATCGTCAACACCGCCTCTGTGGCGGGGCTGGGCGCCGCGCCGAAGATGAGCATCTATGCCGCTTCCAAGCACGCGGTGATCGGCCTGACCAAGTCGGCCGCCGTCGAGTATGCGAAGAAGAAAGTACGAGTGAATGCCGTATGCCCGGCAGTGATCGACACCGATATGTTCCGCCGCGCCTACGAGGCCGATCCGAAGAAGGCCGAGTTCGTCGCGACCATGCACCCGGTGGGACGCATCGGCAAGGTGGAGGAAATCGCTGCTGCCGTGCTTTACCTCTGCTGCGACGCGGCAGGCTTCACCACCGGTCATGCCTTGGCCGTGGATGGTGGCGCCACTGCGATCTGATTGCCTAACCCCTCGTGCGAATTCATTCGCGATTGAAATCGCTCCCACAACAAAGAGAAAGGCGCCAATTGGCGCCTTTCTTCATTTTTGCTTGCCACTGTCCCAGTTGAGGATCAGCAAGGTCAGTACCCCGGCGATCAGTCCCCAGAAGGCGGAGCCGATCGACAGCAGCGTCATGCCGGAGGCGGTGACCATGAAGGTGATCAGCGCCGCCTCGCGTTCCTTGGGCTCGTGCATTGCAGCGGTCAGGCCATTGCTGATGGAACCGAACAGCGCCAGGGCTGCGATGGACAGCACCAGTTCCTTGGGCAGTGCGGCGAACAGCGCCGCCAGGGTCGCGCCGAAGGTTCCGGCGATGCCATAGAAAATCCCGCACCAGACTGCGGCGGTATAGCGCTTGTTGCGGTCTTCGTGGGCATGAGGTCCGGTGCAGATGGCTGCGCTGATGGCCGCCAGGTTGATGCCGTGGGAGCCGAAGGGCGCCAGCAGCAGGGACGCAATGCCAGTGACCGAGATAAGCGGCGAGGCAGGTACCTGGTAGCCGTCAGCACGCAGCACGGCGATGCCGGGGATGTTCTGCGATGCCATGGCCACCACGAACAGCGGGATGCCGATACTGATCACCGCCGTGACGGAAAACTTTGGCGTCGTCCACACCGGTTCGGCCAGGGCGAACTCGAAGCCGCTGAAATCCAGCAGGCCAAGAACCGCCGCCATCACACAGCCCACCAATAGCGCCACCAGCACGGCATAGCGCGGCTGCAGGCGCTTGAATACCAGGTAGCTGAAGAACATTGCCAGCACCAGGGCGGTGCGGTGTTGGGCGGCGATGAAGATCTCGCTGCCAATCTTGAATAGGATGCCCGCCAATAGCGCCGCTGCCAGCGACCCCGGCAGGCGACGCATCAGTCTTTCGAATCCGCCAGTCAGGCCAACCAGGGCGAGGAGGGCGGCGCAGACGATGAAGGCCCCGATTGCTTCTCCATAGCTCACGCCCGGCAGGCTGGTAATCAGCAGGGCCGCACCCGGGGTGGACCAGGCGACGACGATGGGCGTGCGATAGCGCAATGAGAGCCCGATGGTTGTCAGGGCCATGCCAATGGACAGCGCCCAGATCCATGACGAAATCTGCGCGCTGCTGAGCCCTGCAGCCTGTCCCGCCTGGAACATCAGCACCAGAGAGCTGGTGTAGCCGGTGAGCATGGCGATGAAGCCCGCCACGACGGCCGAGGGCGAGGAATCGGCCAGGGGACGAAGACGCGTCGGATTGGCCGGGGTTTCTGAAGTTGAGGTCATCAGATCGTTCCGTGGACGTCGACCAATATGGGGTAGAGCGAGGCCACCAGCAGCAGGGCCATGCCGATGTTGAACAGGCGCAGTATGCGTGGTTCGGCAAGCCAGCGGCGCAGCAGGCTACCCGCTACGGTCCAGAGTCCGACGCTGGGGCAGTTGATCAGGGCGAAGAGGGCTGCAATCAGCACCACGTTGACCACGAAATTGTCCTGCGGGGTGTAGGTGGTGATGGCGCCAATCGCCATGACCCAGGCCTTGGGGTTGACCCACTGGAAGGCCGCCGCCTGCAGGAAAGTGAAGGGTTTGGGTCGATTCTCGACGTTTCCTTCGTCCGGGGCACCGGAGCCAGCGATCTTCCAGGCCAGGTAGAGCAGGTAGGCGGCGCCGATGTAGCGCAGCGCGGTGTAGAGCACGGGAACCTGCTGGAAAATCTGGGATAGACCCAGGCCTACGCACATCACCAGCACCATGAAACCGACGCTGATGCCAAGCATGTGCGGCAGGCTACGGCGTACCCCGAAGTTCACCCCGGAAGCGAGCAGCATCATGTTGTTGGGGCCGGGCGTCACCGAGGTGACGAAGGCGAAGAGAATGAAGGCGAAGATCAGTTCCAGGCTCATGGCGGTCACCTTGTCGTTGTGTCCGCAGACTAAAGCCAGTTGCCTTGCAACGTCCCGATACAGCAGTGCGCGGGTTGAGCAATACAGTCAGTTGGCACCCCCGGTATCTGCGGCTACTGTGATGTTTTTTGCCGCTTGGAGTGCCACACATGGAGGAGAACCCCTACGCCGCCCCTCGCGTGGAACTGGTGGAGGACGCGGGGCCCCGCCAGATGAACGGCTGGACGCCTGGGCATTTGAGACTCTTGGGCTGGCTGAGCCTGGCCTGTGCCGTGTGTACCCTGATCCTCACGGGTGTCGCCGTAGCTGCTGGCGCCACCGAAGACCCGCTTATGACGCGCCTGTCCGACTGGATCGGCGTGGCGTTGACCCTTTTGGGGTGTTACCTGCTGATCCGCCTGAAGCTGTTCGCCGAGGCGCGCTTTTCCGCCGATGGGCTGGCACCGCCAGTCTGGGCAGTGATCATCGGTAGCCTGGCGATCGAAGGACTGGATTTTCTAATGGGTGATGCCAGCACCGAACCCGGCTGGCCCATGCTGTTCTACTTCGGTGCGGTCGCCGTGCTCGGCGCCTTGACGGGTTGGCTCGGTGTGCGCCTGCTCAAGGTGCAGAATGCATATCCGGCATTCCGGGTGATGGGCTGGCTGGATCTGGTGGGCGGCATCATGATGGCCACCATCGTGCTGATGCTGCTGGGGCTGCTGCCACTCATTGCCGGCAATCTGGCGATGATGCTGGTGTTCTTCCGGGGCGCGCGGGAGCTGGAACCCTCCAGCTAGTCCTCGGCGGCTTCAGTCTGCCGTGCGGTGCAGAGCGCCTGGTTGACTTCAAGCCAGCCTCGCACCGCCTCCTCCCCGGCCTCGCCAAAGGCGCGTTGCAGTAGTCGCGCCTGTTCCCGGCGCAGGGCCTGTTCCAGCCTGGCGCCCTCGGCAGTGAAACCCAGCAGGCGCTTACGCTTGTCATCGTCGGCAGCCACGCTCTCAACCAGCTTCATCTCGATCAGCTGTCGCAGCGGCGTGTTCAACGCCTGCTTGGTTACGCCCAGATAACCCAGCAGTTCCTTGACGCTCAGACCAGGGTACTTGGCAATGAAGAACAGGATGCGGTGGTGCACCCGCGACAGGCCTCGGCGGGCGAGGATTTCGTCCGGCTTGCTGGTGAAGGCCTGATAGCCAAAGAAAAAGGCTTCCATGGCGGCTTGCTGAATGCTGGGATTTTTCAGGTCAAGCATATTGACGTATCTGTCGCGGTCGTCGTAGTTTCGGTCAAGCAGTTTGACTTAATTTCCTCGCTTCCGCACCCGGTGACAATCCATGGCATTCTCCGAACGCATCGCCCGCCTGAAAAGCTCCCTGATCCGCGAAATCCTTGCCGCCGCCCAGCGTCCGGAAGTGATGTCCTTCGCCGGAGGCCTGCCGGCCGAGCCGATGCTTCCGAAAGTGGACTGGAGCGAAATGCCAGCCAGCATGGGCCAGTACGGCATGAGCGAGGGCGAGCCGGCGCTGCGTGAGGCCATTGCCGCTGAAGCGCGCGCCCTTGGCGTGCCCTGTGAGGCGAGCCAGGTATTGATTGTCAGCGGCTCGCAGCAGACCTTGGACCTGGCGTCCAAGCTATTCATCGATCCGGGCACCGAAGTGCTGCTAGAGGCCCCGACCTATCTGGCGGCTCTGCAGGCCTTCCAGCTGTTCGGTGCCGATTGCATCGCCGTGCCGCAGGAAGCCGATGGCCCGGAGATCGCCGCGTTGCGCCAGCGCCTGGAGCAGCACAAGCCGTCCTTCGCCTACCTGATCCCGACTTTCCAGAATCCGTCCGGTACCCGCTACAGCGAGGCCAAGCGTGATGCGGTCGCTGCGCTGTTGGACGAGTTCGGAGTGACGCTGATCGAAGACGAGCCCTATCGCGAGCTGGTGTTCGACGAAGGCAGCGCCACGCCCATCGTCAGCCGCCTGAAAAAGGCCAGCTGGATCTACACTGGTACCGTTTCCAAGACCCTGCTGCCGGGCCTGCGAGTGGGCTTCCTGATTGCCACCCCGGACCTCTTCCCGCACCTGCTGCGCCTGAAACAGTCCGCGGATCTGCACACCAACCGCATCGGTCAGTGGCAGGCGCTGCAATGGCTCGGCACCGAGCAGTATCGCCAGCATCTGGCCGAGCTGCGTGACTTCTACCGAGTGCGCCGCGACTCCATGCAGGTTGCACTGGAGGAACACTTCGGCGAGCTGGCCACCTGGGAAATTCCCCAGGGCGGGCTGTTCTTCTGGCTGACCCTGAAACAGCCGCTGGATACTCGCACGCTGCTCAAGCCGGCGCTTGAGCAGAACGTTGCCTTCATGCCGGGCGAACCGTTCTTCATCGACCCGGACAAACATCCGGGCCACTTGCGACTGAACTTCAGCCATGTGGCACCCGAGCGCCTGAGCGAAGGTTTGAAACGACTTGCTGGCGTCATCCGTCAGGCCCAGGCCGCGGAAGCTGCCTGACCACAGAGGAGTAGAGCGATGTACAAGGTTTACGGCGACTACAAATCGGGCAACTGCTACAAGGTCAAGCTGATCCTGAATCTGCTCGGCCTGCCGTATCAATGGGTGCCGGTGGATATCCTCAAGGGCGAGACCGAGAGCCCTGAGTTCCTCGAGAAGAACCCCAACGGCAAGATCCCGGTCCTGGAACTGGAGGACGGCACCACGCTCTGGGAATCCAACGCCATCCTGAATTTCCTCGCTGAAGGCAGCGACTTGCTGCCCGCGGAGCCGCGCCTGCGCACCCAGGTGCTGCAGTGGCAGTTCTTCGAGCAGTACAGCCATGAGCCCTACGTCGCGGTAGCGCGCTTCATCCAACTATATAAAGGCATGCCGGAAGACCGCCTGGAGGAATACAAGGTCTGCCAAGTGCGCGGACAGAAGGCGCTGAAGGTGATGGAGAAACAGTTGCAGCGCACGCCGTACCTGGTGGGGGATCGCTATTCCATCGCCGATATCGCTCTCTATGCCTACACCCATGTGGCCCATGAAGGCGGATTCGATCTGTCCGGCTACCCGGCGATCCTCGCGTGGCTGGATCGTGTGGCCAGCCATCCGCGGCATGTGGGAATGTTCGACTGAGATTTCCCAGTTACGAGAGAAGCCGGCGCAAGCCGGCTTTTTCGTGATGGCGGGCTCTCCGGGCCTGTACTAAGTTGGTCGCTTCAGCCTGGCCACAGGCTTTCTTCGGAGTGTCGACCATGAAATACCGGGGCAGCTGCCATTGCGGGAAGATCGCCTTCGAAGTCGAGGGGACCCTGGAACAGGTCATGGAGTGCAACTGTTCACTGTGCAGCCGACGCGGCTACCTGCTCTGGTTCGTCCCGCGCGAACAGTTCAAGCTTTCCACCCCGGAGTCCGGCCTCTCCACCTATCGCTTCAATCGCATGCATATCGCCCACCACTTCTGTGCCAACTGCGGCTGCGCGCCCTTTGGCGAAGCGACCGATCCCAGGGGCAAGGCCATGGCCGCAGTGAACGTGCGTTGCCTGGAGGATGTGCCCCTGGATGGGCTCAAAATACTGAAGGTGGATGGGAAGACCTTCTAGACAGTCCGACCTTGTGCCGGAAACAGAAACGAAAAAGCCGGCAGAAGCCGGCTTTTTCGTGGGTGCAAAACTCAGTTGTTGATCAGACTGAGGAACTCGCTGCGGGTGGCGGCGTTCTCGCGGAACTCGCCGAGCATCACCGAGGTGACCATGGAGGAGTTCTGCTTCTCCACGCCGCGCATCATCATGCACATGTGTTGGGCTTCGATGACCACGGCCACGCCCAGGGCGCCAGTGACCTGTTGTACCGCTTCGGCGATCTGGCGGCTGAGGTTTTCCTGGATCTGCAGGCGGCGGGCGAACATGTCGACGATTCGCGCGACCTTGGACAGGCCTAGCACTTTGCCGCTGGGGATGTAGGCCACATGGGCCTTGCCGATGAACGGCAGCAGGTGGTGCTCGCAGAGCGAGTACAGCTCGATGTTCTTCACCAGCACCATTTCGCTGTTGTCGGAGCTGAACAGAGCGCCGTTGGTGACTTCCTCCAGCGTCTGCTGGTAGCCGCGGCAGAGGTACTGCATCGCCTTGGCGGCGCGCTTCGGGGTATCGAGCAGGCCTTCACGGGAGACGTCCTCGCCGAGCTGGCCGAGGATCGCGGTGTAATGCTGTTCCAGGGACATGGAAATTCCTGTGGGGATTTACGCAAAGGCGCAGGGTAGGGCGCGAAGGGGCGGCTGGCAAGGGCGCCATGCGCCAGCGCGAGTCATTTTTCAGGCGCGGGCAGACGGCTGGCCCAGTGCTCCGCCCAATCCGCCAGGGGCAGGCAACGTCGCACCAGTTCCTCTCCGTCCTCTGTCAGGCTGTAGCCAGCCTCGCCATTTTCCACCAGCAGCGCCTGGCGCAACTCGCCGAGCCGAGTGTTCAGCACCGAAGGCGACAGGCTTTCGCAGCGAGCTTGCAAGTCGCGGAAAGTCGCAGGTCCTTGGTGCAGTTCCCAGAGAATGCGCAGGCTCCAGCGCCGCCCCAGGAGATCGAGCAGCGCCATGATTGGTCGCCCGCTGGCGGAGCCGCGGACGGGATGACCGGGAAAGGGTGTGGTCATGAGTGATCCTCTTGCTTCTAATTCAGTAGCGGTCTGCAATGTTGAGTGCTACGTTTTCGATAGCGTAACAGCCCAACAGGAGCATCGCCATGAACGAACCCCGTATCCAGCCGGCCCAACCACCCTATGACACCGCCATCCAGGCCGCCTTCGACCGGGTGATGCCGCCCGGAGTACCACCATTGCTGCTGTTTCGCTGTGTCGCCCGCAATCCTCGCGTGTTACAGCGGATGATGGCTGGTGGGCTGCTGGATCGCGGCAGCATCGGCCTGCGTGAGCGGGAACTGCTGATCCTGCGCAGCACCGCCCGATGTGGCGCCGAGTACGAGTGGGGTGTGCATGTGGCGGCATTCAACGCCAAGGCCGGATTCAGCCAGGCGCAGCTGGACGATACCTGCCAGGTAACGGTGGAGCCGAGCCTATGGGAGGGATCGGAGCTGGCGCTGCTGGCCCTCGCCGATGCCCTGCACGAGTGCGCGGATATCGACGATGGCTTGTGGCGGCGGCTACGCGAGTATTTCAGCGAGGAACAGCTGGTTGAGTGCGTGATGCTGGCGGGGTTCTATCACGCCGTTTCCTTCCTGGCGAAGGGATTGCGCGTGGAGTTGGAGGCGCATGCGCCGAGGTTTCCATCTGATCGTTCGCAGGGTTGAATCCGCTACGGGGCTTCAACCCTGCAGGCCGAAGGCTACTCGTCGCGGCCTTCAAGCATGGTGCGGCGCAGCATCACATAGACGGCGCCAGTGCCACCATGTTTCGGCAGGCAAGAGGTAAAGCCCAGTACCTGCGGGTGCTGGCGCAGCCAGGTGTTGACGTGGCTCTTGATCAGCGGCCGCTTGCCGTCCAGGCGTGCTGCCTTGCCATGGGTCACGCGCACGCAGCGCACCTCGAAGCGGGTGGCCTCGGCAATGAAGTCCCATAGCGTCTCGCGGGCCTTTTCCACGGTCATGCCATGCAGGTCGAGGCTGCCGTCGAAGCCGATCTGGCCCTGCTTGAGTTTGCGCATCTGGCCTTCCTGTACACCATCGCGGGCCCAGTGCAGTTCGTCTTCGGCACCGACATCGATGACGAACTGATCGGACAGGCCGTCGACCTTGACGTTGGCCACACTGATGGTCGCATTTTGCCGGCGGTTGGCCAGCTGCTTCTGGTCGGCGCGCACCTTGCCGGTATCGGCGCGATCATTCTGGATGCGCTTCACACCGCGCATCTGCTCGGCGAACAAGGAGCTTTCGTTGTTCCAGGAGTCGTTTTTTTGGGTGTCGTCTTGCATTCAGGCCTCCGCGAAGGGCGGCTAGTTTACCCAAATGACTCGCTCGAGGCTTAGTCGCGTTTCTTCATCAGGTGGGGCGACATGCTGAGGCCGGCGCGACGCCGCGAACGCCGCCGGCAGAGGCGCCAGGCAAGTACGCCGATCCAGAGGAAGAGCAGGCCGAAGAGCAGCAGCACGATGGCCGCGCCCGTGCTTTCGTTGAGGGGGCCGAGGGCAGGAGCGCGGCCAAGGAGGGTAGCGGTGCCGGCCATTGCCAGCATCACGCCGAAGCCGGCGAAGAGCGCGGACAGGGCCGCGGCAAAACGCCAGCGCCAGCTGCCTGGACCGCGTGGGCGGAGGCGGCGGGCATCGAAACCATCGGATAACTTCATCCGGACGTCCTCTTGCTTGATCGGGGTATGACCGGCGCCAGCTGGCGGTGGTTCCGGTCGACCCCGTCGCGGATGTCGCGGGATGTGATGACGCTTCCTTAGATAAGCGCCTTGGCCTGCGGCACCACGCTGGCGAAGTTGTCGGCGAGTGCGATCACCTCGACACGGTGCATGTCTTCCGCGCTGATGACGCCGCCATCGACGGTCGGCAGGTCGCGGGTTGCGCAGGCGGCGCTCACCAGCGTGCAGCGATAACCATAGTCCTTCGCGGCGCGGACCGTGGTGCTGATGCTGGAATGGGTCATGAAACCGCAGACGATCAGGTCAAGGTGGCCGATTGCCTGCAGGCGATCATGCAGGTCGGTGCCGGCGAAGGCATTGGGCAGGCGCTTCTCGACGACGATCTCGCCAGGCAGGGGCGCGACCTCGGGCAGATGCTCGCCGCGCTCGCCGCGGGGATCGAAGATGCCGCCAGGTACACCAAGGTGCTTCACATGGACAATGGCGCTGCCCATAGTGCGGGCGGTGGCGAGGAGGCTGGCGATTTCGCTGAGGGCGGCATCCAGGCCGGGCAGGGCGAGAACGCCACTGCGGTACTCTTCCTGAGCGTCGATGATCACCAGGGTGGCATTGTTCAGGTTGGCGGGCGGATAGCCGCGGCCACTGAGCTGGAACATGGATTTCGGGGCGGACATGCGAATCTCCAGGTACGACATGGCCACTATTGTCCGCCCTGCGGCGCAATAAGTGAACCATGGACCAAGGTCCAGTTGCCCCGCCAGCGCATGATGACCAGCCGCTGCGTGGCGTGCAGGTGGGAATCGGACCTTGGTTCGGGGCTTCCGTTCGTCGGTTGCCGCGGGCTGCCCCGGGGCGGCAGGGGTGGTAGAATCTGCGCCCCGTTTCCTGAGGTAGTTGCCGTGTCTGAATCCCGCCTGCGCACCCTGCGTGACTACATCCGCTGGGCTGTCAGCCGTTTCCATGCTGAGAACCTGTTCTTCGGTCACGGCACCGACAACGCCTGGGATGAGGCTCGTCAACTCGTACTTGGCGCTCTGCACCTACCTTACGAGATTTCCGACAGCTACCTGGACTGCCGCCTGGAAGACGACGAATGCGCGCGCCTGCGTGAACTGCTGCGTCGGCGTATCGAAGAGCGCGTGCCGGTGGCCTACCTGCTCGGTGAAGCCTGGTTCTGTGGCATGCCCTTCGTGGTCGACGAGCGAGTTCTGGTACCGCGTTCCCCCATCGCTGAACTGATCCAGCAGCATTTCGCTCCCTGGTTGCCCCAGGATCCGGCACGTGTGCTCGATCTCTGCACCGGCTCGGGTTGCATCGGCATAGCCTGCGCCCATGCCTTCCCCGCGGCCGAGGTGGTGCTGGGCGATCTTTCTTTCGACGCGCTGGAAGTGGCCAACCTGAACATCGAGCGCCACAGCCTGGAAGACAGGGTCTACACCGTGCAGGGCGATGGCTTCGACGGGCTGCCGGGGCAGCGCTTCGACCTGATCGTTTCCAATCCGCCTTACGTTGATGCCGAGGACTTCGCCGACATGCCGGCCGAATATCAGCATGAGCCCGAACTGGGCCTGGCTTGCGGCAACGACGGCCTGGACCTGGTGCGGCGCATGCTGGCCGAAGCCGCCGATCACCTGACCGAGAAAGGCCTGCTTATCGTGGAAGTGGGTAACAGCCAGGTGCACGTCGAAGAGCTGTATCCGGAGGTGGATTTCCTCTGGCTGGACTTCGAGCACGGTGGTCACGGGGTATTCATGCTCAGCGCCAACCAGTGCCGGGAGCACCAGGCGCTATTCCGTGCGCGCTTGAATCCCTGACTCTGGGGGTCAGTGGGTGGTGATCCAGATCAGCAGGCCGGCCTGGAACACGGCAAAGACCACCAGGCATGCGATGGTAAAACGCAGTCCGCCGTCTTCTCGCTTGTAGACGGCGATGCGCTCTTCCAGTTTGCGAATCTCCACTTCCTGCCGATGCAGGTTCTGGTCGGCTTGTTCGAGCATGGCAGCGGCTTCCTGCAGCCCCACCAGCTGGACTTTCTCGCGGTGCCAGTCACCGTGCAGCTCACTGACCCGCCCGGCGCCGTAGCTCGCTTTCAGTTGCAAGTTGTCCTGGTACTCGATCCCGAAGCCTTGGGCCTTGAGCACGTGGTCGCGGCGCAAGCGGGCTTCGTTGTCCAGGGCGTCCTTGGCCGGCAGGGCGCCACCTTCGACTCGATAGTGCGCCCAGTGTTGCTTGGCCCAGGCAATGCCTTGGGCCAGGAGAAAGCGCCCCAGGCCACGGTTCTGCGGCTCCAGGTTCAAACCGTTGTCCGGTCCGAAACGAACCTCCTTGCTGCGGTGATCCACCCAGACTTCCAGAAGATTCTGCTCCTTGCGCACTTTCTGCCCGGGAAGCCCGACGCTCAGGCGCAGCACGCTCTGTTCCTTGCTGTGGCGTTCCACGCGCCCGAGTTCGACGAATCGCAGCGGGCGTGACCCGGTGTGTCGGTCGATGGGCAGGGGCGCGAGACGCAGCAGGTCGAAGTGTTCGGCCGCCAGCTCGGACCACGGATGGGGCTGGGGTTCGGCTTCTTCAGCGCTCTGCTGTTCGGCTGTGCTTTCGGTCATCGGGAGGTACCTTGTAAGGGCCGGTGACGATGAATCTGGTACGTGGGTACATATTCTGTGCGCAACTGCCCTTGCCAGGCGAGATTTCCTACAGAACCTTCCGCCTTATCGACTGATCTTCGAGTTTCTGGAGTCGAACTGCTCCTGAATGAATGCGAGGATGCGTTCGCCCAGCTCTCGCGCCAGGGGCAGGTTCGGGTTGCCGTAGGACGCCAGTTGCTGATCCATCTCCATGGGGACTATGCGCAGCATGTGGTTCATGCCCTCGATGATGGCTAGCTCGGCGTCAGGTCGTGCGGCCTTGAGCTGCTCAGCGTCGTTCACGCTGACCTGGATGTCGTGGCTGCCCTGCAGGATCAGCGCCGGCATCCGCAGTCGACCGAAGGCCTCGGACGGGTCCTGGCGGAACAGGGAAATCAGGTAGGGCTGCACGCTGGGGCGGAACAGTACCTCCAGCGACTGCGGCACCTCGGCCACTTGCTGGCCAGCGCGCAAGCTGGCCAGCAGGGCTTCGCTCTGATGCAGTAGGGGCGGCGGCAGGCGGCTTTGCAGCTGGTCGCGCAGCAACTGGTCGATGGGGCGGGCGCTGCCAGCAATGCTGACAAGCGCGTCGGCGCCTGCACCCTCCGCTGCGAGACTGGCAATCAGTGCGCCTTCGCTGTGGCCGATGAGGATGAGTTGCGAGAAGTGCGGGTTCCGCTTCAGGCGCTGGCCCCAAGCCGCCGCATCCTGGGCGTAGAGCTCGATGCTGAGCTGGCGTTCATCGATGCCGGCATCCTGGCTGCCGGCGATGCCACGCTTGTCGTAGCGCACGCTGGCAATGCCATTGCGTGCCAGCAATTGAGCGAGTTTCTTCAGGCTGTCGTTGCGTCCGCCGAGCGGATTGTTGCCGTCGCGATCCGTGGGGCCGGAGCCGGCGATGATTAACGCCACCGGCACGGGGCGATCGATATTCGGGCGAAGCAGGGTGCCGCGCAGTATGCCGCTACCGGTGTCCAGTTCGAGGGGGCGTTGCAGCACGCTCTGGGGCGCGGCCTGGGCCAGGCTGGCGAGGAGGGGGAGGAGAAGCAGTAAGAATCGCAGCATTTAGGCGGAGTCGGTTGTCGATTTGGCGGGTTGGACGCGATTGGCGGCGCAAGGTTCGAGGGGTGAACTGGCCGGACGCCGCGGGTATACTGCTCGACCTTCGATCGAGGCCCATTTCTGCGGAGCACTGTGCATGTCCGGCAACACCTACGGCAAGCTGTTCACCGTCACCACCGCTGGCGAAAGCCATGGTCCGGCGCTGGTCGCCATAGTCGACGGCTGCCCGCCGGGGCTGGAACTGTCCCTCGAGGACCTGCAACGTGACCTCGACCGCCGCAAGCCGGGTACCAGCCGCCATACCACCCAGCGCCAGGAAGCCGACGAGGTGGAAATCCTCTCCGGCGTGTTCGAAGGCAAGACCACCGGTTGCGCTATTGGCCTGCTGATCCGCAATACCGATCAGAAGTCCAAGGACTATTCGGCGATCAAGGACCTGTTCCGCCCGGCCCATGCCGACTACACCTACCACCACAAATATGGCATCCGCGACTACCGTGGCGGCGGCCGCTCCTCGGCACGGGAAACCGCCATGCGCGTCGCCGCTGGTGCCATCGCCAAGAAGTTCCTGGCCACCCAGGGCATCACCGTGCGCGGCTACATGAGTCAGCTCGGCCCGGTCGAGATTCCCTTCAAGACCTGGGACTCGGTGGAGCAGAACGCCTTCTTCAGCCCTGACCCGGACAAGGTGCCTGAGCTGGAGGCCTACATGGACCAGCTGCGCCGCGACCAGGATTCCGTGGGAGCGAAGATCACCGTGGTCGCCGAGGGCGTGCCGCCGGGGTTGGGCGAGCCGATCTTCGACCGCCTGGACGCTGAACTGGCCCATGCGCTGATGAGCATCAACGCGGTGAAAGGCGTGGAAATCGGTGCCGGTTTCGACAGCGTGTCGCAGCGCGGCACCGAGCACCGCGACGAGCTGACCCCGGAAGGTTTCCTCAGCAACAATGCCGGCGGCATTCTCGGCGGTATTTCCTCCGGCCAGCCGATCGTCGCCAACCTGGCGCTCAAGCCGACGTCCAGCATCACGACCCCCGGCCGCTCGATCGACATCCATGGCAATCCGGTGGACGTGATCACCAAGGGCCGTCATGACCCTTGCGTGGGCATTCGTGCCACTCCGATCGCCGAAGCCATGATGGCCATCGTGCTAATGGACCACCTGCTGCGCCATCGCGCGCAGAACGCCGACGTGCGGGTGGAAACCCCGGTGCTCGGCCAGCTGTGACGGGCGGCGCGAACGCGCTGCCCTATTGGCGGCTGTCCAGCTTCTATCTCTTCTATTTTTCCCTGCTGGGCGCCACGGCGCCCTTCCTCGGCCTGTACTTCGCGCACCTGGGTTTTTCCAGTGAGCGCATCGGCGAGCTGCTGGCCATCCCCATGCTGATGCGCTGCGTGGCGCCCAATCTCTGGGGCTGGCTGGGCGACCGCAGTGGCCGACGCCTGGACATCGTGCGCTTCGGCGCGTTCTGCACGCTGGTGACCTTCTCGCTGATCTTCGTCAGTCACAGCTATGCCTGGCTGGCATTGATCATGGCTCTGCACGCCTTCTTCTGGCACGCAGTGCTGCCGCAGTTCGAGGTTATTACCCTGGCGCACCTCCGGGAGCAGGCTGCGCGTTACAGCCAGGTGCGGTTGTGGGGCTCCATCGGCTTCATTCTCACGGTGATCGGCCTGGGGGCGTTGTTCGAGCTGTTCAGCCTGGACCTGTATCCCTGGGCGCTGGTTGTCATCATGGGTGGAATCGTCCTCAGCAGCTTTTGGGTACCCAATGCGGTCCCCCAGGCGCGGCCAGATGCGCCGGGGCAGGGCGGTTTCCTCGCCCAGCTGCGTCAGCCGGGCGTATTGGCCTTCTATTCCTGCGTGGGGCTGATGCAGCTGTCCCACGGCCCCTATTACAGCTTCCAGACGATCTATCTGGAGTCGCTCGGCTACTCGCGCAGCCTGATCGGTCAGCTCTGGGCCCTGGGGGTCGTGGCTGAGGTACTGCTTTTCATGGTGATGGCGCGGATCCTGGCGCGTTACTCCGTGCGTGTGGTGCTACTGGCCAGTGTCCTGATCGCCGCCCTGCGCTGGTTGCTGATCGGCAACTTCGCCGACCAACTGCCGGTGCTGCTGTTCGCCCAGCTGTTGCATGCCGCCACTTTCGGCAGCTTTCATGCAGCCGCCATCCATTTCGTGCAACGTCGTTTCGGTCCGCGCCAGCAGGGCCAGAGCCAGGCGCTCTACGCTGCACTTGCCGGTACTGGCGGAGCGCTGGGGGCGCTTTACTCGGGCTACAGCTGGAGCAGCCTGGGGCCAGTCTGGACATACGCCATCGCCAGTCTCGCGGCGCTTGCCGCAGCCGTTATCATTGCCACCCAATTGCAAGAGGAGCGGGCATGAATCGCCAACAACTCGCCCAGGAAATCATCGACGCCGGCCGCTTCCTTTACGGTCGTGGATGGTCACCGGCCACCAGCAGCAACTACTCGGCAAGACTGTCCGCCACCGAGGCGCTGTTGACCGTCTCTGGCAAGCACAAGGGCGAGCTCGGCCCGGATGATGTGCTGGCCACCGATATGGATGGCAAAAGCCTGGAGCCGGGCAAGAAGCCGTCGGCGGAAACCCTGCTGCACACCCAGCTCTACCGCTGGAAGCCGGAAATCGGTGCGGTGCTGCACACACACTCGGTGAATGCCACCGTACTGTCGCGTCTGACCCTGGCTGATTCGCTGGTATTCGCCGACTACGAGCTGCAGAAGGCCTTCAGTGGCATCAGCACCCATGAGTCCCAGGTGCTGGTGCCGATCTTCGACAACGACCAGGACATCGCTCGCCTGGCCACCAAGGTGCAACCGTGGCTGGACGAGCACCCGGACTGCGTCGGTTATCTGATCCGTGGTCACGGCCTCTATACTTGGGGGTCGCGCATGAGCGACGCCCTGCGCCAGATCGAAGCATTCGAATTCCTCTTCGAGTGCGAGCTGAAGACGCTTTCGATCACCCGGCGCTGAAGCTTCCTTCACACGAAGATGCCTGACTGACAACGGTGCCGACCGACCCGCCAGAGAGCCGGGAGGACGCCCGCAAGGAGTACCCAGATGAGCAGCCTGACCGTTTACCACGAATCCAGCCCCGACCTGCCGAACAAGGTCCTGACCCACCTGGATGACATCGCCTCCACTCTCGCGTCCGTCGGTGTGCGCTTCGAGCGCTGGGAGGCGTCCGCCCCCATCGCCCCGGGTGCCAGCCAGGAGGAGGTGATCGCGGCCTATCGCCCGCAGATCGACCGGTTGATGCAAGAGCAGGGCTACGTGACTGTCGACGTCGTCAGCTTGACCCGCGACCACCCGCAGAAAGACGAACTGCGTGCCAAGTTCCTCGACGAGCATCGCCATGGCGAAGACGAAGTGCGTTTCTTCGTCGCCGGACGCGGCCTGTTCACCCTGCACATCGACGACTATGTCTATGCCGTGCTCTGCGAGAAGAATGACCTGATCTCCGTGCCAGCGGGCACTCGCCACTGGTTCGACATGGGCGAGCATCCGCATTTCGTCGCTATCCGCCTGTTCAACAACCCGGAAGGCTGGGTCGCCAAGTTCACCGGCGACGAGATCGCCAAGCGCTTCCCGCAGCTGGAAGACTGATCCCGGCCTCTGTAGGAACGAACTTGCTCGCGACGCTTTGTGATTTCGCCAGCAAGTTGGTTCCTACGACGGCAACATCCGATTCACCTGGAGTCCCCATGTCCATCAAGGCCATTCTCACTGATATCGAAGGTACTACCAGCGCGGTGAGCTTCGTTTATGACGTGCTGTTTCCCTTCGCTGCCAGCCATCTGCCGGAATTCGTCCTGACCCATGCCGATGAACCGGCGGTGGCGCAGCAGGTCGAGGCCGTACGCCTGGAAAGCGGTGAAGCCGGGGCCAGCCTGGGGCGAGTCGTGGAAATTCTCCTCGGCTGGATTGCCGAGGATCGCAAAGTCACGCCGCTCAAGGCGCTACAGGGCATGGTCTGGGAGCAGGGTTATCGCGCCGGCCAGCTCAAGGGACATGTCTACCCGGATGCGGTGGAAGCGCTGGCCCGCTGGAAACAGCAAGGCTATGCGCTTTACGTCTATTCCTCCGGTTCCATCCAGGCCCAGAAACTGATTTTCGGCTGCTCCGAAGCGGGTGACCTGACCCCTCATTTCTCCGGCTACTTCGATACGACCTCCGGACCCAAGCGCGAGGCAGCGTCCTATGAGCGCATCGCTGAGTCCATCGGGCTGCCTGGCGAGGAGATCCTCTTCCTCTCCGATGTGGTTCAGGAATTGGATGCCGCGCGCGAGGCCGGTATGCAGACCATCGGCCTGGCGCGCGACGGCGGTGTGCTGGAGGGACACGAAACCGTGGCGAGTTTCGCGGTGATCGATCTGGCGCGTTTCTGACACTGACTGAAATCGTCTGACAGAGCGCGAGGAAGGCTTCTGCCGGCCGATCTATCCTTGGGGGGACTGCATCCACCTGGGAGCGTCCCCCCATGGGTTCCTGCCTTTGCATCGTTACGGCTAGCCCCGTCCCGGGCCTGTACAGGGCAACCCGCGGCCGGACGTTGCAACCGGCGGCCCGGCAATGACCCGCCTACTCGTCCTGATGATGATTGCGCTGCTGGCATTGCCGGCGGCAGCCGACCAGAAGTCGGCCTGGCAGGCGCTCCGCGAGGGCAAGGCCTTTCTCCTGCTGCGCCACACGACCGCCCCCGGTACCGGTGACCCGGAAGGCTTTCGGCTGGGGGATTGCAGTACCCAGCGCAACCTCAGTGACAAGGGGCGCCAGGAAGCGCGGCGCTGGGGCAAGCTCCTGGTGCGTCGTAAGGTCGAGCAACCGCGCCTCTATACCAGCACCTGGTGCCGTGCCCAGGACACCGCGCAGGAGATGGGGTTGGGGGCCGTCGAGACCCTGCCGGCACTGGATTCCTTCTTCAGTGACCCGGACAGCCAGGCCGCGCAAACGGTGGAGATGCGCAAGGCCATCGAAAAGGTGCCCAAGGACCGGCCGGTGGTGATGGTCAGTCATCAGGTGAACATCAAGGCACTGACCGGGGTTGAGCCGAAGAGCGGGGAAGGGCTGATCATCGAGCTGCCGCTGGCCGATCCGCCCAAGGTATTGGCGCGTGTCCGCCAGCCCTGAGATCGGACCGAAACCCAGTCTCTGGGCTAGATCAGCAGCAATTGGTCCTGTTCAGGCTGCAGCTTCACACCTTCAAGCTTCAGTAGCAGCGCCTTGCGCGGCAGGCCGCCGGCGTATCCGGTCAGGCTGCCGTCGCGGCCGATTACCCGATGGCAGGGAATGATGATGGAAATGGGGTTGGCGCCGTTGGCCGTACCTACAGCCCGCACTGCTTTGGGATTGCCGATGCGTTCCGCCAGCTCGCTGTAGCAGGTGGTGTGACCGTAGGGAATTTGCAGGAGCGCCTGCCAGACCCGCTGCTGGAAAGGCGTACCCCGTGGCGCGAGAAGCAGGTCGAAGCGCTTCAGGCGGCCGCCGAAGTAGCGGTCGAGTTGACGGCAAGGGTCATCCAGCCGTCGGCCGGCAGCTTCCCAGCGTTCGTCCGGGTAGCCGCGTCCCTCGTTGTCCATGTAGAGCATCTGCAGGCCGGACTCGTCGCCCGCCAGCAGCAGTGGGCCGGTGGGGCTTTCGTGGTAGCGGAAGTACATTTTCATTGCTCCTCGGCGTAGCTCTGCCAGAGATAGACGGCTGCGTAGGCCCGCCAGGGGCGCCACTGTTCAGCGCGTCTGGCCAGTTCCTTCGCGCTGATGCCGCCAGGGCCCCAGAGCGGCGACTTGAGCAGGCCCAGGTCGGCGGTGGGGAAGGCGTCTGGCTGGCCAAAGGCGCGCAGGGCGATGTACTCGGCCGTCCAGCGACCGATGCCGGGCAGGGCGCAAAGGCGTTCGACCAGGGCTTCGACGCCGGCGGCCAGGCTCAGTTCCAGGCTGCCGTCGGCCACCGCAAAGGCGAAGCGGCGCAATGTGTCGACACGTTTGCCGGGCATGCCGATGCCGGGCAGCGGATCGTCGGCGATGGCTTGTGCAGAAGGGAAGAGCCGCTGCGGCCCGTCGAGTTCGGCATCCGCCAACGGCTCGCCAAGACGCTCCACCAGGCGTCCGGCAATGGTCACCGCTGCCTTCACGGTGACTTGCTGGCCGATGATGGTGCGCACGCCCTGCTCGAATGGGTCGAAGGCGACAGGCAGGCGCAGGCCCGGATAACGAGCCAGCAGTCCCTGTAGCAGAGGATCGCGGCCCAGGTGATGAGCGATGGCCGCCGGATCGCTGTCCAGGTCGAACATCTGGCGGATGCGCGGCGCCACTTGGGGGGCAAGGTCTCGGGCCGATGGGCTCAGCTCCAGTTCCAGGGCGCCGGGCAGCGGGCGCAAGCGAAACCAGCCGCTGCGCTCGCCCAGTCGGAAGCTGCGGCAGTAACTGTCGGCGGTCAGATGCTCGACACCAGGCAGCCGCCGCAGGGCGAAATGTTGCTGGAACTGCTTCCAGCTCCAGGGCTCGAAATAGTCAAGGCGCATGGACTTGGTGGGCTCGTGGGAATCGGAAAAGGGAGCGTTAGCGGTCATGGTGCGACGATATTCTCTTGGCGCTGCGCCGTCTCTGCAAAACTGACTTTCAAATTCCCCAGTCGCGGTTCGACCTGACATCGAAGCCACAGTAGAATGCGCGCCTTTTCATGGGGCGGTGGCACCGTCCGCTAATACAGCCAGCAGGGGAAACAACCCATGAGCGATTATCAGGAAACTCTCTACGACGGTTACGGCCAGCGCTTCCGCATGGACAAGCTGCTGCACGAAGTGCGCACCGAGCACCAGCACCTGGTGATCTTCGAGAACTCGCGCATGGGTCGTGTCATGGCCCTCGACGGTGTGATCCAGACCACCGAGGCGGATGAGTTCATCTATCACGAGATGCTCACCCACGTGCCTATCCTCGCCCATGGCGCGGTGAAGAGCGTCCTGATCATCGGTGGCGGCGACGGCGGCATGTTGCGCGAAGTGAGCAAGCATCGCGACATCGAGCGCATCACCATGGTCGAGATCGACGGCACCGTGGTCGAAATGTGCAAGGAGTTCCTGCCGAATCATTCCAAAGGCGCCTATGAAGATCCGCGCCTGAACCTGGTGATCGACGACGGCATGCGCTTCGTCGCCACCACTCAGGAGAAGTTCGACGTCATCATCTCTGACTCCACCGATCCCATCGGTCCGGGCGAGGTGCTGTTCTCCGAGAACTTCTACCAGGCCTGCCGCCGCTGCCTGAACGACGGCGGCGTGCTGGTCACCCAGAATGGCACCCCCTTCATGCAGCTCAGTGAGGTGCAGACCACTGCGAGCCGCATGGACAGTCTCTTCGCCGACTGGCACTTCTACCAGGCGGCCGTGCCGACCTACATCGGCGGCGCCATGACCTTCGCCTGGGGGGCTACCGACGCCGAACTGCGCAAGCTCCCGGTGGAAACCCTGCGCCAGCGTTACGCCGGCAGCGGTATCGTGACCCGTTACTACAACCCGGAAATTCATGTTGGCGCGTTCGCCCTGCCACAGTACGTCCTGCACGCGGTGAACAAGCCGAGCAACGACTGAGGTTGTCGGGGTAAATGAAGAAGGGGCCAGAAGGCCCCTTTTTTCGTGGATGAACAATGGGAGAGCGGGATTCTCTCACTCTGGTTCTCTTCCGGAGTTCCGGAAAAGAAAAAGCCCGGCGTGTGGCCGGGCTTATTCCTTGAAGCGATGAATCAGATCTCCGTCGGTCGCACGTGGCCGAAGAGTTCCTGGGAAAACCGTACGCGTTCGTCCGGGGTTTCCTGGATGCCCTTGGCTTTAAGCTCTTCGAGGCGTGCCTCGACGGCGTGTGCGCGATGGGTCAGGCCGCAGTCGTTGGCGATCTGGATGTTAAGGCCGGGACGAGCGTTGAGCTCGAGGATCAACGGCCCCTTGTCTTGGTCCAGCACCATGTCGACACCGATGTAGCCCAGGCCGCACAGCTCGTAGCAACCAGCCGCCAGTTTCATGAAGCCGTCCCAGTTGGGCAGCTGCACGCCATCAACCGCGTTGGTGGTGTCCGGGTGCTTGGCGATCTTGTTGTTCAGCCAGGTGCCGCGCAGGGTGACCCCGGTAGCCAGATCCACGCCAACGCCGATGGCGCCCTGGTGGAGGTTGGCCTTGCCGTTTGACTGCCGGGTCGGCAAGCGCAGCATGGCCATTACCGGGTAACCCATCAGCACGATGATGCGGATGTCCGGCACGCCTTCGTAGCTGATGCTCTTGAAGATCTGGTCAGGCGTCACACGGTACTCGATCAGCGCGCGGTCACGGTGCCCGCCGAGGGAGTAGAGACCGGTAAGAATCGAGGAGATCTGATGCTCGATTTCCTCGTGGCTGATGATCTTGCCAGAGACCGTCTTGTAGCGGCCTTCGAAGCGGTCGGCGATTACCAGGATGCCATCGCCGCCGGCACCCTGCGCCGGCTTGATCACGAAGTCGTTGCGCTCGCCGATGATCTCGTTGAGCTTCTCGATTTCCTTCTCGGTGGAGATGACGCCGTACATCTCGGGTACGTGAATCCCCGCTTCGATGGCGCGCTGCTTGGTGATGATCTTGTCGTCGACGATCGGGTACAGGTGCCGTTTGTTGTACTTCAGCACGTAGTCCGCGTTTCGCCGATTGATACCCATGATGCCTTTGGCTTCTAGGGCTTTCCACGTCTTGATCAGGCCGAACATGGCTCAGTCCTTCAGGAAGGCTTTGAAGCGGAAGAGTTCGGTCAGGCGGTAGCCGCGGTAGCGACCCATCGCCAGCATGAAGCCCACCATGATCAGCAGCACTGCCGGGAAGGTGAAGATGAAGTAGGTCAGCTCCGGCACGGTCATCAGCAGGTGCGCCAGGGTGGCCGCTACCAGGGTGCCAATGGCCACTTTGAAGGCATGGCCGCCGCCGCGCTCTTCCCAGGTGATGGACAGGCGTTCGATGGTCATGGTCAGGATCACCATCGGGAACAGGGCGACGGACAGGCCGCGTTCCAGGCCGAGCTTGTGGCTCAGCAGGCTGATGACTGCGATCAGCACCACCACGAATGTCAGCACCACCGATAGTCGCGGCAGCATCTGCAGCTTCAGGTGTTCGAGATAGGAACGTAGCGACAGGCCAAGCGCCGTTATGATGGTGAAGAGCACGATTCCGAAGCCCAGCTGGGTTTCGCGGAAGGCGAGGGCGATCAGCACCGGGGTGAAGGTACCCAGGGTCTGCAGGCCGCCGAGGTTGCGCAGGATCAGGATCACCAGCACGCCAATCGGGATCATGATCATGATCTGGTAGGTCTGCTGGGTCTGCAGCGGCAGGCCGTAGAGCGAGTACTCGAGGAAATCGGCGTCGGTGTTCTCGTCGGTCAGCTTGGCCAGGCGGATGGCGTTCATCTCGCTGTTGTTCATGCTGAAGGTCACCTGGACCTTCTTGCCACCATCGACAGTGATCAGATTGTCATCACCGGTCCACCAGATCAGGCGGTCGCTGGGCAGGCCCTGCTCGCCGGTGTCCGGGTTGAAGTACAGCCAGTTCTCGCCGTTGAAGCTGCGCAGCCAGAGCTCGGGGCTCTGTGCTTGTTCGCTCATCAGGCGGATGGTGTGGACGCGCTCCATCGGCACATGAGCAATAGACAGCAGCAGCTCGATGGCCTTGGCCTTGTTCGGGGTGCCGGTGTCGCCGGCCAGCAGCAGCTTGACGTTGTCATCGTTCAGGTTGTTGACCCGCTTGATGGTCTCGCTGATGAAGGTCTCGACGTCAGCCGAGTGCTGGCGGATGGGAGCCAGCAGGGCTTCGGCGGCGATCTTCTCGGGACCTTCCACCGGAATGCTGTCGCGGAAGATCGGCCCCTTGTCCTTGGGCTTCTCGCCGCTATAGCGCTTGGTCAGTACCAGGCGGTAATAAAGGGTCTGGTTGCCACTGGCGCGACGCGCCGACCAGGTCACCTTTCGGTTGCCGTCAGCGCGATTGATGCTCACCCCATAGTTGTTGGAGATGAAGCTCTCGTTGAGGCTGACGTAGTCCCGGTTCAGCGGCGGAACGAACATCTGGACCTTCACCGGATCGCGCGGGTTTGCCTGGAACTCGACCTTGGCGTCGATGTTCCAGAGATCGTCGGTCGCATCCTCGGTGATCGGAATGCCCTGGATGAATATCTGGTAGGCCGTTATCAGAACGCCCAGGCTCACCAACAGGGTGATCAGGACTTTCAGATGCAGGGTAAGAGAGCGCATGTGGGTTACTCGTCAGAGTTTGCGTCGGTGGCACAACCGGGTTTGCCGGCAGCGTATTTAAGGCTCGGGTCGACCAGTGCATCGAAGCGCTTGAGCGCCTCGGAACCGATCAGAAGCGGGTATTGGAAAGCACTACGGTCGGTGAGGTTCACTTCGATCTGCCGCAGGGCCTTGCCCATGCACACCTCCAGTTCGATGACCGGGCGTGCGGTGTAGGTCTTGCCTTCGTCGGGGTTGAAGTCCCCGGCACGGCGCTTGATCTTGCTGATTCGGGCCAGGGGGCGCTCGATCGGATGTTCGTGGGCATCATCGATGGCCAGGTAGAAGCGCACCCAGGTCTCGCCGTCCTTCTTGAAGCGCTTGATATCCCGCGCACTGAGGGACGCGGTCTTGGCACCGGTATCGAGCTTGGCGGCGACCTCCAGGTCGAGATCCTTCAGCTTGGCGTATTCATTGAGGCCGTAAACGGTCTTCTCGTTGGCGAAGCCAAGTCCGGGGAGGGCGAGCAGGCAGGCAAACGGGGCGAAGGGCTTGAGTGTCATAAGTCCTTTGAGCGTAACGCGGTCATCGGTCCAGGAGCCCGGCCCACGGCCATCTTGGCGGCGGCGCCTGGTCTGGGAGTCTAGCAGGCAAGTCATTGGCGCCCAGACTGGCGCTGGCGGCGCGCATTCTAACACGCGGATTTTCCGGCGCGACAGACGCTTATGGCTTCGGGCGCACGAGCGTGATGCCGTACCCGGTTTTTCAGCTATTAGATGGATTGTCGACAATTGGTCGGTGATTGTTTGACATGGTGGGGTTGATGGCAGTAGTTTTGCTCAACCAAACAACAATGTGTCGACAATCATGCTGGACACCCCTGAAGCCCCCGTTACTGAACAGCTGGACTCGGAAACCCTCTCCGAGAGCGTCTTCCGGCGCATCCAGACAGCCATCGTGCGTGGCGAGATCGCTCCGGGCAGCAAGATCTCCGAACCCGAGTTGGCGCGGACCTACGGAATCAGCCGTGGGCCGCTGCGCGAGGCGATCCATCGCCTGGAGGGTCAGCGCCTTCTGGTGCGCGTGCCCCACGTCGGTGCGCGAGTGGTGTCCCTCGGTCACGCCGAGCTGATCGAGCTGTACGAGATTCGCGAGTCCCTCGAAGGCATGGCCTGCCGCCTGGCCGCAGAGCGCATGAGCCAGGCCGAGATCGACGAGCTGCGCCGGGTGCTGGATACCCACGAGCGTGACGAGGCCTTCCAGGCCGGACGCGGCTACTACCAGCAGGAAGGCGACTTCGACTTCCACTACCGGATCATCCAGGGCAGCGGCAACCAGACCCTGACCAAGATGCTCTGCGGCGAGCTTTATCAGCTCGTGCGCATGTACCGCCTACAGTTTTCTTCCGTGCCGAACCGACCACGCCAGGCCTTCAACGAGCACCACCGCATTCTCGATGCCATCGCCGATCGTGACGGCGAGCTGGCCGAGCTGCTGATGCGCCGTCACATCGGTGCCTCCAAGCGCAACATCGAGCGCCACTACAAGGAAGCGCTCGCCAACCCGTCCAAAACACGAGGTGAGTCATGAGTCAGAAAACCGCCGGCCAGCGCTTCCGCGACGCCATTGCCGAGGAACATCCGCTGCAGGTCATCGGCGCCATCAACGCCAACCATGCGCTGCTTGCCAAGCGTGCCGGCTTCAAGGCCATCTACCTGTCTGGCGGCGGCGTCGCTGCCGGTTCGCTGGGTCTGCCGGACCTGGGCATCAACACCCTGGATGACGTGCTCACCGATGTACGCCGCATCACCGACGTCTGCGACCTGCCGCTGCTCGTGGATATCGACACCGGCTTCGGTCCCAGCGCGTTCAACATCGAGCGCACCATCAAGAACCTGATCAAGGCTGGCGCGGCTGCCGCTCACATCGAAGACCAGGTTGGCGCCAAGCGCTGCGGTCACCGTCCGGGCAAGGAGATCGTTTCAACCGAAGAGATGGCCGATCGTGTCAAGGCCGCTGCTGATGCCAAGACCGACCCGAACTTCTTCCTTATTGCCCGTACTGACGCCATTCAGGCCGAGGGCGTGGATGCCGCCATCGAGCGCTGCCTGCGCTATGTGGAAGCGGGTGCCGACGCCATCTTCGCCGAAGCGGCCTACGATTTGCCGACCTACAAGCGCTTCGTCGATGCGTTGGGCGTGCCGGTGCTGGCCAACATCACCGAGTTTGGCGCAACCCCGCTGTTCTCGCGCGACGAGCTGGCTTCGGTCGGCGTCGCCATCCAGCTCTACCCGCTGTCGGCTTTCCGTGCGGCCAACAAGGCAGCCGAAGCTGTCTACACCGCGATTCGTCGCGACGGCCATCAGAAAGAAGTCATCGACCTGATGCAGACTCGTGCCGAGCTGTATGACCGCATCGGCTACCACGCCTTCGAGCAGAAGCTCGATGCGCTGTTTGCTGCCAAGAAGTAACCGGAAGTGGGGCGCCCCGGTTGGCGGGGCGGCCTGCGGAATAACAAGACTCAAGCAACCGGATTGAAATGAGGAGAATCACGCGATGAGCGCTTCCGAAACCACTACTGCCTTCAAACCGAAGAAGTCCGTGGCCCTGAGTGGCACCGCCGCTGGCAACACTGCCCTGTGCACCGTTGGCCGTACCGGTAATGACCTGCACTACCGTGGCTACGACATTCTCGATTTCGCCAACGCTTGTGAGTTCGAGGAAATCGCTCACCTGCTGGTTCACGGCAAGCTGCCGAACGTTGCTGAGCTGGCCGGCTACAAGGCCAAGTTGAAAGCTCTCCGCGGCCTGCCGGCCGGTGTCAAGGCTGCCCTTGAGCAGTTGCCGCCGTCCGCCCATCCGATGGATGTGATGCGTACCGCCGTCTCCGTGCTGGGTTGCCTGTCCCCGGAGAAGGACGATCACAACCATCCGGGCGCTCGTGACATCGCTGACAAGCTGATGGCCTGCCTGGGCTCCGCGCTGCTCTACTGGTATCACTTCAGCCACAACGGCAAGCGCATCGACGTCGAGACCGATGACGACTCCATCGGCGGTCACTTCCTGCACCTGCTGCATGGCGAGAAGCCGCGCGCCTCCTGGGTCCGTGCGATGCACACCTCGCTGATTCTCTACGCCGAGCACGAGTTCAACGCCTCCACTTTCACTTCTCGCGTGATCGCCGGCACCGGCTCCGACATGTTCTCCTGCATCACCGGCGCCATCGGTGCGCTGCGTGGGCCGAAGCATGGCGGTGCCAACGAGGTGGCCTTCGAGATCCAGAAACGCTACGACAACCCGGATGAGGCGGAAGCCGACATCCGCGCCCGCGTCGAGAAGAAGGAAGTGGTGATCGGTTTCGGCCACCCTGTCTACACCGTGTCCGATCCGCGCAACAAGGTGATCAAGGAAGTGGCTCGCGAGCTCTCCGCCGAGCAGAGCAACACCAAGATGTTCGACATCGCCGAGCGTCTGGAATCGACCATGTGGGAAATCAAGAAGATGTTCCCCAACCTCGACTGGTTCAGCGCCGTCAGCTACCACATGATGGGCGTGCCCACCGCCATGTTCACTCCGCTGTTCGTCATCGCCCGTACCTCGGGCTGGTCGTCCCACGTCATCGAGCAGCGCATCGACGGCAAGATCATCCGCCCGAGCGCCAACTATGTCGGCCCGGAAGACCTGAAGTTCGTGCCCCTCAAGGACCGTAAGTGATGAACAGCCAATACCGTAAGAGCCTGCCCGGTACGGCGCTCGACTACTTCGACACCCGCGAGGCGGTGGATGCCATCGCCCCCGGTGCCTACGCCACGCTGCCATACACCTCCCGCGTGTTGGCCGAGCAGTTGGTGCGCCGCTGCGATCCGGCCATGCTGACCGATTCGCTCAAGCAGCTGATCGAACGCAAGCGTGACCTCGACTTCCCCTGGTACCCGGCCCGCGTGGTCTGCCATGACATCCTCGGGCAGACCGCCCTGGTGGATCTGGCCGGCCTGCGCGATGCGATTGCCGAGCAGGGAGGTGATCCGTCCAAGGTCAACCCAGTAGTGCCGACCCAACTGATCGTCGATCACTCGCTGGCCGTGGAGTTCGGCGGTTCCGATCCGGACGCCTTCGAGAAGAACCGTGCCGTCGAAGAGCGCCGCAACGAGGACCGTTTCCACTTCATCGAGTGGACCAAGACCGCGTTCAAGAACGTCGACGTGATCCCGGCCGGCAACGGCATCATGCACCAGATCAACCTGGAGAAGATGAGCCCGGTGATCCAGGCGCGAGGTGGCGTTGCCTTCCCGGACACCTGCGTTGGCACTGACAGCCACACCCCGCATG
The DNA here is from genome assembly GCF_029873115.1 of Pseudomonas sp. BN606. NCBI lineage: Bacteria > Pseudomonadati > Pseudomonadota > Gammaproteobacteria > Pseudomonadales > Pseudomonadaceae > Pseudomonas > Pseudomonas sp. BN606. The sequence continues at coordinate 177,291 of NZ_SSOF01000072.1, read as the reverse complement.
TGGACGCTCTGGGTGTGATCGCCGTCGGCGTCGGCGGCCTGGAAGCGGAAACCGTGATGCTCGGCCGAGCGTCTATGATGCGCCTGCCCGACATCGTCGGCGTCAAGCTGACCGGCAAGCGCCAGCCCGGCATCACTGCCACCGATATCGTCCTGGCTCTGACCGAGTTCCTGCGCAAGGAGAAGGTGGTGGGCGCCTATGTCGAGTTCTTCGGCGAGGGTGCTGACAGCCTGTCCATCGGTGATCGCGCCACCATCTCCAACATGTGCCCGGAGTACGGCGCCACTGCGGCGATGTTCTACATCGACCAGCAGACTATCGACTACCTCAAGCTGACCGGTCGCGAGCCGGAGCAGGTGGAGCTGGTGGAGAACTACGCCCGGACCACGGGTCTGTGGGCCGACGCACTGGTCACCGCCGAGTATGAGCGCGTGCTGCAGTTCGACCTGTCCAGCGTGGTGCGCAACATGGCGGGTCCTTCCAACCCCCATCGTCGCCTGCCGACTTCCGCGCTCGCCGAGCGCGGCATCGCCGACGAAGCGAAGCTGGAGGCCGGCAAGGCTGAGGAAGCCGATGGCCTGATGCCGGATGGCGCGGTGATCATCGCTGCCATTACCAGCTGCACCAATACCTCCAACCCGCGCAACGTCGTGGCCGCCGGCCTGCTGGCGAAGAAGGCCAACGACCTCGGGCTGGTGAGCAAGCCTTGGGTGAAGACGTCCTTCGCGCCGGGCTCGAAGGTCGCCAAGCTGTACCTGGAGGAATCCGGTCTACTGCCGGAACTGGAGAAGCTCGGCTTCGGCATCGTCGCCTACGCCTGCACTACCTGCAACGGCATGTCCGGTGCGCTGGATCCGGTGATCCAGCAGGAAATCATCGACCGTGACCTTTATGCCACGGCCGTGCTGTCCGGCAACCGTAACTTCGACGGACGTATCCACCCCTATGCCAAGCAGGCTTTCCTGGCTTCGCCGCCGCTGGTGGTGGCCTACGCGATCGCCGGCACCGTGCGTTTCGACATCGAACAGGATGTGCTGGGCCATGACCAGGCTGGCAACCCTGTCACCCTGAAGGACCTATGGCCGAGCGACGAAGAGATCGACGCCATCGTCGCTGCCTCGGTGAAGCCCGAGCAGTTCAAGCAGATCTACATCCCGATGTTCGACCTCGGCACCGTGAAGGAAGCCGAAAGTCCGTTGTACGACTGGCGTCCGATGAGTACCTACATCCGCCGTCCGCCGTACTGGGAAGGCGCTCTGGCCGGTGAACGCACCCTTAAGGGCATGCGCCCCTTGGCTGTACTGCCGGACAACATCACCACTGACCACCTGTCGCCGTCCAATGCCATCCTCGCCAACTCGGCGGCTGGCGAGTACCTGGCGAAAATGGGGCTGCCGGAAGAGGACTTCAACTCCTACGCCACTCACCGTGGCGATCACCTCACCGCGCAACGCGCCACCTTCGCCAACCCGCAGCTGGTGAACGAAATGGCCGTGGTGGATGGTGAGGTGAAGAAGGGCTCCCTGGCCCGCGTTGAACCGGAAGGCAAGGTCATGCGCATGTGGGAAGCCATCGAGACCTACATGGATCGCAAGCAGCCGCTGATCATCATTGCCGGCGCCGACTACGGCCAGGGCTCTTCCCGTGACTGGGCAGCCAAGGGCGTGCGCCTGGCGGGTGTCGAGGCGATCGTGGCCGAAGGCTTCGAGCGTATCCACCGCACCAACCTGATCGGCATGGGCGTGCTGCCGCTGGAGTTCAAGCCGGGTGCCACCCGCAAGACCCTCGGCATCGACGGCACCGAGACCTTTGACGTGATCGGTGAGCGCAAGCCGCGTGCCGACCTGACCCTGGTCATCCGCCGTACCAATGGCGAATCCATCAAGGTCCCTGTGACTTGTCGCCTGGATACCGCCGAAGAGGTGTCGATCTACGAGGCTGGTGGTGTACTGCAGCGCTTCGCCCAGGACTTCCTTGAGTCCTCGTCGCAGAAAGCTGTCGGCTAGCCCATCTGTAGGCGCGAGCTTGCTCGCGAATGGCTCCCAGTGCGGGGGGTTATTCGCGGGCTAGCCCGCTCCTACCGTACCTACAGGACATGAGAATGGCCCACGTACCTCAAGTGAAAATCCCCGCCACCTACATTCGCGGTGGCACCAGCAAGGGTGTGTTCTTCCGCCTGCAGGACCTGCCCGAGCGCTGCCAGGTGCCGGGCGCGGCGCGCGATGCGCTGTTCATGCGCGTCATCGGCAGCCCTGATCCTTACTCCGCTCATATCGACGGGATGGGTGGGGCCACCTCCAGCACCAGCAAGTGTGTGATCCTGTCGAAGAGCAGCCAGCCGGATCACGACGTGGACTATCTCTACGGGCAGGTCTCCATCGACAAGGCCTTCGTCGACTGGAGCGGCAACTGCGGCAACCTCTCTACCGCCGCCGGAGCCTTCGCGCTGCATGCAGGGCTGGTGGATCCGGCGCGGATACCTGACAACGGCACCTGCGTGGTGCGCATCTGGCAGGCCAATATCCAGAAAACCATCATTGCCCATGTTCCGGTCACCAATGGCCAAATCCAGGAAACCGGCGACTTCGAGCTCGACGGTGTGACCTTCCCCGCGGCGGAAATCGTGCTGGAATTCCTCGATCCGTCCGACGACGGCGAGGAGGGTGGTTCCATGTTCCCGACCGGAAACCTGGTGGACGACCTGGAGGTGCCGGGTATCGGTACCCTCAAGGCGACCATGATTACTGCGGGTATCCCTACGGTGTTCGTCAATGCCGAGGCCATCGGCTACAGCGGCACGGAGTTGCGCGAAGACATCAACGGTAATCCTGAGGCACTGGCTCGGTTCGAGGCGATCCGGATTGCCGGGGCTTTGCGCATGGGGCTGATCAAGAGTGCGGAGGAGGCTGCGACCCGGCAGCACACGCCGAAGATCGCCTTTGTTGCACCGCCCAGGGATTACCTGTCTTCCAGTCGCAAGGAAGTGAAGGCTGGCGACGTCGACCTGCTGGTGCGCGCACTGTCCATGGGCAAGCTGCATCACGCCATGATGGGTACCGCAGCGGTAGCTATCGGGACCGCTGCTGCGATCCCCGGTACCCTGGTGAACCTCGCGGCCGGTGGCGGCGAGCGCAATGCGGTGCGTTTCGGGCATCCGTCGGGCACTCTGCGAGTTGGTGCCGAGGCCTGCCAGGTAGATGGTCAGTGGCAAGTCACCAAGGCCATCATGAGTCGTAGCGCCCGCGTGCTAATGGAAGGATGGGTACGAGTACCTGGCGATTCCTTCTAAAGCGGCAGTCGTGAAAAAGCCCGCCGAAGCGGGCTTTTCTTCCGGGATCGGCTTACTTGAGGCGTCGTTCGACACCTTTCTCCACCAGGATCTTGGCGGAAATCTCTTCTACCGAGAAATGCGTGGAGTTGATGAAGGTGATGTTCTCGCGGCGGAAGAGATTCTCCACCTCGCGCACCTCGAACTCGCACTGGGCGAAGCTGGCATAGCGGCTGTTCGGCTTGCGCTCGTTGCGGATGGCGGTAAGGCGGTCGGGGTCGATGGTCAGGCCGAAAAGCTTGTCCTTGTACTTCTTCAGGGCGGCAGGGAGCTGCAGTCGCTCCATGTCCTCTTCGGTAAGCGGATAATTTGCGGCACGAATTCCGTATTGCATTGCCATATAAAGGCAGGTCGGCGTCTTGCCGCAGCGGGATACCCCGACGAGGATCAGGTCGGCCTTGTCGTAGTAATGAGTGCGGGCGCCATCGTCATTGTCCAGGGCGAAGTTCACAGCTTCGATCCGCTCCATATAATTGGAGTGGTGACCGATGGAGTGGGATTTGCCGACCGAGTAGGACGAATGTGAGGTAAGTTCCTGTTCCAGCGGCGAAAGGAAGGTCGAGAAGATGTCGATCATGAAGCCGTTGGAAGTGGCCAGGATGTCGCGGATTTCCTGGTTTACGATAGTGTCGAAGATGATCGGACGGGCACCGTCTACATCCGCAGCCTTGTTGATTTGCTGTACCATGGCGCGCGCTTTTTCAACGCTGTCGATATAGGGCCGCGTGATCTTGTTGAAGGTGATGGTTTCGAACTGCGCCAGGAGGCTCTGGCCAAGGGTTTCCGCAGTGATACCGGTACCGTCGGAGATGAAGAAAGCGGTTCGTTTCATTTGCGCCAAAGGCCTTAAGTCGGGAACGATTCTTGGCTATGATAGGCCGCGTTTTTCGCCAGGCCCGAGCCGGTCGGCATTGTGACGTATTTTTCTGGACCAGCGCCAGAACGCTGCGGAGCTGTTCCGCATGAGCTTTTCCAACAAATAGTGGAGAGATCACCTTGGTAGAGTACGTAGTTTCCCTCGATAAGCTCGGCGTTCACGATGTTGAGCATGTGGGGGGCAAGAACGCATCCCTGGGCGAGATGATCAGCAATCTGGCTGGTGCCGGTGTTTCCGTTCCCGGTGGTTTCGCCACTACTGCCCAGGCCTACCGTGACTTCCTCGAGCAGAGCGGCCTGAACGATCGCATCCATGCGGCCCTCGACGCCCTGGACGTGGATGACGTCAACGCCCTCGCCAAGACCGGTGCGCAGATTCGCCAGTGGGTAATGGATGCCGAGTTCCCGACCCGCCTGGATGCGGAAATCCGCACCGCCTTCGCCGCCATGGCTGGCGACAATCACAACATGGCCGTGGCCGTGCGTTCCTCCGCCACCGCCGAGGACCTGCCCGACGCATCCTTTGCCGGCCAGCAGGAAACCTTCCTGAACATCCGTGGCGTGGACAACGTGATCCGTGCCGCCAAGGAGGTGTTCGCCTCCCTGTTCAACGATCGTGCCATCGCCTACCGCGTGCACCAGGGCTTCGACCACAAGCTGGTCGCCCTGTCCGCTGGCGTGCAGCGCATGGTCCGCTCGGAAACCGGCACTGCCGGCGTGATGTTCACCCTGGATACCGAATCCGGCTTCCGTGACGTGGTGTTCATCACCTCCGCCTACGGCCTCGGCGAGACCGTGGTACAGGGTGCCGTCAACCCTGACGAGTTCTACGTGCACAAAGCGACCCTGGAAGCTGGTCGTCCGGCCATCCTGCGCCGCAACCTGGGCAGCAAAGCGATCAAGATGGTCTATGGCGAGGAAGCCAAGGCTGGCAAGTCGGTGAAGACCGTGGACGTGGACCGCGCTGACCGCGCTCGCTTCTCCCTGTCCGACGCCGAAGTGACCGAACTGGCCAAACAGGCTCTGATCATCGAGAAACACTACGGCCGCCCGATGGACATCGAGTGGGCCAAAGACGGTGACGACGGCAAGCTGTACATCGTTCAGGCCCGTCCGGAAACCGTGAAGAGCCGCTCCAGCGCCACCGTAATGGAGCGCTACCTGCTCAAGGAAAAGGGCAAGGTCCTGGTGGAAGGTCGTGCCATCGGCCAGCGCATTGGCGCCGGCCAGGTCCGCGTGATCCACGACGTATCCGAGATGGACAAGGTTCAGCCGGGCGACGTACTCGTCTCCGACATGACCGACCCGGACTGGGAGCCCGTGATGAAGCGCGCCAGCGCTATCGTCACCAACCGTGGCGGTCGTACCTGTCACGCGGCGATCATCGCCCGCGAGCTCGGCATTCCGGCTGTAGTGGGTTGTGGCAATGCCACTCAGGTGCTTCAGGATGGCCAGGGCGTAACCGTTTCCTGCGCCGAGGGTGACACCGGCTTCATCTTCGAAGGCCAGCTGGGCTTCGATATTCGCACCAACTCCGTCGATGCCATGCCCGACCTGCCGTTCAAGATCATGATGAACGTCGGCAACCCGGATCGCGCCTTCGACTTCGCCCAGTTGCCCAACGAGGGTGTAGGTCTGGCACGTCTGGAATTCATCATCAACCGCATGATCGGCGTGCATCCAAAGGCGCTGCTGAACTTCGCCAGCCTGCCGGCGGAGATCAAGGAAAGCGTCGAGAAGCGCATCGCCGGTTACAACGATCCGGTCGGCTTCTACGTCGAGAAGCTCGTTGAAGGCATCAGCACCCTGGCCGCTGCCTTCTGGCCGAAAAAAGTCATCGTGCGCCTGTCGGACTTCAAGTCCAACGAATACGCCAACCTGATCGGCGGCAAGCTGTACGAGCCGGAAGAAGAGAACCCGATGCTGGGCTTCCGCGGTGCTTCCCGCTACATCAGCGAGTCCTTCCGTGACTGCTTCGAACTGGAATGCCGTGCGCTGAAGAAAGTGCGCAACGAGATGGGTCTGACCAACGTCGAGATCATGGTGCCCTTCGTGCGCACCCTGGGTGAGGGGAGCCAGGTGGTCGAGTTGCTGGCCAGCAATGGCCTGAAGCGCGGCGAGAATGGCCTGAAGGTCATCATGATGTGCGAGCTGCCATCCAACGCACTGCTGGCCGATGAGTTCCTGGAATTCTTCGATGGCTTCTCCATCGGCTCCAACGACCTGACTCAGCTGACCCTGGGCCTGGACCGTGACTCCGGCATCGTCGCTCATCTGTTCGACGAGCGTAATCCGGCGGTCAAGAAGCTGCTGGCCAATGCTATTGCCGCCTGCAACAAGGCTGGCAAGTACATCGGCATCTGCGGCCAGGGCCCCTCCGACCACCCGGACTTGGCCAAGTGGCTGATGGAGCAGGGTATCGAGAGCGTGTCTCTGAACCCTGACTCTGTACTGGATACCTGGTTCTTCCTGGCGGAAGGCCAGGCCTGATCCCTCGTAAGTCGAAACGAAAAGGGCGGGTTCGAAACCCGCCCTTTTTTGTGCAAGCAGCAATCATGCAAAGCAGTAGCGAACTCTTTCCCGTTGCGCTGATGAGCGCAGAACTCCGTGGCGACCTGACTGAAGATGTCTATCGCCTGAAGCCCGGCAACAGCCCCGACCCCAGCGTCGAATTGGTGCTGACGCGCCTTGGCCTCCTGGGGCAGGAGGATGTCCGGGGTGTGCCGGTCATACTGGTCCACGGCAGTTTTTCCAATCGCCGGTTCTGGTATTCGCCCAAGTGCCTGGGTCTTGGGCCATATCTAGTCCGTGCCGGCTTCGATGTGTGGATCGCCGAGATGCGCGGCCACGGCCTGTCGCCGCGCAACCAACAGTACCGACGTAACCGAGTGGCCGATTACGCGCGCTTTGATCTGCCCGCCATTGCCGCTTTCGTTCGCGAGCAATGTGGTCAGGTGCCGCACTGGATAGGCCATTCCCTGGGCGGCACGACCCTTGCCGCTGCCCTTGGTGGACACTATCTGGGCGAAGAGGACGTGGCGTCCGCCGCACTGTTCGGTAGTCAGGTCAGCCGCGTCTACTGGCCGCTGAAGATGCCGCCGGTGGAGTGGGGTGGTCGGTTGCTGCTCAAGCGCTTCGAAGTGCTGTCGGGCTCGCGTCTGAAGCGAGGTCCGGAAGACGAGCCTATCGGCCTTGCTCTGGAAAGCATGCGCTGGCACGGCCTGTTCGGCCGATTCGGGGACGACGAGCGGGATTGGTGGGCCGGGTTATCGGATGTGCGCATCCCTGTGTTGGGGGTGGCGGCCGCGGGTGACCAGCAGGACCCAGTCTGGGCGTGCCGCAAGCTGTTGGAGCAGGTGCCTCGGGAGTACCGCCATTTCCTGCGACTGGCCAAGGACGAAGGATTCAGCGACGACTTCGGTCACATCGAGATGCTGGTGAGCAAGGCTGCCGAGCGTGAGGTCTGGCCGCTGGTTGCCCATTGGTTGGAACGCCTGTCTTTGCCCGTGACAACGCCGACCGCTGAGGTCACGGCGCTCTAGTCCGCTGCCTGCCCGCAGTTTCCGGTTTCGGGTGTCGGGAGGCTGTGCTAAAGATGGCGGGAATCGCGGAGTGGCGGAGGCTCCATATTCGTGGCGCTGGAGTGGTTGATCAATCTGCAGGATGGTTATTGAGGCACGTTTCAGGTGTGCAGGCGGTCATAGTTGCTGAGCGTCGTTGATCAGCACTCGATCCTCGTGGAAAATCGCTGCCCGCGTCAGGGCGAGCCGCTGCATTCGGCCACTTTTCGCGGTGGCGCGCTGCGTTGTTCCAGGTATGGCGGCCTCTTCGACCTGGCCAGTGGTCGTCCAGTCAATGCGCCTTGCCCTCCGTTGTAGCGCGTGACGCCGACCTTTGACGGCGACCGCATCGGTCTCGATCTGTAACTGTTATCAAGGAGATTTCCATGCAATACGTTACCCCTGATCTGTGCGATGCCTATCCGGACCTGGTCCAGGTCGTCGAGCCAATGTTCAGTAACTTTGGCGGGCGCGATTCCTTCGGCGGCGAAATCGTCACCATCAAGTGCTTCGAGGACAACTCCCTGGTCAAGGAGCAGGTCGACCTGCCGGGTAAGGGCAAGGTGCTGGTGGTTGACGGCGGTGGCTCCCTACGTCGCGCTCTTTTGGGCGACATGCTTGCCGAGAAGGCCGCGAAGAACGGTTGGGAAGGCATCGTTGTCTACGGTTGCATCCGTGACGTCGACGTGATCGCTCAGACCGACCTGGGTGTCCAGGCCCTGGCCAGCCATCCGATGAAGACCGACAAGCGCGGCATCGGAGACCTGAATGTGGCGGTCACCTTTGGTGGTGTCACCTTCCGCCCGGGCGAGTATGTGTACGCGGACAATAACGGCATCATCATTTCGCCCAAGCCCCTGGAAATGCCGGCCTGATCGAGAGGGCCCGGCGGAAGCCGGGCTTTTTCTTCCAAGGAGACTGAATGTTCGAGGAGCAGAACGCCCAGTGGGGGCTAGTACATGCCTTTGTGCTGGACGGGAAGGGAGGCGCCGAGCCGATTTCACGGGAGGTGCTGGCAGAACTGAAACTGGCGCCCGCGCAAAGTCTCTGGTTGCACTGGGACCGTAGCCACCCCTTGGCGCGGCGTTGGCTGCGGGAGCAGAGCGGGCTATCCGAATTCGCCTGCGACCTGCTGCTGGAAGAAAGCACTCGGCCGCGCATGCTGGCCCTACCTGATGACGAGTTGCTGCTGTTCCTTCGTGGCGTGAACCTAAATCCAGGAGCCGTCCCCGAGGACATGGTGTCGGTGCGTATCTTTGCTGCGGCGCAGCGCATTGTCTCGCTACGCCTGCGACCCCTGCATGCCACGGATGAGCTTATCGAGCAGTGGGCAAAGGGTACTGGCCCGAGGGTGGCATCCGAGGTGCTGCTCTATCTGGCCGAGCATCTGACCGTGAAGATCGACTCGCTGGTGGCGGAGTTGTCCGAGACCATCGATGAGCAGGAAGAGCAGCTCGACAATAACGAACGCTTCCGCCCCGATCATGACCTGATGATGCAAATTCGTCGTCGCGCCGCCGGCCTCAAGCGATTTCTGTCTCCCCAGCGCGATATCTATGGCCAGTTGGTGCGCAGCAGGATGCCCTGGTTCGTCGATGACGACAGTGACTACTGGAACGAGTTGAACAACAGGCTGACTCGCTATCTGGAAGAGTTGGAGCTGATTCGCGAGCGTATCGGCCTGGTGCTGGAAAGCGAGAATCGCCGCCAGGGAGAACGGACCAGTCGGACCATGTACCTGCTTGGCATTACCACCGGTTTTTTCCTGCCGCTGAGCTTCATCACCGGCTTGCTGGGAATGAATGTAAGGGGAATTCCCGGAGACGAGACGTCTTATGGCTTCATCATTGCCTGCGTATTCATTCTCGGCATAGCAGGGTTCCAGATTTGGCTGTTTCGTCGTTTGCGCTGGCTTTGATGTGACCTGAGCCGACCCGGGCACGTCTAGCCGACATATCCACGCGAGGTGCGCATGCACGATCCGTTTGAAGAATCCCTGCGGGACCTGCTCAAGGCGTCTCCGCAGCCCGATCATGATGATGACGCTACCCTGGGCCGCGTGCTCAAGACTGCCAATCGTCAGGTGGGGGCGGGGGACCTGTTCAGCCTCATGGGTCACTGGCTCGACGCCATGATGATCGCCCTCAACAATGGTTCGCCCCACTTGGCGCCTGTTTCGCGCCGCAACGCTTCTGTCCGTTCTGAAGATAAGGCTGATTGAACATGGAATTCGACCCCTGGACTCAAGGTCTCGTTAACGCCATGACCTCGGTATGGACGCCGGTAGCGGGCTTCATCCCGCGCCTGTTCGGCGCGCTGGTCGTGGTTCTGCTGGGCTTCGTGGTGGCCAAGCTGCTGGATACCCTTCTGTCCAAACTGCTGGCCAAGTTGGGTCTGGATCGCCTGATGGGGGGCACCGGTCTGACCAAGATGCTGGCCCGTGCCGGGATTCAGGTGCCGGTTTCCACCTTGATTGGCAAGATCGTCTACTGGTTCGTACTGCTGATCTTCCTGGTATCCGCGGCCGAATCCCTGGGGCTGGACCGCGTTTCAGCGACCCTCGATGTGCTGGCTCTCTATTTGCCCAAGGTGCTGGGCGCGGCGCTCGTGCTGCTCGCAGGGGTGCTGCTGGCGCAACTGGTCAGCGGGCTGGTGCGTGGCGCGGCTGAGGGCGTTGGCCTGGAGTACGCCCATGGTCTGGGCAGACTTGCCCAGGGCCTGGTCATCATCATCAGCATCTCCGTGGCCATTGGCCAACTGGAGGTCAAGACCGAACTGCTGAACAACGTTATCGCGATCGTGCTGATCTCCATCGGCCTGGCAGCAGCGCTGGCACTGGGTCTTGGCAGTCGCGAGATCGCCGGGCAGATCCTTGCAGGAATCTATGTGAGGGAGCTTTATCAGGTTGGGCAACAAGTGAAGGTTGGCGATGTCGAAGGGCAGATCGAGGAGATCGGCACGGTGAAGACCCTGCTGCTCACCGAGGAAGGTGAGCTGGTATCGGTGTCTAACCGTACTTTGCTCGATCAACGGGTAACCAGCCGCTAACACGACGGCATTTCCCTGCTAATGTATGCCGCCAGACAAGGTGCGTGGTTCTCTGCGCCCCGGCGGCTTTTGACCTGACTGTCGGCCCGACCCGTTTTGAACAAGCCCCAATCGCTTTCTTTGCGCTATGACCCACGCGAGCTCTCCGATGAAGAGCTGGTGGAGCGTGCGCATGTCGAGCTGTTCCATGTCACCCGCGCCTATGAAGAACTGATGCGGCGTTATCAGCGCACGTTGTTCAACGTCTGTGCCCGATATTTAGGGAACGACCGTGATGCGGACGATGTCTGCCAGGAAGTGATGCTCAAGGTGCTCTATGGTTTGAAGAACTTCGAAGGCAAGTCGAAGTTCAAGACATGGCTATATAGCATCACGTACAACGAGTGCATTACTCAGTATCGGAAAGAGCGTCGAAAACGACGTTTGCTAGATGCACTGAGTCTGGATCCCCTTGAAGAAGCCTCGGATGAGAAGTCGCCCAAGGTCGAGGAGAGAGGGGGGCTCGAGCGATGGCTGGTACATGTCAATCCCATCGACAGGGAGATTCTTGTGCTACGTTTTGTCGCAGAGCTGGAGTTCCAAGAGATCGCAGACATTATGCATATGGGCTTGAGTGCGACAAAAATGCGCTACAAGCGTGCGCTGGATCGCCTTCGCGAAAAATTTTCCGGACTCTCTGAAACTTAGTTCGGGAAAAATTATCTCTTATGGGCCGGCGTGTTCTGCTAGACTTGCCGCCCAAGTTGTCTGGAGATTGTTCGACAACTTACTGACCACCAAGATGGGGATTTACGGATGAAACTGAAAAACACCTTAGGCGTAGCCGTTGGCTCTCTTGTTGCCGCCTTTTCGCTGAACGCGCTGGCTCAGGGCCAAGGCGCAGTTGAGGTGGAAGCTTTCGGTAAGCGTTACTTCACCGACAGTTCTCGCGATCTCGAGAACGGCAACCTGTACGGCGGCTCGGTAGGCTACTACCTGACCGACGACGTCTCCCTGGCTCTGTCGTACGGCGAATACCACGACATGACCTCCGAAGACGCTTTCGGTACCGACGGCCACAAAGATATCAAGGGCAACCTGGCTTCCCTCGATGCCATCTACCACTTCGGCACCCCGGGTGTTGGCCTGCGTCCGTACGTTTCTGCCGGCTTCGCCCATCAGAACATCAGCAACATCCCGCCGCGTACCGGTCGTGACCACAGCACCTTCGCCAACGTTGGTACCGGTCTGAAGTACTACTTCACCGAGAACTTCTTCGCCAAGGCTAGCCTGGACGGCATGTACAACCTGGACGCCCAGGAATCCGAGTGGATGGCTGGCGTAGGTGTTGGCGTGAACTTCGGCGGTTCCACCAAGCAAGCCGAGCCGGCTCCGGCCCCGGTTGCTGAAGTGTGCGCTGACAGCGACAACGACGGCGTGTGCGACAACGTCGACAAGTGCCCGGACACCCCGGCCAACGTCACCGTTGACGCTGATGGCTGCCCGGCTGTTGCCGAAGTCGTACGTGTTGAGCTGGACGTGAAGTTCGACTTCGACAAGTCCAAGGTGAAAGAAGAAAGCTACGGCGACATCAAGAACCTGGCTGACTTCATGAACCAGTACCCGGCTACCACCACCACCGTTGAAGGCCACACCGACTCCGTCGGTACCGACGCCTACAACCAGAAGCTGTCCGAGCGTCGTGCTAACGCCGTTCGTGAAGTGCTGGTTGACCAGTACGGTGTAGGTAGCGAGCGAGTCAACGCTGTTGGCTACGGCGAAACCCGCCCGGTTGCTGACAACGCCACTGCTGACGGCCGCGCTGTTAACCGCCGCGTAGAAGCCGAAGTAGAAGCCCAGGCCAAGTAATTGGTTTGAGCGGTAAGAAAAACCCGGCTCAGGCCGGGTTTTTCTTTGCCCGGAGAAAAGTGCCGGAAGAAGTCGGCAATTTCGAGCGCCGCCGTTTGGTGCCAGGCACAGCCTGCTTTCTGTACGCGCGAATTCATTCGCGAAGGGCCGCTAGCGGCCCGTGATCCCGTATCGCGAGTTCGCTCCTGCGTCCACGCCCATAAAAAAGCCCGACATCGCCGGGCAAGCACTACTTCGCAGGAGCGAAGATAGATTCAGGCGCTTTGCGCCAGAGGGAGGGCTGCCTGTGCTGTTGCGACTTCCCCGATGACCAGGATCGCCGGACTTTTGAGCTCAAAGGCTTTGGCGTCCTCCTGCATGTGCGCGAGTGTGCTGCGGCATTCACGTTGCCAGGGTAGTGAGGCGTTTTCGATCATCGCCACGGGCATTGCGCCGGGCATGCCGCCCTCCAGCAGCCCTTGATGGATATCCCCCAACTTGGCCACCCCCATATAGACCACCAGGGTGGTACCTGACTGCGCCAGGGCTTTCCAGTTGAGGGTGCTGTCGTCCTGGGTATGGGCGGTGACCAGGGTCACGCCGCGGCTGATTCCGCGCAGGGTCAGGGGAATGCCGCAGTTGGTGGCGCCAGCCAGCCCGGCGGTGATGCCATTGACCAGTTCGCTTTCAACGCCACGCTCAGCCAGCCAGTCGGCCTCTTCGCCACCGCGACCGAAAATGCACGGGTCGCCACCTTTCAGTCGTACCACGCATTTGCCCTGGCGCGCATAACGCAGCATCAGACGATGGATGAACTCCTGTGGGGTCGAGCGGCAGCCGCCGCGTTTGCCGACCCGGACTACCTGGGCTCGCGGGCTGTGCTCCAGCACGGCCGGATTGACCAGGTCGTCGATCATTACCACATCAGCCTGATTCAATGCCTTTACCGCTTTCAGGGTGAGGAGTTCCGGGTCGCCGGGGCCCGCGCCTACCAGCCAGACTTTGCCGTTCATTGGGGTTCTCCAGTGCGCTAGACGCGCCGCAAATGATTCAGGTCCACGCCAGCACTTCGTCGGAAGCCAGCTCTATCTGCCACTCATGCAAGGGGCACGCGCCGGGCATGCCGTGTGTCTGCCCTGGGTGTGGTATATCGCCGGCGCTGAACATCTCGATACCGGCAACCTTGAGCCGAGTACCGGTGTGGGAACCCGGGTAGCGAGCGAAGCCGAGCATGGCCAGGTGATTGGCGCACACCTTGGCTTGCTCCATCAGTGGAGCAACCAACCCGTAGGAGATGCCCCGGTGGTTCGCGCACTCGCCAATGGCATAAATGCGTGGGTCGTAGGTCTGCAGGGTGTCGTCGACCAGGATGCCGTGATTGCAGGGCAGGCCGGCCCGTTCGGCCAGCTCGGTGTTGGGCGTGATTCCGGCGGCCATTACCACCAGGTCGGCGGTTATGATCTCGCCGCCGGCCAGCTGTACTGCGCAGACGCGGCCGTCACCGTTGTCGATCAGCTCTTCGGTATTGGTGCCCAGGCGGAAACGGATGCCACGGGCCTGCAGGGCGCGTAGTAGCTTGTCGCCGGAAGGCTGGTCGAGCTGTTTTTCCAGCAGCCAATTCGGCAGGTGCACGACGGTAACGTCCATGCCGCGTTGCTTGAGGCCATTGGCTGCTTCCAGGCCAAGCAGGCCGCCACCGATCACCACGGCGTGGCTATGGGTGCGGGTTGTTTCGATCATCGCTCGAGCGCCGGCGATATCGCGGTAGCCAATTACACCCTGCAGGCGATTGCCGGGTATGGACAGGCGACTCGGCGTCGAACCGGTGGCGATGACAAGACGGTCGTAGTCGGCGCGGGTGCCATCTTCGGCAATCACCTGGCGTCGCTGGCGATCGATCTTCACTACCTTGCGATTCAGTAGCAGCTCGATGCCATTCTCAACGTACCAGTCCAGGTCGTTGAGGATGATGTTCTCGAAGGACTGCTCGCCGGCCAGTACCGGGGATAGCAGAGTGCGGTTGTAGTTCGGGTGGGGTTCGGCGCCGAACACGGTGATCCGGTAGTGCTCAGGTGCCAGTCTCAGCAGTTCTTCGAGAGTACGCACTCCGGCCATGCCGTTTCCGATCACCACCAGCTTGGATGTCTTCATGCCAGGACACTCCTGCACAAACGTCGAGCAAACAAAAAAGGCGTCCCGCTGTTGCCAGCAGGACGCCTTTGTCCAAGTCCCGTTCTATCGGGAAAGTGCCGTCTCGTCGTTGAGGCGGGCGCTTTTTGTAGATTGTCGTAATGGACATTGCAGCCCTCGTGCCAACCCCGGAAGTACCGTATTCCGGGGGGGAGAGCGATGACCTGGTGGTCGCTGCGCCCTGGCTTGGGGCATTTTGCTCCAGTCTGGTGCGCTACCCGTGCAGGAACAGGACCAGTAGCACCAGGTTCGCCAGCAGGGACGAAAGCGCTATACCGCGCCAGACTTTCAACGGTTCGCGCTCCAGTAGCGGTCGGGGCTTGGCCGTCAGCGCACGGCGTTCGCCTTGCTCCAGGGCCAGTAGCCACTCTTCCATTGTTTCGTAGCGGGTAGCGGGGTCTGCGGCCACCGCTCGCGCCAGGCATTCATCGAGCCAGGCGGGCAGGTCGGGCCGGTAGCGGCTGGCCGGCGTGGGTGTGCCAAAGCGTGGATGCTGAAATGCTTCGATCTCCCCATGGGGGTAATGGCCGGTCAGCAGGTGGTACAGGGTGACCCCTGCCGCGTAGAGATCCTGCTTCGGAGAAGGGGCCGCACCGGTGAACGCTTCCGGCGCGATGTAGCTGGGCGTCCCAGGCAGGCTGTGGGCCTCGTCCTGGGACAGGCCAGGACAAAAGACCAGGCCGAAATCCAGCAAGCGCAGTTCGCCGTCATCCCCCCAAAGCAGATTCTCCGGCTTGATATCGCGATGCAGGATGTTGCGTCGGTGTAATTGGCCAAGAGCCTTGAGCAGCCGTGGGGCGATATCCAGCCATTCCGGCAGTGGCATGGGGCCGCCGAGGCGCAGGTGCTCGGCCAGGGTCTGCCCGGCATACTCGCGCTGCACGTAGTACAGATGCTGGCGCTGGGGCAGCGGATGGGCTTCTGGAAAATGGCGCCCCGCGACGCGGCGCAGGAACCACTCTTCCAGCATCAGGGCCGGCCCGGCGGTTGGCTCGTCGTGTCGGCTGGTGGGCAAGGTCTTGAGTAGCCAGCGACGGTCCTGGCTGTCCCGAACCCGATAGACAATGGACTGGCGCGATTCTGCTATCAGGCGTTCCACCTGCCAGCCCTCGAAGACCTGACCTTCCTGCAGGCGCGGTGGCAGCGGCCAGTGATCGAGCTGCGCCAGGGTATCTGCCAGACCCGTCTGGGGCAGGTTGTCGACGCGGATCAGCAGCGCGCTGGCGTTGTCCTGGCCGCCCGCCAGGTGCGAAGCACTGACCAGAGCCTGGGCGGCGGCAGGGAGGTCCTGTTCGTCTTGCAAGATGCGCTGGATGCCGTGGTCGCCGAGCACTGCCCAGACGCCATCGCTGACCAGCACGAATCCCTCGCGCTCCGACAGCTCGCCGTCCAGGTAGTCCACCACCAGGTGCTGGTCCAGGCCGAGGGCGCGTTTGAGCACATGCTGCATGCCGGGTTGTTCCCAGACGTGGTCTTCGCTGAGTCGCGTCAATTGCTGGCCGTCCCAGCGGTAGGCGCGGCAGTCGCCGACATGGGCCAGGGTGAAGCGGCGTCCTCGCAGCACCATGGCGGTCAGGGTGGTGAGCAGCGGCTGGCCGCCTCCATTGGCCTGGAGCCAGCGGTTCTGGGCCACCAGCAGCCGGTCCAGGGATTGAGCCACTGCCCAGGTTTCCGGCGTCGAGTAATAGTCCAGCGCCAGGGCCTGCAAGGTGGCGCGCGCGGCGAGACCGCCGTCGGCGCACTGGCTGACGCCGTCGGCGAGGGCGAAGAGATAGCCCTTGCTGGCCGCGAGGGCCGGCGCCGGAGTGACTACCCGGACGGCGTCCTGGTTTTCCGTGCGCGGACCAGTGGAGCTGGCTTCGCCAAAGCTGAGTTGCAGGGTCATCGACGGTCCGTCCTGTATGGCGAAAGGAGCGCGAGGCGCTCCTTGGTCGGATCAGTTCCGGCACCGCAAGGGTGCCGGATCGGGCTCGAGGTCAGACGCGGGCCGCGGTGACGGCAGCGGAGCCCCAGGTGGTGCGCCAGCGTTGCTTCACACCATAGAGGCCGAACCATGCCACTACGCCCAGGCTGGCGAACAGCCACAGGCCCAGCTGGTAGTCGCCGGTATGCTGTTTGATGGCGCCAAGGCCAGCAGTCAGGCAAAAGCCGCCAATTCCGCCGGCCATACCGATCAGGCCGGTCATTACGCCGATTTCCTTGTGGAAGCGTTGCGGTACCAGTTGGAAGACTGCCCCGTTGCCGGCACCGAGGCTCAGCATGGCAACCACGAACAGGGATAGGGCGGCGCTGGAACTGGAGATGTGGAAGCCCACTGCAGCGATGCACACCGAGGCCACGGTATAGACCACCAGCAGCGTGCGGATGCCGCCGATGCGGTCGGCAAAGGCACCCCCCAGCGGGCGCATCAGGCTGCCGGCGAAGACGCAGGCGGCGGTGTAGTAGCCGGCGGTAACCGGGGCCAGTCCGTATTGGTCATGGAAGTAGCCGGGCAGGGTGCTGGCCAGGCCGAGGAAGCCGCCGAAGGTCACGCTGTAGAACAGCATGAACCACCAGCTGTCGCGGTCACCCAGGGCCTTGAGGTAATCACCCAGTGCCTTGGGCGCGGGGCGGTTGGGGGCGTTGCGCGCCGCCACGAAGAAGATTGCCAGGGTCAGCACCAGCGGGATCAGCGCCAGTCCGAAGACGTTGTTCCAGCCATAAAGGGCCGCGAGGCCGGGGGCAAAGAGGGCGGCCAGAACGGTACCCGAGTTGCCGGCGCCGGCAATTCCCATGGCCTTGCCCTGGTGCTGCGGCGGATACCACTGGGAGGCGAGCGGCAGGGCCACGGCGAAAGAGGCGCCGGCGAAGCCCAGGAAGAGGCCGAGGAGCAGCGCCTGTTCATAGGTGTGAATGCCCATCCGCCAGGCGATGAACAACGAAGCGATCACCACTACCTGTCCGACCAGCCCGGCGGCTTTCGGAGAAGTGCGGTCGGCCAGCATGCCCATCAGGAAGCGCAGCACCGCGCCGGCCAGGATGGGCGTGGCCACCATCATCGCGCGCTGCTGGGTGGTGAGCTGGAGATCGGCTGCGATCTGCACACCCAGCGGACCAAGGACGTACCAGACCATGAAACTCAGGTCGAAGTAGAGGAAGGCGGAGAACAGGGTGGGCGTGTGGCCGGCTTTCCAGAAACTCGTTGTCATCGAACACCTCATCTGCAGTTAGGGGCCGGGAGGCGCGCGCACCATGATCGTGGGCATGGCGGTTGCACCTCCCGGTTAAACGTCGCGCTTGTGGCGCGCCGTCCTGCGGCCGGGGCCGCAGCGGGATTGAGTGAGCTGCAAGTGAACGTCCGGATCTCGGCCCGTTCACTGCCCCATCGCTGGGGCCGGAACTAAAAAGGCGCCGCACCACTACCCGCATTGCTGCGGAGTGACGCGACGCCTTTGTCGTGTAGTAGGGCAACCGCCTTTGGCTACCTCTGCCTGTAATAGAGCAAGAGCCGGGCCAATCCCGGGAAGTGCCGCCCTAGCGTGCTTTTCCGACCCCTTACCGGTTTGTGCGCTGATTCAAAACGGGGCGATGTGGTCGTGGGTGCACCGAGTTGAAGCTGAATGGTTCAGTCGAGCCAGTTCACCTTCGGGAAGGTACTGCGGAAGTTCTCTGGCATGGGAACCACGCGGGATTCCCGATAGTTGAAGAATACGAAGCCGGACTTGGCCATGGCCACCTGCTTGCCGTCAGCCGGCCGGGTGATGCGGAAGGTGATATCGCCGCCGTACCGGTTGAAGTCCATGACGCCGACTTCGAACAGCAGTTGATCGCGGGCGTGTGCCTCGGCCCGGTAGGTGGTCGCAAGGTCGGTGACGATGATCCCGATGCCATCCTCGGCGGTTTCGTTGATGCCGAACTCGAACAGGAAGCGCGCCCGGGCCTCGGAAATCATCGAGATCATCGAGTCGTTTCCCAGGTGGTTCGCGCCGTTGATGTCGGTGACGCGTACGGTCAGATGGGTGGAGTAGCAGTACTGATCTTCGGGGAAGTTCAGGGACAGTCGAGCCATTGGAACCTCAAGCGTAGAAGCGGCGAGGGGGCGATTCTACGCCCGTGCGATCGGATGTACCGTCATTCCCCGGTTGAATCTCAGCGATGCAGCCCGTTCAACCAGTAGAAGGTCACACGACCACCTTCGTTGGTCGCGCCGTAATTATCCTGGATGTAGGCACCAGCCTTGAAATAGAGCTGTTGATTGCTCCAGTAGCCGCTGAGCTGGCGGTACAGGTTGCCGTCATCGCCCTTGCTGGTGACGACGATGCCCAGCCTGCCGGTGGGGGTGAGGCGCAGGTCGTAGCCGAAGCGTTCGCCGAGGTCGACGTTTTCCGCCAGTACGATGTTCTCCACCTCCGCGTCGCCCGGCCGCTTGCGCAGCAGTGCTTCGATCCGGCCGTTGCCGCGCAGGTAGTGGTACTGGATCTTCAGCAGCGGATCATTCTGGCTGCCGGGCTCGTCTTTGCTATGAATCTGGCCGATGACAATCTTGTTCTGGCTCGGTACCTGATCCACTGAAAGCACGGCACTCAGGTAGTTGTCTGCGCTGGCCTGGTACCAATAGCTCAGGGTTCCGTCGGCCTGGGTTTCGCGCAGCTCTGTACGTGGATAGCTGGCGTCCTCGGTGCGGGAGCCGTTCACCGGCACCCAGAAACTGATGCTGCCGTCGGAGTTGCGTCGGAAGTACTGGCTTTCGTAACCGTTATTGAGGCGGTCGGTGGTAATGAGGGTATTGGAGCTGGTGGCTGGGACCGTGAGGTTCCAGGTGCTGAGGTCGATCACTGGATGTCCTTACTGCGGATTACCTATGGGCAGCAGTTCGTACATGCGGAAGGTAGAAAAGTTCCGGATCGGGTCAACAAGGGAGGGGATTTGGACTTTAGTGCCTGTTCGTGATGAGTCGGCGAGAGGAATTGCTCGAGGTGCTCGAAGTGCTGATTGGAAGTTTAGGGTGAAGTTTATCCGAGTGTTATCCGTTAAAACTCTTGTTTGAAACTGGGCATCCTTGCCCAGCCATCTCTTACAGCGAGGCGAGTGCGGGTTTCACTCCGGAAGGAGCGAGGTTCTCATCTCTGTTGCTTGCCCACTTCACCAGCAGCGTCATCGCGACGAAGCCAAGGCAGATGAACAGCGGGTAAGCGAACATGATTTCGCCAAGGGAGTATTTCCAGCTGAGCGGACGAGCGATGCCCAGCATGGCTCCGTAGAACCAGGAGACTCCGGAGACGACGCCCGAGAACACCGCGAGGGTGCGGGCGTTGGTTTCCATCTTGACCAGCGTGCCGGCCTTCTTGATGGCAGGCAATACAGCGCTGTGCAGCAGGAAACCGTTTACGGTCAGCAAAGTTACGACCAGGATCTTGGCCTGGAGTTTGGGGTTGAGGAAGTACACCGCGCCTTTGACAGAGTAGTCCAGCAGTACGATACCTATCCCTGTTACCCAGAGTGCCGCAAGTGCAAGCAGTACAGTTTTCTTCAGAGTATCAAGATGGGTTTTGTCGCTATGGGCCGCGTTGTCTTCGCCGGTGATCATCTGCTTGATCATGGCGTAATCGCTGGTCAGGACCAGGCCGATTGCCACGCAGCAGGCGATCAGGTGGGCATAAACAACACCCATGCGCATTAATTCCATGGTTGCTTCCTGTTTGAACAGGGAGGTAATTAGATGATACAGCTCCATGGTTGACCTCTTGTTTTACAAAGTAAGTTGGTGTGCTGATGCAGTAAGGGCACCGATATATTGTTTAAATTACTCGTTAGCCTCTAAGGACTTTTGAGTGGTTGGTCAGGTTGTTAATGCATCTCTAGTTTTGTTCATGTCTTCATAGGCATTCCTCCTTTTTTGAGACAGAGAATCCTCCTGCACGTGAACTTGTGCATTTGGAATCGCTCCGGACTCAAGGGGAAAAAGACATGCGCGCCGATGACCGACCATGGTTCAAAAGTGGCGCGATGCACTTAGGCTTTCATCAGAGTGGTAGAACCCTGATTTTGTTCAAAAAGCGATCTGAAAGCCGACGAGCGGTTGTACTTGGGGAGGTGTGCCAAGCGCTTGAAAAGGCGAGGAAACCTTGCCGGGTGGGCGTTTGGGGAAAGTTCAGAGGAGGGAGCGTCCCCTGTGACCAGGGGACGCTTTCGTGCGTCAGGCCTTGCTGGCCTTCCGGGACTTGGGCGGAGTCGAGGGTTCAAGGTGTCCGTCGGCGCGGAACATGCCCTTGATGCCGCGAACGGCCTGGCGGATCCGGTCCTGGTTCTCGATCAGGGCAAAGCGCACATGGTCATCGCCGTAGTCGCCGAAGCCCAGGCCCGGGGATACGCAGACCTTGGCGTCCGCCAGGAGCTTCTTGGAGAACTCCAGCGACCCCATGGAGGCATAAGGCTCGGGAATCTTGGCCCAGACGTACATCGAGGCTTTCGGGTTCTCCACCATCCAGCCGATCTCGTGCAGGCCTTTCACCAATACGTTACGGCGCTGACGGTACTGCTCGGCGATATCGCGCACGCACTGCTGATCACCTTCCAGGGCGGCGATGGCGGCCACCTGCAGTGGGGTGAAGGTGCCGTAGTCGTGATAGCTCTTGATCCGCGCCAGGGCACTGACCAGTTCCGGGTTGCCGACCATGAAGCCGATCCGCCAGCCCGCCATGTTGTAGCTCTTGGACAGTGTGAAGAACTCGACCGCGATGTCCTTGGCGCCAGGCACCTGCATGATCGAAGGTGCCTTCCAGCCGTCATAGACGATGTCGGCATAGGCCAGGTCATGCACCACCAGGACGTCATACTGCTTGGCCAGGGCCACCACGCGTTCGAAGAAGTCCAGCTCCACGCATTGGGCGGTGGGGTTGGAGGGGAAGCCGATGATCATCATCTTCGGCTTCGGAATGCTCTCGCGAATCGCCCGTTCCAGCTCGGCGAAGAAGTCCACGCCGGGCACCAGGGGAACCGAGCGCACCTGGGCGCCGGCGATCACGGCACCGTAAATGTGGATCGGATAGCTGGGGTTGGGCACCAGTACCGTGTCGCCATGGTCAAGGGTGGCGAGCATCAGGTGCGCCAGGCCTTCCTTGGAGCCGATGGTGACGATGGCTTCGGATTCGGGATCGATCTCCACGTCGTAGCGGTCCTTGTACCAGCGCGAGATGGCTCGGCGCAGGCGGGGAATGCCGCGGGAAGTGGAGTATCCGTGGGTGTCTTCACGCTGGGCGACCTGCACGAGCTTTTCCACGATGTGCGGCGGGGTGGCGCCGTCGGGGTTGCCCATGGAGAGGTCGATGATGTCTTCGCCGCGACGGCGTGCAGCCATCTTGAGTTCGGCGGTGATGTTGAAGACGTAGGGGGGGAGACGATCGATGCGCGCAAAACGGCGCGGTGAACGCTGGTCAGCCATGCTTTCCTCGGATACGTAAGCGCCCGGAACCGTCCGAGCGACGTCGGCCACTGCGGTGGCCTGGCGGCGAAGATAAGGGCTTCGCAGGGCGGTTGTCGAGGGGAGTTTCGTGCAGGTAGCCGCACCTCCGGGAATCTGGAGTGCGGCTGAGTGAGTCGTCAGCGGGAAATGCCCTTCAGGCCTGCGAGAAGGGTAGCCAAGTGCTCGATGTCGTCATCGGTGGTGCGCCAGGACGAGATGCTGAGGCGGAAGGCCGGACGGCCCTGCCAGAGCGTGGGGCCGAACCAGACTTCGCCCGAAGCCTGGGCCGCGCTGCGGATGGCGATCGTTTCTTCGTCGCTGTCGGCGCGCACGAGCACTTGGTTCAGTGCCACGCGATTGAGTACCTGATAGCCGGCCGCACGCAGGCGCTCGGCAAGGTTTTCGGCCTGGCGCATGTGGCGATCGATCATGCTGGCCAGGCCATCGCGACCGAGGGAGGCGAGGGCGGCCCAGACGGGCACACCGCGGGCGCGGCGGGAGAACTCCAGGGTCAGGTTCTTCTGCGCATCTCGCGAGGCACTGGCATAGGCAGCATCACTGTTCATGGCGATGCTCAGCGCGTCGGCGTCACGGCAGATGGCCATGGCTCCGTCGTAGGGTGTGTTCAGCCACTTGTGGCCGTCGCAGGTCCAGCTGTCGGCATGCTCCACGCCGTTGGCCAGTTGGGCATGGGACGAAGCGCGGACCCAGAGGCCGAAAGCGCCATCGACATGCACCCAGGCGCCGGCGGCGCGGGCGCGGGGAATCAGTTCGGCGAAAGGATCGAACTCGCCCGTATTGACCTCGCCGGCCTGCAGGCAGAGGACAGTCATGTCATCCAGTGGCGGCAAGCGCCCCGGATCGATGCGGCCGAACTCGTCGGTGGGTGCCACCAGCAGACGGTTCATGCCGAACCCCAATATGCGCAGGGCTTTCTTCACGGTGATGTGCACATTGGCGGAGACCACCACGCGTACCTCCGGTGCCCCCATCAGGCCGTCGCCGTCGAAGTCCCAGCCCTTGCGCTGCAGAAGTGCGCGACGGGCCGCGGACAAGCAGGCGAGGGTGCAGGCGGTGGCGCTGGTGCCAAAGCCGACCGCACTGCTGGTAGGCAGGCCAAGACTTTCCAGGACCCAGCGTGCGGCCACTTTTTCGATGCGATCGGCGGCCGGCGAGTTGTCGAAGGAGGACGCGCACTGATCCCAGGCCAGCGCCAGGCGCTCGGCGGCCGCCGCGGCCGGCAGGGTTGCGCCGATGACGAAGCCGAAGTAGCGACCGCCATTGGACGCGGTGGTGGCGGGGGAGCCCAGTTCATCGAGCTGGTGCAGCACCTCGGCGGCCGGGCGACCCCGCTCCGGCAATGGTCCGTCGAAGGCTGCCAGCGCCTGGATGGCTTCCGGGGAAGGGAAGACTCGGCGCCCGGGTATGCCATCCACGTAGGCGAGGGCGCGGCGGTCGGCGTCTTCGAGAATCTGGCGTTCAGTGTCCATGGCGGTCTCGCTGGCAGGAGGGGGCTCCTTACCTTAGCGGGACCGCGCGAAAGCCAGCAGATACACCTGACGGCATACAGTTGTGTTGGGTTCGGACTTCAATGACCCAGCATGTCGTGCATCGCAATGATCTGTTCGGCTACCTGGATCAGCTTCTGCTGCCGGCTCATGGCCTGGCGGCGCATCAGGGTGTAAGCCTCTTCCTCGTTGCAGTTCTTCATTTTCATCAGCAGCCCCTTCGCCAGTTCGATGCGCTTGCGCTCGGCCAGTTGCTGGTCACGGGCGTTGAGCTGGGCGCGCAGGGCCTGGTCGCTTTCGAAGCGCGCCATGGCGACATCGAGGATGGGCTGCAGGCGGTCGACCTGGATGCCTTCGACGATGTACGCGCTGACGCCGGCCTGAATGGCCTGGCGCATGACCTTCGGGTCGTGCTCGTCGGTGAACATGACAATGGGGCGGGGCTGGTCGCGACTGACCAGTACCACCTGTTCCATTACGTCGCGGCCCGGGGACTCGGTGTCGATGAGGACCACATCCGGGCGGATGGCCTCGACTCGCCCTGGCAGGTCGATGGTCAGGCCGGATTCGTCGATGACGTCGAAGCCGGCTTCGATCAGGGCGGCCTTGAGTCGGCCGACTTTCTTCGCAGTGTCGTTGATCAGCAGAATACGCAGCATGGCGGCGGTCTTCCCTAACGGCTACAGGCGATGGCGCGGGAGTTGCCGGCCAGGGAGTGGATCGGGAAACTGCGGGCGTAGCCGGCGGGGTCGCTGCCGTCCCAGGTGCGACCGTCAATCAGGGTGGCGCTGCGCATGAGGTCTGGAAGCGGGACGTCGAGGGCTTCGGCCGCCTCGCGATAAATGTCCAGACGCTGTACGCGTCGGGCAACGGCCAGGTAGTCCGGGTCGTCCCGCAGCAGGCCCCAGCGGCGGAACTGGGTCATGAACCAGATGCCGTCGGAGAGGTAGGGCATGTTCACCTTGCCTTCTGCGTGGAAACGCAGCGGGTGCTCGTCCTCCCAGACATTGCCGAGGCCATCCTGGTAATGGCCAAGGAAGCGCGGCTCGATGGCAGACAGGGGGACGTCCACGTAGTCGCTGCCACTGATCAACTGAGCGGTGCTGCGGCGGTTTTCCAGGCTGGCATCGATGAAGCGGCTGGCTTCCAGCACGGCCATGGTCAGCGCGCGTGCAGTGTTGGGGTACTGCTCGGCAAATTCGCGAGTTACGCCAAGCACCTTCTCTGGGTGGTCAGGCCAGATCATCTGGCTGGTAGCGAGAGTGAACCCCTGGCCCTGGTCTACGGCCAATGCACCCCAGGGGCCGCCTGCGCAGAAGCCATCGATTCGGGCGGCCTTGAGGTGGGCGACCATCTGCGAAGGCGGCACGACAACTGTGTCGACGTCGCGTAACGGGTGGATGCCCTGGGCGGCGAGCCAGTAGTTCAACCACATGGCGTGGGTGCCGGTGGGAAACGTCTGGGCGAAGGTCAGGCGCGCTCCGCTCTGGTGCACGTGATGGGCTAGTGCCTCGGAATTGGTCACACCGATGCGCTTGAGTGGTTCAGACAGGTTGATCGCCTGCCCGTTCTGGCAGAGTCCCATGAGAATGGCCATTTCCGCGCTAGGACCACCAATACCGAGTTCGATCCCATAGATCTGCCCATAAAGGGCTTGCGCTGCATCCAGCTCACCGGACAGCAGCTTGTCACGCAGGGTTGCCCAGGACGACTGGCGCTGCAGTTCGAGAGTCAGCCCGTAGGGCTGGGCGAACCCCTGGGTGGCCGCGACTATCAGGGATGCCGAGTCGGTCAGGGGCATGAAGCCAAGGCTGAGCATGCACTTCTCCGGTGCATCGCTGCCTGCGACCCAGGCCAGGTTGTCCGTACGCGTGGTGTTCTGCTTATCCGTCATTGTGGTGGCCACCTATCAGCAAAATGGCGCCGATCCGGAGCAGCCGGGGCCGGCCGGAATCGACGCCATTGTCAGCAGCCCGCTCCGTCGTTGGAGCAGGCTTCGTTGAAGCTGCTGAAGCAAGCGATATGCCAGCGGCAATAAAAACTAGCCCCGCGAGAGCGGGGCCAGGGTTGGAGGTTGGAGCTAGCTTAACGTTCGATGATCTGCTTCACCTGGCTCTGCGGAATCTGCTGGGTTCGACCTTCGTGGTCCTCGAATTCGAGCATGCCGGTGTCTTCATCCAGTTCAGGCTTCTCATCGGTGGCGATGAGCTGGCCGTCGGTTGTGGCGATCAGGTATTCGCTGGAGCAGCCTGCCAAGCCAAGGGCGCAGATGAGTATCAAGGACCAGGTTTTCATGGCGGCATCCAAGTCGTGGGGGCTGATACTTGGAACATAGCTGCTGGCAGGGAGGCTGCAAGTTGGCCTGACGGCGAACGGCCTGGCAGCCTCCGGAAAAGAAAAAACCCCGCACGGGGCGGGGCTTTCTCATTGCCGAGCTACCGATGGGGCCTTAGGCCTGGACCACCGGAATCTTGGCGTTTGCAGCGGCTTCCTTGTACTCGGCGATCTGGTCGAAGGACAGGTAGCGGTAGATATCGGCAGCCATGCTGTCGATGTTCTTCGCGTATTCCATGTACTCCTCGACGGTCGGCAGTTTGCCCAGGATCGAGGCAACGGCCGCCAGCTCGGCGGAGGCCAGGTAGACGTTGGTGGCGTCGCCCAGGCGGTTCGGGAAGTTACGGGTGGAGGTGGAGACTACGGTGGCGCCAGTCTGTACGCGAGCCTGGTTGCCCATGCACAGGGAGCAGCCCGGCATTTCCATGCGTGCGCCGGCCTTGCCGTAGATGCCGTAGTAGCCTTCCTCGGTCAACTGGTGCTGGTCCATCTTGGTCGGCGGAGCCAGCCACAGACGGGTCGGGATGCCGCCCTTGACCTTGTCGAGCAGCTTACCGGCAGCGCGGAAGTGGCCGATGTTGGTCATGCAGGAACCGATGAACACTTCGTCGATCTTGTCGCCAGCCACGGTGGACAGCAGGCGGGCATCGTCCGGGTCGTTCGGCGCGCAGAGCACAGGCTCCTTGACGTCGGCCAGGTCGATTTCGATTACGGCGGCGTATTCGGCGTCCTTGTCGGCTTCCAGCAGTTGCGGGTTGGCCAGCCAGGCTTCCATCGCCTTCGCGCGGCGCTCCAGGGTACGGGCGTCGCCGTAGCCTTCACCGATCATCCAGCGCAGCAGGGTGATGTTGGACTTCAGGTACTCGGCGATCGCATCTTCCGGCAGCTTGATGGTGCAACCGGCGGCGGAACGTTCGGCGGAAGCGTCGGACAGCTCGAAAGCTTGCTCGACGGTCAGGTCGTTCAGACCTTCGATTTCGAGGATGCGGCCGGAGAAGATGTTCTTCTTGCCTTTCTTCTCGACGGTCAGCAGACCAGCCTGGATGGCGTAGTAGGGGATGGCATGCACCAGGTCACGCAGGGTGATACCGGGCTGCATCTTGCCTTTGAAACGCACCAGAACGGATTCCGGCATGTCCAGCGGCATGACGCCGGTGGCGGCGGCGAAGGCCACCAGGCCGGAACCGGCCGGGAAGGAGATGCCGATCGGGAAGCGGGTGTGGGAATCGCCACCGGTGCCAACGGTGTCAGGCAGCAGC
This sequence comes from Pseudomonas sp. BN606, assembly GCF_029873115.1. Taxonomy (NCBI): domain Bacteria; kingdom Pseudomonadati; phylum Pseudomonadota; class Gammaproteobacteria; order Pseudomonadales; family Pseudomonadaceae; genus Pseudomonas; species Pseudomonas sp. BN606. Next base: position 149,920 of record NZ_SSOF01000072.1, on the reverse strand, counting down.
ATGCGGTTCAGCCAGCTGTGGATGATGCCGTCGCCCGGACGCAGGGACACGCCGCCGCGGGTCTTGATGAAGTCCGGCAGAGTGTGGTGGGTGTTGACGTCGATGGGCTTCGGATACGCGGCGGTGTGGCAGAACGACTGCATTACCAGGTCGGCGGAGAAGCCGAGGCAGGCGAGGTCTTTCAGCTCGTCGCGGGTCATCGGGCCAGTGGTGTCCTGGGAGCCGACGGTGGTCATCTTCGGCTCGCAGTAGGTGCCCGGACGGACGCCTTTGCCTTCCGGCAGACCGCAGGCACGGCCAACCATCTTCTGGGCCAGGGTGAAGCCCTTGCCGCTGTCGGCGGGGGACTCCGGCTTCTTGAACAGGTCGGACGCACCCAGGCCCAGCTCGGCACGGGCCTTCTCGGTCAGGCCGCGGCCGATGATCAGCGGAATACGGCCGCCGGCGCGAACTTCGTCCAGCAGGACCGGGGTCTTCAGTTCGAAGGTGGTGACTACTTCGCCGCTGTCGTGGCGAACGACCTTGCCTTCATAGGGGTAGACGTCGATCACGTCGCCCATGGCCAGGTTGGTGCAGTCGAATTCGATCGGCAGGGCGCCGGCGTCTTCCATGGTGTTGTAGAAGATCGGGGCGATCTTGGTGCCGAAGCAGAAGCCGCCAGCGCGCTTGTTCGGAACGAACGGAATGTCGTCGCCGAAGAACCACAGTACCGAGTTGGTGGCGGACTTACGGGAGGAGCCGGTACCGACCACGTCACCGACGTAGGCAACCGGGAAACCCTTGGCCTTGACGGCTTCGATCTGGTTCAGCGGACCAACGGAGCCCGGCTGGATCGGCTCGATGCCGTCACGAGCCATTTTCAGCATGGCCAGGGCATGCAGCGGGATGTCGGGGCGGGACCAGGCGTCCGGAGCGGGCGACAGGTCGTCGGTGTTGGTTTCGCCAGGCACCTTGAACACGGTCAGGGTGACTTTCTCGGCGACGGCCGGCTTGGCCTGGAACCACTCACCTTCGGCCCAGGACTTCAGCACGGCCTGGGCGTTGGCGTTGCCTTTCTTGGCGCGCTCGGCGACGTCGTGGAAGGCGTCGAACATCAGCAGGGTGTGCTTCAGTTGCTCGGCGGCGACGGCGGACAGTTCGGCATCGTCCAGCAGTTCGACCAGGGTGGCGATGTTATAGCCGCCCTGCATGGTGCCCAGCAGCTCAGTGGCGCGGGCCTTGCTGATTAGCGGAGAAGTGGCTTCGCCCTTGGCGATAGCGGAGAGGAAACCTGCTTTGACGTAGGCGGCTTCATCCACACCCGGCGGAACACGGTTGGTGATCAGGTCGAGGAGGAAAGCCTCTTCGCCAGCCGGGGGATTTTTCAGCAGCTCGACCAGGCCTGCAGTTTGTTCGGCGTTCAGCGGCTGGGGCACGACCCCTTGGGCGGCACGCTCTTCTACGTGTTTGCGATAGGCTTCAAGCACAGTTTTACCCTCATCAGTGGCCCTGGAGTAGTCCAGGGCGCTCATCCAGGAATCCGCCGAACGCATGCGCCGCACAGCTTTTTGGGCTGTCTGGCCAAGGTTTCGGCGGCCTCCATCGAGAAGCTGTTTTCAAAGTTTTACGCCGGAAGGAAGGCCTGATGAGGGCTGGCGGCGGACATCCCGGGCGGGATGCCCGGCGCCATTATTTCCTGCCGGATCGACTGTGCTCGTGACGCTTTGAAAACAGCTTCCAACGGATATCGGCGCCTAAAATGGCGGGCTGATTCTAATGGAAAGGCGCGGCAAAGTTAAGACGAAATCCCTATTTACCCGCGCGTGACCCTGATTAGACAAAGGGCTAAGATGGCCGGCCCGTGTCACCTGCCGAATCCGCCTCCACCATGTCCAACCAGCGCATCAAGACGCCTTGCGTCGGCCTCTGTTCAACCGTCTATGGCGATCATGTGTGCCGCGGCTGCAAGCGTTTCCATCATGAGGTGGTGAACTGGAACCTCTACAACGAGGAAGAGAAGCGCGCGGTCTGGCGGCGCCTGGAGATCCTGCTAGTGCAGGTGATGGCGGCCAAGTTGGAGGTGTTCGACCCGGAACGCCTGCGGCACCAACTGGAGCAGCGCCAGGTGCGTTTCGTACCCGAGCAGTCCCCTTACTGCTGGGCGTACCAACTGATCGCGCGAGCCTCGCGGATGATCAACCGCCTCGACGCCTACGGCATCTCGTTGCTTCCTGAGTTTCGCGACTGGGCATTGCCAGAGTTGCGGGAAGCCATTGATCGGGAATTTTTCCTGCTGTCCGAGGCGCACTACGAGCGCTATATCGCTCCACGTTTCCTGCAAGAGGGCGTCGAGAGTCGTGTCTGAAGAAAAAGCCGCCATCAGGCGGCTTTTTCTAGTGGCTCGAATCAGCGCTGTGCGACCAGTTCCTCCAGGTGGGCGATGATCGCGTCGGGTTTGAGGACCAGGACATCGCTTTCCAGGGTATCCAGCACGACTTCGGCAGTATTGCCGATCAGTGCACCGGACAAGCCGGAGCGAGCGACAGTACCTATCACAGTGACCACGGCTTCGAGCTTGTGGGCGACGTGGGGAATCAATACGTCTGCCGGACCTTCCTCGATGTGCAACCGCTCATCGCTGACGTCGTATTCAGCCTGGAATGCACGGCATTCGTCGCGGTAACGCGCCTCGATGGTTTCCTTGAGCTGGAAGGTGGGGTCTGCTGCCGAGAGCATGGGTGACGGGTGGGCGCTGATCACATGTAAGGTGCCGTGCGCCAGGCTGGCGATGTCGTAGCCGTGACTGACGATGGTGGCGTGCAGGGTGCGGTGCTCGCCGTCGCTGTTGCCCACGTCCACTGCAGCCAGGATGTTGCCGCCGGTCCAGGGCTTGTCAGTCTTTACCATCAATACCGGCCCCGGGCAGAAGCGCAGGAGCTTCCAGTCGTCCGGTGTGAGCAGGGCCTTTTTCAGCGGGTTGTCCGGCACGTGCTGCTTGATGACCAGGCCGCAGCCTTCCGCCTGCTGCGCAGCGATGATGGTGTGGTGCTGGTTGTCCAGCCAGCTTTGCTGTGTGCTGGCGCTATAGCCTTCAGCCTTGAGCGATTCGGCGAGGTCGCTGAGATAGTCGGCATGGTCGCCCTTGCGGTCGCAGATCAGCAGGTGCAGGTGCGACTGAGTCACTCCGGCGATCAGTTTTGCCCGTTTCAGGGCAAGGCCCTCCGGCCGGTCCGGCTCCAATACCACCAGAATGCTGCGAATGGCTTGCATGGTCCTATCTCCCTGTCGATGGCATATAGCCAAAACAAATGTAGTCCCGATTCCGCTTTGGCGTTCTTGACATATATCAAACGGCCCAGGCTGGTCGTCGCTTCCGGCATTCGTATAATGCTCCGCCTTCGAGAGCCCGGCCAGCGTGGCCCCAGCACGATGAGAACCGCTTGTGAACCCGCCTGAGATCCATGACTTCCTTGGTTGCCGCACCCCCGATGCCTGGGTGGCGGCCGCACTGGCCGATCAGGAAACCCTGCTGATCGACCATAAGAACAACGAGTTCAAGGCAGCGTCCACGGCCATGGCGCTGATGGCCAAGTACGCCACCCGGTTGGATTTGATCAATTTCATGTCTCGCCTGGCCCGTGAGGAGCTGGTGCACCACGAGCAGGTGCTGCGCATCATGAAGCGCCGCAAGATCGACCTGAAGCCCGTGTCGGCGTCGCGCTACGCGTCCGGCCTGCGCAAGCTCGTGCGCGCGCATGAGCCGCAGAAACTGGTGGATACGCTAGTGGTGGGGGCTTACATCGAAGCGCGCTCGTGCGAGCGTTTCGAGGCGCTGGTGCCGCATCTTGATGAAGAGCTGTCGAAGTTCTATGGCGGATTGCTGAAAAGTGAGTCTCGCCACTATCAGGGCTACCTCAAGCTGGCCTATCTATACGGCGAGGCGCGGGATGTGGATCACTGCATCGAGAAGGTGCGAGTGGCCGAGCAAGAGCTGATCGAGTCGCCCGACGAGGAGTTTCGTTTCCATAGCGGCGTACCGGTCTGAAGCGGCAACGCAAGAGCGCCCTCGAGGGGCGCTTTTTTATTGGACGCGGGGGTCAGTCCAGGCTAAACGGGGTCTGCCGGAAACCGCTCTCATCCACCTGAAGGGCCCAGCCTTGCCGGTCCCAGTCGCCGAGGACGATGCGCCGAGCGGGGTGGCCATCCAGTTCCAGGTCGTGAGTGGCGGGGCGATGCGTATGGCCGTGAATCAGGATCCTTGCGTCGAATTGGCGAAGCATGCGTGGAACTTCTTCTGCGGTGACGTCGGTGATTTCCACGGCTTTCTGCCGCGTCTGCATGCGGCTTTCCTTGCGCAGCTTGCGTGCCAGCTTGTAGCGCGTCGCCAAGGGCAGGTTGCGCAGGATGAACAGGCTAACGGGGTTGCGCAGCCACTTGCGCAGGCGCATGTAGGCCTCATCCTGGGTGCACAGGCTGTCGCCGTGCATCAGCAGCACCGGCTCGCCATTCATCTGCACCAGGCTCGGGTCCTTCAGCAGGGTGCAGCCGGCTTCGCGGCAGAAGGCGCTGCCGATCATGAAGTCGCGGTTGCCGTGCATGAGGAAGATGCGTGTTCCACTGTCGGCGAGTTTGCGCAGGGCCTGGGCGATGGAGCGCTGAAAGGGCGTCATCGCATCGTCACCGATCCAGGCTTCGAAGAAGTCGCCGAGGATGTAGAGGGCTTCGGCTTGCGGTGCGCGGGTCTGCAGAAAATGAAGAAACGCCCGGGTGATGTCCGGGCGTTCCTCTTCGAGATGCAGATCGGAGATCAGCAATATCACTCGGCGATCTCGGCCTTCTCGATGATCACGTCATCGACCGGGACGTCCTGGTGGCCAGCCTTCATGGTGGTGGCCACGCCCTTGATCTTGTTCACCACGTCCATGCCTTCCACGACTTCACCGAACACGGCGTAGCCCCAGCCTTGCACGGTCGGCGCGCTGTGGTTGAGGAAGGTGTTGTCGGCAACGTTGATGAAGAACTGGGCGGAGGCCGAGTGAGGCTCCATGGTGCGGGCCATGGCAATGGTGCCGACCTTGTTGGACAGGCCATTGTTGGCCTCGTTCTTGATCGGGGCGCGGGTGGACTTCTGCTTCATGCCCGGCTCGAAGCCGCCGCCCTGGATCATGAAGTTGCCGATTACGCGGTGGAAGACGGTGCCGTCGTAGTGGCCGGACTTCACGTACTCCTTGAAGTTGGCCACGGTTTCCGGGGCTTTGTCTTCGAAGAGTTGCAGGGTGATGACGCCGTGGTTGGTGTGCAGCTTGATCATTTGGCTATTCGCTCTATCGAGAAATCCAAGGCCTGTCAGGGGATTGACAGCTTCGGCTATGATAAGCGCTTTGATTTGGCCGGCCTACCCTGAGCCGCGCACCAGCTAGATGTAAGGACCCCATGAGCAAGCCAGAGACTCCCGCCGCTTCCAACTTCCTGCGCCAGATCGTCCAGGCGGACCTGGATGCCGGCAAGCACACCAAGATCGTCACCCGCTTCCCGCCGGAGCCCAACGGCTACCTGCATATTGGTCATGCCAAGTCGATCTGCCTGAACTTCGGCCTGGCCAAGGAATTCGGTGGTGACTGCCATCTGCGCTTCGACGACACCAACCCCGCGAAGGAAGACCAGGAGTACATCGACGCCATCGAAAGCGATGTGAAGTGGCTGGGCTTCCAATGGGCCGGCGAGGAGCGTTACGCGTCCAACTATTTCGACCAGTTGCATGACTGGGCTGTCGATCTGATCAAGGCCGGCAAGGCCTTTGTCTGCGACCTGTCGCCGGAAGAAATGCGCGAGTACCGCGGCAGTCTGACCGAAGCCGGTAGGAACAGCCCGTTCCGCGACCGCTCAGTGGACGAAAACCTGGACCTGTTCGCTCGCATGAAGGCCGGCGAATTCCCGGACGGCACCCGTTCGCTGCGCGCAAAGATCGATATGACTTCGCCGAACATGAATCTGCGTGATCCGATCCTCTATCGCATCCGTCATGCCCATCACCACCAGACCGGTGACAAGTGGTGCATTTACCCGAGCTATGACTTCACTCATGGCCAGTCGGACGCCATCGAGGGCATCACTCACTCCATCTGCACCCTGGAGTTCGAGGATCACCGCCCGCTCTACGAATGGTTCCTGGAGAACCTGTCGGTCCCGGCCCAGCCGCGCCAGTACGAGTTCTCGCGTCTGAACCTGAACTACACCATTACCAGCAAGCGCAAGCTGAAACAGTTGGTGGATGAAGGTCATGTAAACGGCTGGGACGACCCGCGCATGTCGACCCTGTCCGGATATCGTCGCCGGGGCTATACCCCAGAATCGATCCGCAATTTCTGCGAAATGATCGGCGTGAACCGTGCCAGCGGTGTGGTCGATATCGGCATGCTGGAATTCAGCATTCGCGACCATCTGGATGCCACTGCGCCGCGTGCCATGTGCGTGCTGAAGCCTCTGAAAGTGGTCATTACCAACTATCCGGAAGGCCAGGCCGAAAGCCTCGAACTGCCGCGCCATCCAAAGGAAGACATGGGCGTACGCGTCCTGCCGTTCGGCCGCGAGCTGTACATCGATGCTGGAGACTTCGAAGAAGTCCCGCCGGCCGGCTACAAGCGCCTGATCCCGGGCGGTGAAGTACGTCTGCGTGGCAGCTACGTGATCCGTGCTGACGAAGCCGTCAAGGACTCCGATGGCAACATCGTCGAGCTGCGCTGTTCCTACGACCCGGAGACCCTGGGCAAGAACCCCGAGGGGCGCAAGGTCAAGGGCGTCATCCATTGGGTGCCGGCCGAAGGCAGCGTCGAGTGCGAAGTGCGCCTGTATGACCGTCTGTTCCGTTCGGCGAACCCGGAGAAGTCGGAAGAAGGTGGCAGTTTCCTCGACAACATCAATCCAGATTCCCTGCGGGTACTCAGTGGTTGCCGTGCCGAGCCTTCCCTGGCTAATGCGCAGCCGGAGGATCGCTTCCAGTTCGAGCGCGAAGGCTACTTCGTTGCCGACCTGAAAGAGACTCGGCCCGGTAAGCCGGTGTTCAACCGCACCGTGACCCTGCGCGATTCCTGGGGGCAATGATGGCGCTGTCGATCTACAACACCCTCAGCAAGGCCAAGGAGCCATTGCAGCCGCTGGTCGGCAACCAGGTGCGCATGTATGTCTGCGGCATGACCGTCTATGACTTCTGCCACATTGGCCATGCCCGTGTGATGGTCGCATTCGACGTGGTTGCGCGCTGGTTGCGCCATCGTGGCTACGATCTCACCTACGTACGCAACATCACCGACATCGACGACAAGATCATCCGTCGCGCCAACGAGAATGGCGAGCCGTTCGAGGCTCTGGTGGATCGCATGATTGCGGCGATGCATGAGGATGAGGCGCGTCTCTCTGTGCTGCGTCCGGATATTGAGCCGCGCGCCACTGGCCACATCGCCGGTATGCACGAGATGATCCAGACCCTCATCGACAAGGGTTTCGCTTACGCGCCAGGCAACGGCGACGTGTACTACCGCGTCGGCAAGTTCGAAGGCTACGGGAAGTTGTCACGGCGCAAGATCGATGAGCTGAAGATCGGTGCGCGTATCGAAGTGGACGAAATCAAGGAAGACCCGCTGGACTTCGTGCTCTGGAAAGGCGCCAAGCCGGGTGAGCCGAGCTGGGCGTCGCCTTGGGGGGCGGGTCGTCCGGGGTGGCACATCGAGTGCTCGGTAATGTCCACTTGCTGTCTTGGCGAGACATTCGACATCCATGGTGGTGGTCCGGACCTCGTGTTCCCGCACCATGAGAACGAGATTGCGCAGAGCGAAGCGGCCACCGGCAAGCTTTACGCCAAGTCCTGGATGCATGCCGGCGCGGTACGTGTCGATGGCGAGAAGATGTCCAAGTCGCTGGGCAACTTCTTCACCATTCGCGAGGTGCTGGAGAAATATCACCCTGAGGTGGTTCGCTATCTGCTGGTGTCTAGCCACTACCGTAGTCCGATCAATTATTCCGAAGAGAGCCTCAAGGAAGCGAAGGGCGCTCTGGAGCGCTTCTATCACGCCCTCAAGGGGTTGCCTGATGTCGCGCCGGCAGGCGGTGAAACTTTCGTCGAGCGCTTCGCGGCAGCCATGGATGATGACTTCAATAGTCCGGAAGCCTGCGCGGTGCTCTTCGAGATGGTGCGTGAGGTCAATCGACTGCGCGATGGCGACCTTCAGGCTGCTGCTGCCCTGGCGGCGCGGCTCAAGGAATTGGCCGGCCTGCTCGGTGTGCTTCAGCTGGAGCCGGATGCCTTCTTGCGCGCAGGTGCTGAAGGCAAAGTGGATGCAGCTGAGGTCGAGGCGCTGATTCAGGCGCGGTTGCAGGCGCGTTCCGACAAGAATTGGGCTGAGTCCGACCGTATCCGCGACCAACTGACCGCCATGGGGGTCGTGCTGGAAGATGGCAAGGGTGGCACTACCTGGCGCTTGGCTGACTAGTTTGATTGCCCAATAAAAAAGGCCGCACTTAGCGGCCTTTCTTATTTCTGTTTGCGCCTCAGGCGTGGAGCGTTTCAGCGGCGTAGAGGGTGTTTTCCAGCAGGCATGCACGAGTCATGGGGCCGACGCCGCCGGGAACCGGAGTGATCCAGCTGGCGCGCTGTTCAGCTACGTCATATTCCACGTCGCCAACCAGCTTGCCGTCGTCCTGGCGGTTGATGCCGACATCGATGACGATGGCGCCGGGCTTGATCCACTCGCCCTTGACCAGGCCCGGCTTGCCAGCGGCCACTACCACCAGGTCCGCATTGCCCACATGTCCGGCCAGATCCTTGGTGAAACGATGGGTGACGGTCACGGTGCAGCCGGCCAGCAGCAGTTCCAGAGCCATGGGGCGGCCAACGATGTTGGAGGCGCCCACGACAACCGCGTTCATGCCATAGAGGTTTGCGCCGGTGCTCTCCAGCAGGGTCATGATGCCCTTCGGGGTGCAGGGGCGGAGCAGGGGGATGCGCTGCGCGAGGCGGCCGACGTTATAAGGGTGGAAACCATCTACATCCTTGTCGGGATGGATGCGCTCAAGCAGCTGCGAAGCATCCAGGTGCTCCGGCAGCGGCAGCTGGACCAGGATGCCGTCAATGGCCGGGTCTTCATTGAGGCGGTCGATCAGCGCCAGGAGTTCGGCCTGGCTGGTGCTGGCGGGAAGGTCATGCGCTTCGGAGAGAAAGCCGACTTCCTCGCAGTCCTTGCGCTTATGTGCGACGTAGACCTGGGAGGCGGGATCGCTGCCGACCAGGATCACGGCGAGACCGGGAACGCGAAGTCCCTGCTGGCGACGCTCGGCGACACGTTGGGCTATCTGCTGGCGGAGGCGGGCGGCGATCGTTTTGCCGTCGATCAGTTGTGCGGTCATGACGCTAGATTAACCATCGGGAAGGGCTAAAAAGGGCGCGTATTCTCGCATGGAGGGGCGGGCGGGCAAAGGCGGCTGGTCAGCATTTTCCCGTAAGCCCTTTATCTTTCTGATTTTTTTCAATTTTCCTGTTGACGAGGTGTGGGGCTGGCTATAACATGCGCCCCGCTTGTCGAGCACAGCCTGTCGCTGGGTAAGATGGCAAGGGTGGATCCAGGTGATTCAGCTCAAGCCAAAGCTTTATAGTCTGCTCGCAGATTTAAGCGCCCGTAGCTCAGCTGGATAGAGCATCCGCCTTCTAAGCGGATGGTCGCAGGTTCGAGTCCTGCCGGGCGTGCCATTTGGCACATTTGGCACAAGCAATGCGTAATATGGTGGGCGTAGCTCAGTTGGTAGAGCACAGGATTGTGGCTCCTGGTGTCGTGGGTTCGATTCCCATCGTCCACCCCATATTCGAGAGAACGCCAGGCCGCGCGCCTGGCGTTTTCGTTTCAAGCGTTGCCTCTAGCGGACGTGGTGGAATTGGTAGACACACTGGATTTAGGTTCCAGCGCCGCAAGGCGTGAGAGTTCGAGTCTCTCCGTCCGCACCATGATGTTCGAGTCGTGCTGAATGGCGGATGATCCGCTGGTTCTTGACGATTCTGGTTGTTGAACGGGTTGGTCCCAGTGGACCTCCGTTGCCGATGAAAATCGGTGAATAGGTAATATGGTGGGCGTAGCTCAGTTGGTAGAGCACAGGATTGTGGCTCCTGGTGTCGTGGGTTCGATTCCCATCGTCCACCCCATATTCATGAAGGCGCCAGGCTCAATGCCTGGCGTTTTCATTTCCGGGCCGTGCGGTGCGTCCCGTCGCGGCAGGGAGTTCGAGTCGTTGCCTGTCAGCGAAGCATCCTGATTTCTGTTTCTTCTATCCCTTCCTTTTGCCGGCTGTTTCTGCTGGGTGACTTCTGTAAATCGACCCACTAGAATGCATGCCCTTGATTCTGGGGCCGGAACGGCCGGCTAATGTCTGTGCAACGAGGAATATCCATGCAAGTTTCTGTAGAAAGCACCTCCGCTCTTGAGCGCCGCATGACCATCGGCGTGCCGGCCGAGCGCGTCGAGGACGAAGTGACCAAGCGCCTGCAGCAGACTGCCCGCCGCGCCAAAGTTGCCGGTTTCCGCCCGGGCAAGGTGCCGATGAGCGTCATTCGCCAGCGCTTCGAAGATTCCGCTCGTCAGGAAGTTCTGGGCGATTTGATCCAGTCCTCCTTCTATGAAGCTGTGGTTGAGCAGAAGCTGAACCCGGCTGGCGCTCCGGCCGTCGAGCCGAAAGTGTTCGAGAAGGGCAAGGACCTGGAATACATCGCTACCTTCGAAGTATTCCCCGAATTCCAGGTTGCCGGCTTCGAAGGTATCGCCATCGAGCGCCTGCAGGCTGAAGTTGGCGACTCTGACGTCGACAACATGCTGGACGTGCTGCGCAAGCAGAACACCCGTTTCGAGGCTGTTGAGCGCGCTGCCGAGAATGGCGACCAGCTGAATATCGACTTCGTTGGCAAGATCGATGGCGAAGCCTTCGCTGGCGGTACTGCCAAGGGCACCCCGCTGGTGCTGGGTTCCGGCCGCATGATCCCGGGCTTCGAAGAGGCTTTGGTTGGCGTCAAGGCTGGCGAAGAGCGCGTGATCAACCCGACTTTCCCGGCTGATTACCAGAACCTGGACCTGGCCGGTAAGACCGCCGAGTTCACCGTGACCGTCAACAGCGTTTCCGCTCCCCAGCTGCCGGAGCTGAACGACGAGTTCTTCTCCCTGTTCGGCATCAAGGAAGGCGGCCTGGAAGGCTTCCGCACCGAAGTTCGCAAGAACATGGAGCGTGAACTGCGTCAGGCCACCAAGTCCAAGGTGAAGAACCAGGTAATGGACGGCCTGCTGGCTGCCAACCCGGTTGAGGTTCCGAAGGCCCTGATCGGTAACGAAGTCAACCGTCTGCGCGTGCAGGCTGTTCAGCAGTTCGGTGGCAATATCAACCCTGAGCAACTGCCGGCTGAGCTGTTCGAAGAGCAAGCCAAACGTCGTGTCGTGCTGGGTCTGATCGTCGCTGAAGTGGTCAAGCAGTTCGAGCTGAAGCCTGACGAAGCCCGCGTGCGTGAGCTGATCGAAGAGATGGCTTCCGCTTACCAGGAGCCGGAACAAGTCGTGGCCTGGTACTACAAGAACGACCAGCAGCTGAACGAAGTCCGTTCTGTTGTGCTGGAAGAACAAGTTGTAGATACTGTCCTGCAGAAGGCCAACGTTACCGATAAAGCGGTTTCCTACGAAGAGGCAGTCAAGCCGGCAGAAGCTCCGCAAGCCGACTGATTGTTCCGCCTCCTTCGAGTACACCATAAGCCAGCCTCCGAGCTGGCTTATGCGTCTTTAAGACATGACTATTCAATTAGGGAGTGATCGCAGGACATGTCCCGCAATTCTTTTATGCAGCAAATGCCTGACATCCAAGCCGCTGGCGGCTTGGTGCCGATGGTGATCGAGCAGTCCGCCCGTGGTGAGCGCGCCTACGACATCTACTCGCGCCTGTTGAAGGAGCGCGTAATTTTCCTGGTGGGCCCGGTCGAGGACTACATGGCCAATTTGGTGGTGGCGCAGCTTCTGTTCCTCGAGGCTGAGAACCCCGACAAGGACATCCAGCTCTACATTAACTCTCCGGGTGGTTCGGTTACCGCCGGCATGTCGATCTACGACACCATGCAATTCATCAAACCCGACGTTTCGACCCTTTGCATTGGTCAGGCGTGCAGCATGGGTGCGCTGTTGCTGGCTGGTGGTGCTGCAGGCAAGCGTTACTGCCTGCCGCATTCTCGGATGATGATTCACCAGCCGCTGGGCGGCTTCCAGGGCCAGGCGTCGGATATCGAGATTCACGCCCGTGAAATCCTGACCATCCGCGAGCGCCTGAACAAGATCCTGGCTGACCACTGTGGCCAGCCTATCGACGTGATTGCCCGCGATACCGACCGCGACAACTTCATGAGCGGCGACGAAGCAGTCAAATACGGCCTGATAGATCAGGTGCTCAACAAGCGCCAGATCGCGGGTTAAGCCCATCCGCAGGACCGCGGCCGGAGAATATCCGGCCGTTTCGCGGGGTTGAAAATGCCCGCATTTGCCTTCATCTTGTGTTTCACGCCTACCCGATTGGATCGATCGAATGACTGACACCCGCAACGGCGAGGACAACGGCAAGCTGCTTTATTGCTCCTTCTGCGGCAAAAGCCAGCACGAAGTGCGCAAACTGATTGCCGGTCCCTCCGTATTTATCTGCGACGAGTGCGTCGACCTGTGCAATGACATCATCCGTGAGGAGGTGCAGGAAGCCCAGGCCGAGAGCAGTGCGCACAAGCTGCCCGCGCCAAAGGAAATCCGCAACATCCTCGACCAGTATGTGATTGGCCAGGAACGTGCGAAGAAAGTGCTCGCGGTAGCGGTGTACAACCACTACAAGCGTCTGAACCAGCGTGACAAGAAAGATGATGTCGAGCTGGGCAAGAGCAACATCCTGCTGATCGGCCCGACCGGTTCGGGTAAGACCCTGCTGGCCGAAACACTGGCTCGTTTGCTGAATGTTCCCTTCACCATCGCCGATGCGACCACCCTCACTGAGGCTGGCTACGTTGGCGAGGACGTCGAGAACATCATCCAGAAGTTGCTGCAGAAGTGTGACTACGACGTCGAGAAGGCCCAGATGGGGATCGTCTACATCGACGAAATCGACAAGATTTCCCGTAAGTCCGATAACCCGTCGATTACCCGCGATGTTTCGGGTGAAGGCGTGCAGCAGGCGTTACTGAAGCTGATCGAGGGCACCGTTGCCTCAGTTCCTCCGCAGGGTGGACGCAAGCATCCGCAGCAGGAGTTCCTGCAGGTCGACACCCGCAACATCCTGTTTATCTGTGGTGGTGCGTTTGCCGGGCTGGAGAAAGTAATCCAGAACCGTTCCACTAGAGGTGGCATCGGCTTCAACGCAGAGGTTCGAAGCAAGGACCTGGGCAAGAAGGTGGGTGAGGCTCTCCGCGAAGTCGAGCCGGAAGATCTGGTGAAATTCGGCCTGATCCCCGAGTTCGTCGGCCGTCTGCCAGTCATCGCTACTCTCGACGAGCTGGACGAAGCTGCGCTGATGCAGATTCTCACCGAGCCGAAGAATGCGCTGACCAAGCAGTACACCAAACTGTTCGAAATGGAAGGTGTAGACCTCGAGTTCCGTCCCGATGCTCTCAAGGCCGTTGCCCATCGTGCGCTCGAGCGCAAGACTGGTGCTCGTGGCCTGCGTTCCATCCTCGAAGGAATTCTGCTCGACACCATGTATGAGATTCCCTCTCAAACAGATGTAAGCAAGGTAGTCATCGACGAAAGTGTCATCGAAGGATCGTCCAAGCCTCTGTTGATCTACGAGAACAACGAGCAGCCTGCCAAGGCGGCGCCTGACGCTTGATGAAACAAAGGGGCCTGCGGGCCCCTTTGTATTTCCTGCCTCAAAGCTTGTTTTTTCCCGGGCCTAACCCCATCTTAGGGCCAAGGGTTTTCCCATCTGTTTACGGCCTTAGGGCCGCCGTAGAGCTGATACCATGAATACGACTGCTGAATTACCTCTCCTGCCATTGCGCGATGTCGTCGTCTATCCGCACATGGTCATCCCGCTTTTCGTAGGGCGTGAGAAATCCATCGAAGCACTCGAGGCTGCGATGACGGGGGACAAGCAGATTCTCCTGGTTGCCCAGAAGAACCCCGCCGATGACGATCCGGGCGAAGACGCCCTGTATCGCATGGGCACCGTCGCCACTGTGCTCCAGTTGCTGAAACTGCCGGACGGCACCGTGAAGGTGCTGGTTGAGGGCGAGCAGCGTGGCTCGATCGAACGTTTCATCGAAGTGGATGGGCATTGCCGCGCCGAAGTCAGTCTGGTCGATGAAGTCGATGCGGGCGAACGCGAATCCGAAGTATTCATCCGCAGCTTGCTCAGCCAGTTCGAACAGTATGTGCAGCTGGGCAAGAAAGTGCCTTCCGAGGTGCTCTCCTCGCTGAACAGCATCGACGAGCCGGGCCGTCTGGTGGACACCATGGCTGCTCATATGGCGCTCAAGATTGAGCAGAAGCAGGAAATTCTCGAGCTGACTGATCTATCCGAGCGCGTTGAGCATGTGCTGGCGTTGCTGGATGCCGAAATAGACTTGTTGCAGGTCGAGAAGCGCATTCGTGGTCGCGTCAAGAAGCAGATGGAGCGCAGCCAGCGTGAGTACTACCTGAATGAGCAGATGAAGGCCATTCAGAAGGAGCTGGGCGACATCGATGAAGGTCACAACGAAGTCGAAGAGCTGAAGAAGCGCATCGACAACGCCGGCCTGACCAAGGAGGCAATGGCCAAGGCCAATGCCGAGCTGAACAAGCTGAAGCAGATGTCGCCGATGTCTGCTGAAGCGACTGTAGTGCGCTCCTACATCGATTGGCTGGTCAATGTGCCGTGGAAGGCCGAGAGCAAGGTTCGCCTGGACTTGGCCAAGGCCGAAGACATCCTCGATGCCGACCATTACGGTCTGGATGAGGTCAAGGAGCGTATCCTTGAATACCTCGCCGTGCAGAAGCGCGTGAAGAAGGTAAAAGGCCCCGTACTTTGCCTGGTTGGCCCGCCCGGCGTGGGCAAGACCTCACTGGCCGAGTCCATTGCCCGTGCCACCAATCGCAAGTTCGTACGCATGGCCTTGGGTGGTGTGCGCGACGAGGCTGAAATCCGTGGCCACCGCCGCACATATATTGGTTCCATGCCGGGTCGCCTGATCCAGAAGATGACCAAGGTTGGCGTGCGCAACCCCCTGTTCCTGCTCGACGAAATCGACA
The DNA here is from genome assembly GCF_029873115.1 of Pseudomonas sp. BN606. Taxonomy (NCBI): domain Bacteria; kingdom Pseudomonadati; phylum Pseudomonadota; class Gammaproteobacteria; order Pseudomonadales; family Pseudomonadaceae; genus Pseudomonas; species Pseudomonas sp. BN606. The sequence goes on along the minus strand of NZ_SSOF01000072.1, from coordinate 134,672 downwards.
AGATGGGCAGCGACATGCGCGGTGATCCTGCGTCTGCACTGCTGGAAGTGCTCGATCCTGAGCAGAATCACAACTTCAACGACCATTACCTGGAAGTCGATTACGACCTCTCGGACGTGATGTTCCTCTGCACCGCCAACTCCATGAACATTCCGGCCCCGTTGCTGGATCGTATGGAAGTGATTCGGTTGCCGGGTTACACGGAAGACGAAAAGGTAAACATCGCGGTCAAGTACCTCGCACCCAAGCAGACCAAAGCCAACGGTCTGAAGAAGGGCGAGCTGGAATTCGACGAGGCAGCCATCCGCGACATCATTCGCTACTACACCCGCGAAGCCGGTGTGCGTAGCCTTGAGCGCCAGATTGCCAAGGTTTGCCGCAAGGCCGTGAAGGAGCATGCCCGTGAGAAGCGCTTCGCTGTACAGGTCACGGCTGAATCCCTCGAGCATTTCCTGGGCGTGCGCAAATATCGCTACGGGCTGGCCGAGCAGCAGGATCAGATCGGTCAGGTGACTGGTCTGGCCTGGACCCAAGTTGGTGGTGAGTTGCTGACCATCGAGGCCGCGGTCGTTCCCGGCAAGGGCCAGTTGACCAAGACCGGTTCGCTGGGTGACGTGATGGCAGAGTCCATTACGGCTGCGCTTACCGTGGTTCGTAGTCGTGCGAAGAGCCTTGGTATTCCCGCCGACTTCCATGAAAAACGCGACATTCACATTCATATGCCTGAAGGGGCCACTCCGAAGGATGGCCCGAGCGCCGGCATCGGAATGTGCACGGCCCTCGTTTCAGCCATGACGCAGATTCCGGTTCGTGCCGATGTAGCCATGACCGGGGAAATCACCTTGCGTGGCCAGGTGCTCGCGATTGGTGGTTTGAAAGAGAAGTTACTGGCTGCGCATCGTGGTGGAATCAAGACCGTGATCATTCCCGAAGAGAATGTGCGCGATCTCAAAGAAATTCCCGAAAATATCAAGCAAGACTTGGCGATTAAACCGGTTAAATGGATTGACGAGGTCCTGCAAATTGCGCTGCAATACGCCCCGGAGCCCTTGCCCGATGCGGCTCCGGAGATGGTTGCAAAGGATGACAAGCGCGAGACTGATTCCAAGGAGCGAATCAGCACGCATTAGCCGGGGGGCTTTCTTGACACATTTTTCGAGCCCTTGTTATAAAGCGGCTCTTATGTGTTAGCAGGCCATCCAGCACCCGCTTTGCTTACACCAAACAACTAAGAAACAACTCAACAGAAATAAGGGGACTTAAGAGTGAACAAGTCGGAACTGATTGATGCTATCGCCGCATCTGCTGACATCCCGAAAGCTGTAGCTGGCCGCGCGCTGGACGCAGTTATCGAATCCGTTACTGGCGCTCTGAAGGCTGGTGACTCCGTGGTGCTGGTTGGCTTCGGTACTTTCGCTGTTAAAGAGCGTGCCGCTCGTACTGGCCGTAACCCGCAGACTGGCAAGCCGATCAAGATCGCTGCTGCCAAGATCCCTGGCTTCAAAGCCGGCAAAGCTCTGAAAGACGCCGTCAACTAAGCGTCTTTTGGGCTCTGCCCGACCGGGTCGGGTTCAACCTGACCCGATAGCGGAGCGGTGGAAGCGGAGAGTTTCTTCCTACCACCAGAGAGGTCGAATCTCAGACTCCGCAAGCTACGAGAAGGCGCATCCTTGGATGCGCCTTTCTCATATTCGGATACTCTACCCGCGTTACTCGGCTGCGACTTAATGCGGCCGTTTCTGGGGGACCCATGCTGCAGAACATACGGGACAATTCACAGGGGTGGATTGCCAAAACCATTATTGGCGTAATCATCGCACTGCTGGCGCTGACCGGCTTCGACGCCATTTTCAATGCCACCAGCAATCGCCAGAACGCGGCTGAGGTCAACGGTGACGAAATCACTCTGGACCAGTTGAGCGAAGCTGTGAACATGCAGCGCCGCCAGTTGCAGCAGCAACTGGGCAAGGACTTCGATGCTTCCCTGCTGGACGAAAAGCTGCTGCGCGAAGCCGCGCTGAAGGGCCTGATTGAGCGCAAGCTCCTGCTGCAAGCAGCCGGTGATGCCGATTTCGCTTTCTCGCAAGGCGCCCTTGACCAGCTCATCCTGCAGACGCCGGAGTTCCAGGTGGACGGCAAGTTCAATGCCGACCGCTTCGATCAGGTCATCCGCCAGATGAACTACAACCGCCTGCAGTTCCGTCAGATGCTTGAGCAGGAAATGCTCATCGGCCAACTGCGTGCGGGCTTGGCTGGTAGTGGCTTCGTGACTGATGCGGAAGTTGAAGCCTTCGCTCGCCTGGAGAAGCAGACCCGCGATTTCGCGACCCTGACGCTCAAGGCTGATCCGGCTGCCGTCAGCGTTTCCGATGAAGAGCTGAAAACTTATTACGACGCCCATGTCGACCAGTTCAAGAGCGCCGAGCAGGTTGTGATCGAGTATGTCGAGCTGAAAAAGGCTGCCTTCTTCGACCAGGTCGAAGCCAAGGAAGAAGACCTCAAGGCTCAGTACCAGAAAGAGATCAGCAACCTGGCTGAGCAGCGTCAGGCCGCCCACATCCTGGTGGAGGTCAACGACAAGCTCAACGAGGAACAGGCCAAGGCGAAGATCGAGCAGGTCAAGCAGCGCCTGGACAAGGGCGAGGACTTCGCCGCGCTGGCCAAGGAATTCTCCGATGACTCCGGCTCTGCTGCCAATGGCGGTGACCTTGGCTTCGCAGCTCCTGGCGTATATGAGCCTGCCTTCGAGGAATCGCTGTATGCGCTGAAGCAGGGTGAAGTGTCCGCCCCCGTGCGTACCCAGTACGGCTGGCACCTGATCAAGCTGCTGGGCGTACAAGCACCTGAAGTCCCGAGCTTCGAGAGCCTCAAGCCGAAGCTGGAGCACGACATCAAGGCCCAGCAAGTTGAGCAGCGTTTCGTCGAAGTGAGCAAGGAGCTTGAAGACGCCGCGTTCGAGGCTTCCGACCTGGCCCAGCCGGCCCAGGAACTGAAGCTGGAAGTCAAGACCAGCGCACCCTTCGGTCGTGAAGGTGGCGAAGGCCTGACGGCCAACCGCCAGGTCCTCCAGGCTGCATTCAGTCCGGAAGTGCTGGAAGACGGTGCCAACAGCTCGGCGATCGAGCTGGACCCGGATACCGTGATCGTCCTGCGCGTCAAGGAGCACAAGAAGCCTGAGCAGCTTGGCCTGGATAAGGTCGGTGACAGCATTCGTCAGCATCTGATGGGCCAGAAGGCAGGCGAAGCCGCCAAGGCCAAGGGTGATGCGCTGATTGCCAGTCTGCGCGAAGGCAAGACCCCGGTTGAGCAAGCTCAGGAAGGCCAATCCTGGAACGTGGTAGAAGCCGCTACCCGCAGCCAGGAGGGAGTCGAGCCTTTGCTGTTGCAGACCCTGTTCCGCATGCCGAAGCCGGCCGCTGCAGACAGGCCTGAGTTCACTGGTGTGAAGCTGAACAATGGCGACTACGTTGTAATTCGCCTGAACGGCGTCAATGTGCCGGAGGAGAAACTCTCCGAGCAGGAAAAGGCGATGTACAGCCGATTCCTTGCTTCGCGCAGTGGCCAGCAGGATTTCGCTGCCTACCGCCGCCAGGTCGAAGAGAAAGCGAAGATCGAGCGTTTCTGATCGATTCGCTGAAGAAGAAGGCCGCTTATGCGGCCTTTTTCTTTTGTGCGCCCAGCTTAATAACCGAACCGAACCGAACCGAACCGATTCGCGAGCAGGGCTCGCTCCTACAGGGTGGACGCGTCGGTGACGGCCACAAAAAAGCCCGCACGAGTGCGGGCTTTTTTGGGGGGCGACTATCAGTCTTCGATATTGCCCATGGCGGTGGTGTTGAAACCACCGTCGACGTACATGATTTCGCCGCTGATGCCCGAGGCCAGATCGGAGCACAGGAAGGCGCCGGCGTTGCCGACTTCTTCGATGGTCACGTTACGGCGCAGGGGGGTCTGCTTCTCGTTGGCGGCGAGCATCTTGCGGAAGCTCTTGATGCCGGAAGCGGCCAGGGTGCGGATCGGGCCGGCGGAGATCGCGTTGACGCGAGTGCCTTCCGGGCCGAGGCTGCCGGCCAGGTAGCGAACGCCTGCTTCCAGGCTGGCCTTGGCCATGCCCATGACGTTGTAGTTCGGCATGGTGCGCTCGGCACCCAGGTAGGACAGGGTCAGCAGGCTGCCGTTGCGGCCTTTCATCAGTTCGCGACCGGCCTTGGCCAGGGCGACGAAGCTGTAGGCACTGATGTCGTGGGCGATGCGGAAACCTTCACGAGTGGTGACTTCGGTAAAGTCGCCGTCCAGCTGGTCGCCAGGGGCGAAGCCAACGGAGTGCACGATGCAATCCAGGCCATCCCACTTCTTGGCGAGGGCCTCGAAGACCGCGACGATTTCTTCGTCCTTGGCCACGTCGCAGGGGAAGCACAGCTCGGCGCTGGAGCCCCAGCCCTCGGCGAACTCTTCCACGCGGCCTTTCAGTTTCTCGTTCTGATAGGTGAAGGCGAGCTCGGCGCCTTCGCGATGCATGGCTGCAGCGATGCCCGATGCGATGGACAGTTTGCTGGCTACGCCAACGATCAGTACGCGCTTACCGGCGAGAAAACCCATGTGCTTTCATCCTCTTCTGGTTAATGGGCAGTTTCCGGAGCCAGGAATGCGGCTTCCAGCAACTGCTTCGTATAGCTGTGCTGTGGGGCAGCGAAGATGGCATCGGCCGGACCCTGTTCGACCACCTGTCCGTGCTTGATCACCATCAGGTGGTGACTCAGGGCCCTGACCACCGCCAGATCATGGCTGATGAACAGGTAGGTCAGGTTGTACTTGGTCTGTAGCCTGCGCAGCAACTCCACTACCTGGCGCTGAACCGTCCGGTCGAGCGCCGAGGTGGGCTCGTCCAGCAGGATCAGTGCCGGTTTCAGCACCAATGCCCGGGCAATGGCAATCCGCTGCCGCTGCCCGCCGGAAAACTCGTGGGGGTAGCGGTGCCGGGTTTCCGGATCCAACCCTACCTCCAGGAGCGCATCGATGATGGCTTGTTCCTGTTCCGCTTCGGTGCCGATACGGTGGATTCGCAGACCCTCTCCGACAATCTGACCCACGCACATGCGTGGGCTAAGACTGCCGAAGGGGTCCTGGAAGACCACCTGCATCTCGCGCCGGAACGGCCGCACATCCTTTTGCGACAGGCCTTCCAGGGACTGGCCCTGGAAGCGGATGCCGCCCCGGCTGCCAAGCAGCCGGAGAATCGCCAGGCCCAGCGTGGACTTTCCAGAGCCACTTTCGCCCACGATGCCCAGGGTTTGGCCCTGCGGCAGGCTGAAGTTGACGCCGTCCACGGCCTTTACATGATCCACGGTGCGCCGCAGCAACCCCTTCTTGATGGGGAACCACACGCGCAGGTCATCGACCTCCAGCAGTGGCGCGCCCTCGGGGTTCTCTGCCGGCCGGCCCGAAGGCTCGGCGCCGAGCAGTTCCTTGGTGTAGGGATGCTGCGGTGCATGGAACAGCTCATCACACGACGCTTGTTCGACGATGCAACCGCGCTGCATGACACATACGCGATGTGCAATTCGCCGAACCAGGTTCAGATCATGGCTGATCAGCAGCAGCGCCATGCCCAGGCGGGCCTGCAATTCCTTGAGCAGTTCGAGAATCTTCAGCTGGACGGTGACATCCAGCGCGGTAGTGGGTTCGTCGGCGATCAGCAGTTCCGGCTCGTTGGCCAGGGCCATCGCGATCATCACCCGCTGCCGCTGGCCGCCAGACAGCTCGTGGGGGAAAGCCTTGAGGCGCTTGTGCGGTTCGGGTATGCCGACCAGCTCCAGCAGTTCCAGGGTCCGCTTCGTGGCGGCCTTGCCTGTCAGGCCCTTGTGCAGGGCGAGCACTTCGTTGATCTGCTTCTCGATGTTGTGCAGCGGGTTGAGCGAGGTCATGGGTTCCTGGAAGACCATCGCGATGCGGTTGCCACGAATGCCCCGCAGTTTGTTCTCGGGTAGTTTCAGCAGGTCCTTGCCGGCGTAGTGGATGCTGCCGCTCGGGTGGCGGGCGAGCGGGTAGGGCAGGAGGCGCAGGATGGAGTGGGCGGTCACCGACTTGCCGGAGCCGCTTTCGCCTACCAGGGCCAGGGTCTCGCCCTTGCGGATGTCGAAATTGATGCCTTCGACTACGCGTTGGGCCTTGTCGCCGCTGACAAACTCGACGGAGAGGTCGCGGATTTCGATCAGGTTCTCGCTCATCTCACTTCCTCGGGTCGAAGGCATCGCGCGCGGCTTCGCCGATGAAAACCAGCAGGGTCAGCATGGCCGCCAGCACCAGGAAGGCGGAGATGCCGAGCCAGGGCGCCTGCAAGTTGGATTTGCCCTGGGCCACCAGCTCGCCGAGGGAGGGCGCTCCTGGCGGCAGGCCGAAGCCGAGGAAGTCCAGTGCGGTGAGGGTGCCGATTGCGCCGGTCAGGATGAACGGCATGAAAGTCATGGTGGACACCATGGCGTTGGGCAGGATATGGCGGAACATGATGGCGCCGTTCTGCATGCCCAGGGCGCGCGCAGCACGCACGTATTCCAGGTTGCGGCCGCGGAGGAACTCGGCCCGCACCACGTCCACCAGGCTCATCCAGGAGAACAGCAGCATGATGCCCAGCAGCCACCAGAAGTTCGGCTGCACGAAGCTGGCCAGGATGATCAGCAGGTAGAGCACCGGCAGGCCGGACCAGATTTCCAGGAAACGCTGCCCGACCAGGTCGACCCAGCCGCCATAGAAGCCCTGCAGGGCGCCGGCGATCACGCCGATGATCGAGCTGAGCAGGGTCAGGGTCAGGGCGAACAGAACCGATACGCGGAAGCCGTAGATTACCCGTGCCAGCACATCGCGGCCCTGGTCGTCGGTTCCCAGCCAGTTGTCCGCCGAGGGCGGCGCGGGGGCCGGCACCTTGAGGTCGTAGTTGATGGTTTCGTAGCTGAACGGGATGGGCGTCCAGATCATGCTGCCGCCCTTGGATTCGATCAGTTCGCGGATATAGGGCGTCTTGTAGTTGGCTTCCAGCGGGAATTCGCCACCGAAAGTGGTTTCCGGGTAGCGCTTGAGGAAGGGGAAATACCACTGGCCGTCGTAGTTGACCGCCAGAGGCTTGTCGTTGGCGATCATCTCGGCACCCAGGCTCAGGACAAAGAGGATCAGAAATAGCCACAGTGACCACCAGCCGCGCTTGTTGGCCTTGAATCGCTCGAAGCGCCGCTGGTTGATGGGGGAGAGGGCCATGCTCAACCCTCCCGGCTTTCGAAGTCGATACGCGGATCGACCAGGGTGTAGGTGAGATCGCCAATCAGTTTCACGACCAGCCCCAGTAAAGTGAAGATGAAGAGCGTGCCGAAGACCACGGGATAGTCGCGGTTCAGGGCTGACTCGAAGCTCAACAGGCCCAGCCCATCTAGGGAGAAGATCACCTCGATCAGCAGGGAGCCAGTGAAGAAGATGCCGATGAAGGCCGACGGGAAGCCAGCGATGATCAGCAGCATCGCATTGCGGAATACGTGGCCGTAGAGCACGCGATTTTCCGACAGGCCCTTGGCGCGGGCGGTGACCACGTACTGCTTGTTGATCTCGTCGAGGAAGCTGTTCTTGGTCAGCAGTGTGAGCGTGGCGAAGTTGCCGATCACCAGGGCAGTCACCGGTAGCGCCAGGTGCCAGAAGTAGTCGGCAATCTTTTCGGTGAAGCTAAGCTCGTCGAAGTTGTTCGAGGTGAGCCCGCGCAGTGGGAACCAGTCGAAATAGCTGCCGCCGGCGAAAAGCACGATCAGCAGGATGGCGAACAGGAAGGCAGGAATGGCATAGCCGACGATGATGGCGGTGCTGCTCCAGACGTCGAAGGCGCTGCCGTGGCGTACCGCCTTGGCGATTCCCAAGGGAATGGACACCAGGTACATGATCAGGGTGCTCCAGAGCCCGAGGGAGATGGACACCGGCAACTTCTCGATGATCAGGTCGATAACCTTGGCGTCACGGAAGAAGCTCGTCCCGAAGTCCAGCTTCAGGTAGCTCGTGATCATCAGCCAGAAGCGTTCCGCGGCGGGCTTGTCGAAGCCGTACATCTTCTCGATCTCGGCCACCAGTTCCGGGTCGAGGCCTTGGGCTCCGCGGTAGTTGGAGCCAGCAGTGGCAACTTCCGAACCACCTCCGGAGATCCGACCGGTGGCGCCGCCCGCGGCGGCATCGAAGCCTTCCAGCTTGGCGATCATCTGCTCGACCGGACCGCCGGGAGCGGCCTGGATGATGATGAAGTTGATCAGCAGGATGCCGAACAGCGTTGGAATGATCAGCAGCAGTCGACGGAGTATGTAGGCGAGCATTTACTGTGCATCCGGCTCGGAGGTGGGTTGCTCAGACTGGCTAGCAGTTTCCGTGCCCGGTTTCTGCCACCAGGTCATCAGGCCGAAGTCATACAGCGGTGTGCTGTCCGGGCGCTGGAAGTGGTTCCAGTAGGCGACGCGCCAGGTATCGACGTAGTAGTTGGGCACCACGTAGTGCCCCCACAGCAGTACTCGGTCCAGGGCGCGAGCGTGTTTCACCAGGCTCTGGCGCGAGTCGGCGCGGATCAGGCCTTCCACCAGTTTGTCGATGGCAGGGTCACGCAGGCCGATGAAGTTGCGGCTGCCGGCGCTGTCGGCACTGCGCGAATGCCAGTACTCCATCTGTTCGTTACCCGGCGAGTTGGACTGGCCCCAGGTGGCGGGAATCATGTCGAAGTCGCGCGAGCGCAGTCGATTGATGTACTGGGATACGTCCACGCGGCGGATCTGCAGGTCTATACCCAGTTCGGCGAGGTTGCGCTTGAAGGGGAGGATCACTCGCTCGAGGTTGGCCTGGGCGGTAAGGAACTCGAAGACCAGGGGCTTGCCGTCCGGGCCAACCATTTTGTCGTTCTCGATCTTGTAGCCGGCGTCCATGAACAGCTGGTAAGCGCGACGCTTTTGTTCACGGATGATGCCGCTGCCATCGCTGACCGGTGGCTGGAATACCTGGCTGAAGACTTCTGCCGGCACTTGGTCGCGCAGCGGTTCGAGAATCTTCAGTTCATCAGCGTCAGGCAGCTCGTGGGAAGCCATTTCCGAGTTCTCGAAGTAGCTGCTCGTGCGTTTGTAGGAGCTGAAGAAGAGTTGCTTGTTCGCCCATTCGAAGTCGAACAGCTGGGCGATGGCTTCGCGCACGCGACGGTCCTGGAATACTGGTCGGCGAATGTTGAAGGCGAAACCTTGCATGCCGGTTGGATTGTGGTTGGGGATAGCTTCCTTGAGGATCTTGCCGGCGCGCAGGGCGGGGCCTTCGTAGCCGGTGGCCCAGTCCTTGGCGGAATACTCCAGGTTGAAGTCGAACTGCCCGGCCTTGAAGGCTTCAAGGGAGACCGACATGTCGCGGTAGTAGTCCACTGTGATGGCGTCGAAATTGTAGTAACCGCGCGTCACTGACAGGTCCTTGGCCCACCAGTCCTTGACCCGCTCGTAGCGGATCGAGCGACCGGCGTCGACCTTGGCAATACGGTAGGGGCCACTGCCTACCGGGGGTTCCATGTTGGTCTTGCCGAAGTCGCGGCCTTCCCAGTAGTGCTTGGGCAGCACCTGGATCTGGCCGATGATCAGCGGCAGCTCGCGGTTGCCTGGATGCTTGAAATCGAAGCGCACACGTTGTTTGTCCTCCGCCTCCACCTTGGCGACGTCCGCATAGTAATGGCGGTACATGGGGTCGCCGTGCTCGACCAGGAGGTTGAAGGTGAAGACCACGTCTTCGGCGGTCACTGGCTGACCGTCATTGAAGCGTGCCTTGGGGTTCAGGTAGAAGCGCACGTAGCTGTTGTCCGGCGCTTTCTCGATCTTTTCAGCCAGCAGGCCGTACTCGGTGAAGGGTTCGTCCGGGGAGTGGAAGGTCAGGCTGTCGTAGATCAGGCCCAGCTGGTCGGCTGAATTACCGCGGGGGATGAACGGGTTGAGACTGTCGAATCCGCCAACCCCGGCGAGGCGCAGTATGCCTCCCTTGGGGGCATCCGGATTGACCCAGGAGAAGTTCTTGAAGTTTTCCGGGTACTTGGCCGGCTCATCGTAAAGGGTGATGGCGTACTTCGGCTCGGCGATGGCGAGCCCGGCCAGGGATAGCAGCAGGGCGCCACAGCCTTGCAGGCAAAGGTTGCGTAGCGTTTTGCTCATCGGGCGTTCTCCGTGGGCTTCAGCCACCAGGCGCGCAGGCCCAGGGTGTAGGGCGGCGTGGTGACGAAGGCGAACCGGTTGCGGTACGCCAGGCGGTGATAGTTGATGTACCAGTTGGGGATGCCGTAGTGCTGCCACAGCAGGGTGCGGTCCAGTGCGCGTGCGGCGGCCAGCTGTTCGTCGCGGCTCTGGGCGCCGAGGAGTTTCTCGATCATCTCGTCGGCTACCGGGTTGGCGACGCCCGCATAGTTCTTGCTGCCCTTCACGCCTACCTGGCTGGAATGGAAGTAGAGGTATTGCTCCAGGCCGGGGCTCAGAGTCTGCGGCAGGGTCATGAGGATCATGTCGTAGTCGAAGTGGTCCAGGCGCTGCTTGTACTGGGCGCGATCCACCGTACGCAGGCTGACGTCGATGCCGATGCTGGCGAGATTTTCGCGGTAGGGCTGGAGGATGCGTTCAAGGTTCGGATTGACCAGCAGGATTTCGAAACGTAGCGGCTGGCCACGATCATTTACCAGGCGCTGGCCGGACAACTTCCATCCGGCTCCGGCCAATAGACCCAGGGCACGGCGAAGGGTTTCCCGCGGAATGCCTCGGCCTTCTGTGGTTGGCACCTGGAAAGGCTGAGTGAACAGTGGCTCGGGCAATTCCTGGCGATGCGGGGATAGGAGTAGCCACTCATGCCCCTCGGGCTTGCCCACGGCGCTGAACTCGCTGTTCGGGTAATAGCTGGCGGCGCGTATGTAGGCGTTGTTGAACAGCGTGCGGTTGGTCCATTCGAAGTCGAACATCAGCCCCATGGCTTCGCGGACCTTGCGGTCGCCGAACACTGCGCGTCGGGTGTTCATGAACAGGGCCTGTGTCTGGGTCGGGATCTGGTGCGGAATCTCCGCGCGGATCACATCCCCTCGGGCGATGGCTGGAAAACGATAGCCGTTGGCCCAGTTCTTCGCCTGGTGCTCGATGTAAAAATCGAACTCGCCGGCCTTGAAGGCTTCGAAGGCGACGTTGCTGTCTCGGTAGAACTCCACCTCAACCCGGTCGAAGTTGTACTTGCCGCGGTTGGCTGGAAGCTGTTCGCCCCACCAGTCCTTGACTCGCTCGAACACCAGGCTGCGCCCTGGCCTCACCTGGGTAATGCGATAGGGACCACTGCCCAAGGGCGGCTCGAAGCTGGTCGCCTTGAAGTCTCGGTTCTTCCAATAGTGCTGCGGCAGCACCGGCAGTTCGCCGAGGCGAAGAATCAGCAGCGGGTTGCCGGCGCGTTTGAGCACGAAACGGATGCGGTGGCGGTTGAGGATGTCGACCCGCTTTACTTCCTGAAGGCTGGTGCGGTACTGCGGGTGGCCATTCTTGATCAGGGTGCGGTAGGAAAAGGCTACATCGAAGGCGGTTATCGGCTTTCCATCGTGGAAGCGGGCTTCTTCGCGCAGGTTGAACACCACCCAGCTTCGGTCCTCGCTGTACTCGACGCTCTTGGCGATCAGGCCGTAGCTGGAGGCAGGTTCGTCGCCGGACGGGTCGTACTGGCCGGTGCCCACCATCAGCGGCTCGTTCAACTCGGTCACGCCGTACTGCTGGAAGTTCGGCGTGGACACCGGGCTGGTGCCCTTGAAGGTGTAAGGGTTGAGCGTGTCGAAGGTGCCGAAGGCCATCACCCGCAAGGTGCCGCCTTTGGGAGCGTTGGGGTTGACCCAGTCGAAATGGTCGAAATTGGCGGGGTATTTCAGGGCGCCGAACTGAGCGTAGCCGTGGCTTTCGGTCAGGTTGGCGAAGCAGGGTTGGGCCAGCAGGCCAATGAGCATGAACGCAAGACGACGCATCAGGCGGGGGTCCGATCCATGGATATCGTGTCGGGCATGTGGGTGCTGGCCTCGCTGGCGGGATGGCGCGGGCATCGGGCCGGCGAAATCGTGTCAGGGGTCACGCGCCGCGGGTGTCGGCGGTAACGGCTGGCAAGTACAGTAACAGCTTGTACAGGCAAGAAAAAAGGGCCAGCCTGCGGGTAGCTGGCCAGCATTCTGGCCACCATTCTGAATTTTGCGCAGGGGTGCCAATCTTGGGTGAACGCAGCCATGGTTTGCAGTCATGGATCGACCGCCTCAACGAGGCCGAATTACCCGCTCTGGCCGCGGTGGTGCAGGACCTGCACCAGATGGCCCAACAGGACAAATCCTCCGTTCAGCAGCTGGCAGATGTGCTGCTACGTGACGCGACGCTGACCTCCAAGGTGCTGAAGGTTGCCAACAGCGTCTATTACAACCCGTCCCAGGAAGCCATTCGCACGATCTCCCGCGCCATCGTGCTGATCGGTTTCGAGAACGTGCGCCTGATCGGCCTCTCGGTCAGTCTTATCGACAGCCTGCTGGCTCGAGGCCCGAGGGAGCAGTTACCGGAGATTCTGGCGCGCTCCTTTCACGCGGCGGTACAGGCCCGCAACATTGCCGGCTACCTCCTGGCGCGGAGCCAGGAAGAGGTGTTCATCGCCGCCCTGTTACACAACCTGGGTGAACTGGCGTTCTGGGGCTGTGGTGGCGAGCAGGCTGATGAGCTTGCTGCAGCGCTGGCGCAACCGGGAGTCGATGAAGAGCAGGCAGTGCGCGAAGTGTTGGGCACCAGCTTCCGCCAATTGACCCTGGGTCTGGTCCGCAGCTGGAACCTGGGTGAGCTGGCGAGTCTGGCGCATACCGGCTCCGCCCAGAGTGACCCGGCGGTGAAGGCCGTGAGCCTGGGGGTTCGGATCAGCGAGGCAGCCTTGCAGGGCTGGGACTCAGCCTCCATGACGCAACTTGTAGAGCAACTGGCCGGACTGGTCGGCCTGAGCCGGGAGGAGGCCATGCAGCAGGTGCTGGCCAGTGCCGATGAAGCGGTCAAGGTGGCCACCACATTTGGTGCCAGCAAGCTCTGCCACCTGATACCCCATACCGACCCGGAGCAAATCCGTCTGCAGAGAGAACAGCGCCAGGCGCGGCTGCTGCAACCGGATCTGCTGGTTATGCAGCAGGCCTTGCAGGAACTGGGAATGCTGGTGTCGCGCAAGGCGGACATCAATCTCGTGCTCGATACCCTGCTTCAGGGGTTGCACCAGGGGGCCGGGCTGGAGCGGGTGATGGTTGCAGTGCTGACCGACCAGCGCAGTCGCTTCACGGTGCGTCGGGCGGTGGGCGAGGGCAGCCAGCGCTGGCTCGACGGCTTCGTCCTGCCCGCCGGCCAATCAGAGCAACCCAATCTATTCAGCTACGTATTGCGTGCCCGCGAGACTCTCTGGATGGGTGTGCCCGCGAGTTATAGCCTGAGCGACCTGGTTACGCGGCCGATGCGCGAATGGCTGGGACAGGGGATGTTCTTCATTGCGCCGCTACTGGTGGGCAAGCGGGAGATCGGGGTCATCTACGCTGACTGCCGCCTTTCTGGACGGGCGTTACGGCACGAGCAGTTCGTGGCGTTCCAGCATTTCGCCCAGGCGGCGGGGCGCTGCCTGGAGGCGATGGCGCAGAAGAGTCAGGGCAGGTAGACCGTCAGGGTCTGGCCGGGCTTCAGGGCGCGGTCGCTGCGGGGGTTCCAGCGTTGAAGATGCTTCATCTCAACGTTGAAGCGCTTGGCGATCAGATAGAGGGAATCGCCCTGTTTGACCTTGTAGTAGGTCACTGACTCGCGGCCGTTGCTCTTGGACTTCCCCCTGCTGGTGGCGCTGGCGCTTGCGACCTGGGTGGCGCCGCCTTCAAGTTTCAGCACCTGGCCTGCCTTGAGGTGGTTGCCCTTGAGGTGGTTCCAGCGCTTGATGTCCTGCACAGTCACCTTGTACTGACGGGCGATGGTCGAAAGGTTGTCGCCCCTCTTGACCTTGTGGTTGCGTGCCGGGGTCGGCGCCGGGGCACTGGCGATGTTCTGGAAGAGCGGCTTGTCAGGTTTCAGGCCAGGCTCGACCGGGATGCTCAGCTGCTGGCCTACCCGCAGGTGGTTGCCGGAGAGGCCGTTGATCTCTTTCAGCGTCTTGACCGTGACGTGGTAACGGTTCGCGATGCCATGCAGGCTATCACCGTTGCGCACGCGGTACTGCTGCCAGTCCACCAGCATCTGGGGCTTCATCAGGGCAAGGTTGGCGGTCAGCAATTCGGCCTTGTCGGTGGGGACCAACAGGTGCTGCGGGCCATCCATGGTGATGCGTTTCTTGAAGGCCGGATTGAGCTGGTACATCTCATCGGCGTCCATGTCCGCCATCGCCGCCACGCGAGACAGGTCCAGGCGCTGCTGCTTGACTTCCACTACTTCGAAGTACGGCTCGTTGGCGATGGGGTTCAGGTTCACGCCATAGGCTTCCGGCGCCATCACCAGCTGCGACAGGGCCAGCAGCTTGGGTACGTAGTCCTGGGTTTCCTGGGGGAGCGGCAGGTTCCAGTAGTCGGTCGGCAGGCCGAGCTTCTGGTTGCGCTCGATGGCACGGCTGACGGTACCTTCGCCAGCATTGTAGGCAGCGAGGGCCAGCAGCCAGTCGCCGTTGAACATTTCGTGCAGGCGTTCGAGGTAGTTCAGGGCAGCGTTGGTGGACGCGGTGATGTCACGGCGGCCGTCGTACCAGTTGGTCTGGCGCAGGTTGAAGTGGCGACCGGTCGACGGAATGAACTGCCAGATGCCCACGGCATTGCTTCGCGAGTAGGCGAACGGGTTGTAGGCGCTTTCCACCACTGGCAGGAGGGCCAGCTCAAGGGGCATGTTGCGTTCTTCCAGGCGCTCCACAACGTAGTGGATATAAAGGCTGCCACGGTCGCTGGCGCTTTCCAGGAAGGAGGGCTTGCTCACGTACCAGAGGCGCTGGCGCTCGATGCGTGGGTTGACGCCGATCTCGTCTTGCAGCTTGAAGCCGTTGCGCATGCGTTCCCAGATGTCCTGGGGTTCGCGCTCGGTCTGCGCCTCTTCCAGCCACTGGGCCTGTTGCTGCATGGCCAGTGCGCGGTCGGTGTCGCGGCCCTGGTCATCGTCCTTCTGACCCGTGCCGGAGCAGCCGGCAAGCGTGACGGCGCACACCACCACAAGCGCGCGCGCGGCTCGTGCCAATGCATCCAGGTCGAGATTTCTGATCGGCGAAGACAACATTGGCTGTGAGGTTTTTCCGGCAAAAAAGTCCGGCGATTCTAGGAATCGACCTATGGTTGGTCAAGTTTTCACCAATTCGCCAGAGCCTGACCGAGTGTTCAGAATTGGTCTTTCCAGGCTCGAAGGGTCGCGAAGACCTCGGCTGGCGTAGGGTTATCCCGACCCGCCCGCTCGTCGGCCATTTGTTTAACGGATGTTTCAGTCACCCGCAGGAAGGGGTTGGTCGCCAACTCGAGGGCGATGGTTGATGGCAGGCTGATACCGCCTTGCTCGCGCATCCGGGTGACCTCATCGAAACGCTTGGAAGTGGCATGGTTGCCGGGCTCTACGGCTCTGGCGAAACGCAGATTGCTGAGCGTGTACTCGTGGGTGCAGAAGACCTGGGTGGCCGCCGGCAGCGCCGCCAGGCGATTGAGGGAGTGATGCATCTGCTCCGGCGTTCCTTCGAACAGCCGGCCGCAGCCGGCAGCGAACAGCGTATCGCCACAGAACAGCAGCGGTTGCCTGGTTTCCCCATGGTAGTAGGCGATATGGCCCAGGGTGTGGCCGGGTACTTCGATCACCTGGAACTCCAGTCCCAGTACCTGGACGGTGTCTCCGTCACCAAGCGCTTCGTCGCGGGCAGGAATCTTCTCCTGCACCGGGCCTAGTACGCGGGCGCCGGTTGCATCCTTCAGTCGCGCAACGCCGCCGACATGATCATGGTGATGATGGGTGACCATGATGTCGGTCAGCTTCCATCCGGGATGGGCTTCTAGCCAGGCCAGCACCGGTGCAGCGTCGCCGGGGTCGACCACGGCGCAGTGTCGGGTTGTGTCGTCCTGCAGCAGCCAGAGGTAGTTGTCGGAAAAGGCGGGGAGGGCATCGATCTGGATCATGAAGGGAGTCGCCAAGCAGAGAGCAATGGAGCATCTTAGGGCTCTCATGCAGGAGATTGCCATGACCGAAAAAGCATTCGCCCAAGCCGATGCCGACTGGCTGGAGCTGATCTCCGGGGCCCGCTCCTGGTTCTCCGGTCCCCTCGGCGGCCTGATGCTGTTCGAAGAGCAGCGCTTGCTGGAGGACGAGATGGCGCGCTACTTCGGCGGCTATCTGGTGCACTACGGACCCCGTGCGGAGTTGCCCCCAGGAGCCAAACAAATCCAGCGCTGCGTGCATCTCGGTGCGCCATTGCCCGGCGTGGAGATTGCCTGCGAAGAGTCCGCCTGGCCGCTCAGCGAACACGCCGCGGACGTGGTGGTGCTGCAACACGGCCTGGATTTCTGCCTTTCCCCCCATAGCCTGCTGCGTGAAGCCGCACGCAGTGTCCGTCCAGGCGGGCACCTGATCATCGTCGGGGTCAACCCATGGAGTGCCTGGGGCGTGCGCCACTACTTCGCTCGTGATGCCCTGCGCCGTGCCCGCTGCATCTCGCCGACACGGGTCAGCGACTGGCTGAACCTGCTGGGCTTCGCGCTGGAGAAACGCCGCTTCGGGTGCTATCGTCCGCCGCTTGCTTCGGCCGCCTGGCAAACACGCCTGGCTCGCCTGGAGCGCTGGGGCGCCGCCGGACAAGGGTTCGGTGCGGGCTTCTATCTATTGGTGGCGCGCAAGCTGGTGATCGGCCTGCGGCCACTGCGTCAGGCCCGGCGAGAGCCCATGGGCAAGCTGGTTCCCATGCCGGTGGCTAAGGTCAGCCGGTGCGATTCGAAACATGAGGCTTAAGTGAGCGATCTGGTCGAGATCTATACCGATGGCGCCTGCAAGGGCAATCCTGGTCCTGGCGGCTGGGGCGCCTTGCTGGTGTACAAGGGTGCCGAGCGCGAGCTCTGGGGTGGTGAGCGCGATACTACCAACAACCGCATGGAATTGATGGCCGCCATCATGGGGCTGGTAGCGCTCAAGCGTTCCTGCGAGGTGAAGATCATCACCGACTCCCAGTACGTGATGCAGGGCATCACCGAGTGGATGCCTAACTGGAAGAAGCGCGGCTGGAAGACCGCTGCCAAGCAGCCAGTGAAGAACGCCGACCTCTGGCAAGCCCTGGATGAGCAGGTCAATCGCCACACCGTGCGTTGGCAATGGGTACGCGGCCATACCGGCCACCCCGGCAACGAACGCGCCGACCAGTTGGCGAATCGGGGTGTCAGCGAACTCAACGCCCGTTAGAACCCGTTCACGATCAGCTGGGCGTCAGCCCTGCGGCGTTGAAAAGCAGTCTCGGAAAGTCGCTTGCGGCTAACGCGCTTCAGCGCGGCACGAAGGGGAGCGAAGCGAGTAATGCTCATTTACAGCTGTAAACTCTGCTTCCTCCCCTGTTTTTGCCTTGCATGGCCCTAGCTCGCAAGATCGTGAGCGGGCACTTAGAATTGCGCCCTTGCGGCAATCTCCTTCATAGGCCCTGAACATGCGTTTTGTAGTCCTCGATACTGAAACTACCGGCATGCCGGTCACCGACGGCCATCGCGTCATCGAGATCGGCTGCGTCGAGATGGAAGGCCGGCGCCTTACTGGTCGCCATTTCCACGTTTACCTGCAACCCGACCGTGAGGTGGATGAAGGCGCCATCGCGGTACACGGGATCACCAACGAATTCCTGGTGGGCAAGCCGCGCTTCAAGGACGTCGCTGACGAATTCTTCGAGTTCATCAAGGGCGCCGAGCTGATCATCCATAACGCGGCGTTCGACATCGGCTTCATCAACAACGAATTCGCCCTGCTGGGGCAGTCCGATCGCAGCGACGTCACCGAGCACTGCACCGTGCTCGACACCCTGATGATGGCCCGCGAGCGCCACCCGGGGCAGCGCAACAGCCTGGACGCCCTGTGCAAGCGCTACGACGTCGACAACTCCAACCGTGAACTGCACGGCGCATTGCTCGACGCCGAGATCCTCGCTGACGTCTACCTGGCGATGACCGGAGGCCAGACCAACCTGTCTCTCGCCGGCGAAGGTAGCGAGGGCAGCGGTGGTCGAGCCCAGGCTTCACCGATCCGTCGCCTGCCGGCCGATCGCACGCCCAGCCGGGTGATCCGCGCCAGTGAGGAAGAGTTGGCCGCCCACGCTTCGCGCCTGGCCGCCATCGAGAAAGCCGCCGGGGCTCCGGCTCTCTGGGTGCAGATGGACGCTCCACCAGCTTCCTGATTGCGACCTTTACGTACAGCCAGTGGCTGCGGGGGTACCACCCCTGTGATCGAGCTTCTACCCTGAGGGCATAGGCGGGCAGGCCCGCCCCTCAGGGAGCCACAATGTATAAAGAGCTCAAGTTCCCCGTCCTCATCGTCCATCGCGACATCAAGGCCGATACCGTTGCCGGTGACCGGGTTCGCGCCATCGCCCGAGAACTGGAGCAGGAAGGCTTCACCATCCTCTCTACCGCCAGTTCCGCCGAAGGCCGCATCGTCGCTTCCACCCACCACGGCCTTGCGTGCATTCTGGTCGCCGCCGAAGGCGCCGGGGAAAACCAGCGATTGCTGCAGGACATGGTGGAGCTGATCCGCGTGGCCCGCGTGCGTGCGCCACAGCTGCCGATATTTGCCCTGGGCGAGCAGGTGACCATCGAGAACGCACCCGCCGAGGCGATGGCAGACCTCAACCAGCTACGTGGTCTGCTTTATCTCTATGAGGACACGGTGCCCTTCCTTGCCCGCCAGGTGGCCCGAGCTGCGCGCAACTACCTGGAAGGCCTGCTACCGCCATTCTTCCGGGCGCTGGTGGAACACACCGCGCAATCCAACTATTCCTGGCACACGCCTGGCCACGGCGGTGGTGTGGCCTACCGCAAGAGCCCGGTGGGGCAGGCGTTTCACCAGTTCTTCGGCGAGAACACGCTGCGCTCGGACCTCTCGGTATCGGTGCCGGAACTGGGCTCGTTGCTGGATCACACAGGTCCCCTGGCCGAAGCCGAGGCCCGGGCCGCGCAGAACTTCGGCGCCGACCATACCTTCTTCGTGATCAACGGCACTTCGACCGCCAACAAGATCGTCTGGCATTCGATGGTTGGCCGCGACGACCTGGTGCTGGTGGATCGCAACTGTCACAAGTCGATCGTCCATTCCATCATCATGACTGGCGCCATCCCGCTGTACCTGACGCCGGAACGAAACGAGCTGGGCATCATCGGACCGATTCCGCTACGCGAGTTCAGCCGTGAGTCGATCAAGGCGAAGATCGATGCCAGTCCGCTCGCCAAGGGGCGCGAGCCGAAGGTCAAGCTGGCGGTGGTGACCAACTCCACCTACGACGGTCTCTGCTACAACGCAGAAATGATCAAGCAGGCACTGGGCGATTCGGTGGAAGTGTTGCACTTCGACGAGGCCTGGTACGCCTATGCAGCGTTCCACGATTTCTACGCCGGCCGCTACGGCATGTGCACCCAACGCGAGGAGCGCTCGCCGCTGGTATTCACCACCCACTCCACACACAAGCTGCTGGCAGCATTCAGTCAGGCGTCGATGATCCATGTACAGGACGGTGGCGCTCGCCGGCTCGACCGGCACCGCTTCAACGAAGCGTTCATGATGCACATATCGACCTCGCCGCAGTACGGCATCATCGCCTCGCTCGATGTGGCTTCCGCAATGATGGAAGGGCCGGCCGGGCATTCGCTGATCCAGGAAACCTTCGATGAGGCCCTGCGCTTCCGCCGCGCCCTGGCCAATGTGTGGCAGAACCTTGCGGCGGACGACTGGTGGTTCGACATCTGGGAGCCGCCCCTGGTCGAGGGAACCGATGCCGTCAGTACCGTGGACTGGCTGTTGCGCCCGGATGCGGACTGGCACGGTTTCGGCGATGTGGCAGACGACTACGTGCTGCTCGATCCGATCAAGGTCACCCTGGTAACGCCGGGCCTGACCGCTGACGGCAAGCTGGGCGAACAGGGCATTCCCGCGGCGGTTGTCAGCAAGTTCCTCTGGGAGCGGGGGCTGGTGGTGGAGAAGACCGGCCTCTATTCATTCCTGGTGTTGTTCTCCATGGGCATCACCAAAGGCAAGTGGAGCACCTTGCTCACTGAGTTGCTGGAGTTCAAGCGCGGTTACGACGCCAATCAGCCGCTGAGCGATGCGTTGCCCTCGATCGCCACTGGACATGGGGCCCGATATGCCGGCATGGGGCTGCGCGATCTCTGCGACGCGCTGCACGCCTGCTATCGCAACAGCGCCACACCCAAGGCGCTGCGACGCATGTACACCAAGCTGCCGGAGTTGGCGATGAAGCCGGCTGACGCCTATGACAAGCTGGTCCGTGGCGACGTGGAGCCGGTGCCCCTGGACAAGCTGCAAGGGCGCATCGCCGCTGTGATGCTGGTGCCCTATCCGCCGGGCATCCCTTTGATCATGCCGGGCGAGCGCTTTACGGCTGAAACACGCGCGATAATCGACTATCTGGAGTTCGCGCGAACCTTCGACATCAGCTTCCCGGGCTTCGATATCGACGTCCATGGGCTCAACTGTCAGGAAAGTCCTACAGGTCGCTGCTATACAGTGGACTGCATCAGGGAATAAATCGGACTGCGGGGGAACGCGATGGCGACTGGGGAAGTGGCGAAGCCTCGCGGCAGAATGGGGTTCTGGACCTGCACCGCGCTGGTGGTGGGCAACATGATCGGCTCGGGCGTGTTCCTCCTTCCCTCGAGCCTGGCCGCCTACGGTGGCCTCAGCCTGTTCGGCTGGCTGATCTCCAGCACCGGAGCGGTGATCCTTGCGTTGACCTTTGCCCGTCTGGCGAGGCTCAACCCCTCGGCCGGGGGACCTTATGCCTATACCCGCGACGGATTTGGAAACTTTGCCGGCTACCTCTGCGCCTGGACCTACTGGAAGGCTGCGTGGATAGGCAATGCGGCCATCTCCGTGACCCTGGTGGGCTACCTGCAGGTCTTCATTCCCGCGCTGCGCGATCCGGTGCTGATGGTGGGCACCGCAATCGGCGCGATCTGGCTCTGCACCCTGATCAACCTGCGCGGCATCGGCGCATTCGGCCTGGCACAGAACATTCTCACCGCGCTCAAGCTCATCCCACTGCTGCTGGTGGGTATTCTCGGCTGGTTTTCCTTCCATCCCGAATACCTGCGAATTCCCGAGGTCAGCGAGCTGCCGCCAGGCGCTGGCGGATACGCCAATGCCATCGCCACCACGGCGGCACTCACGCTCTGGTCATTCATTGGCCTGGAGTCGGCGACCGTGCCGGCGGATGATGTCGACGACCCCAAACGCACCATCCCACGTGCCACGGTGTTTGGGACCCTGGTGGCGGCCGGGGTCTACATCCTTTCCATTACTGCCGTACAAGGCGTTCTGCCGCCCGACGTGCTGATGCATTCCACGGCGCCTTTCGCCGATGCAGCGCGGGTGCTGGTGGGGGAGTGGGGCTATCACCTGGTGGCCGGCGGCGCGGTGATCGCCTGCCTGGGCGCGCTGAATGGCTGGGTCCTGCTGCAGGGCCAGATTCCGATGGCCACCGCCCGCGATGGCCTGTTGCCTGAATCTCTGGCGCAGACCAACAAGTACGGCGTGCCGGCCCATGGCCTACTGGTTTCCGGCGTGCTGGTCACTGCGCTGGTGCTGGTGGATGGCCAGGGCGACCTGGTGGAGGTGTTCAACGTCATCATCCTGCTCGGCACCATGACAGGCGTGGTGCCTTATGCCTTCTGCACCGCAGCGTTGCTGCAGCAACTGGCGGTGAAGCCCGGCGACTTCTCCGAGCGCGAACGTGGTCGGCTAGTGGCCATCGGCGTGCTGGGCTTTGTCTATTCCATCTGGGCCCTCTACGGCACCGGCGAGCAGGCCATCTTCTGGGGCTTCCTCGTGCTCATGGCCGGCATTCCGCTCTATACCTGGCGGCAGTGGCGCAATCGGGTGCAGGCCGAGGCGGCCGTCAGAGCCAATGGCTGACGGCCCACCAGCCGAGTACGCCCATCACGATGGTGTAGGGCAGGGCCATCCACACCATGCGGCCGTAGGACAGGCGCACCAGCGGTGCCACGGATGAGGTGAGCAGGAAGAGGAAGGCCGCCTGGCCGTTGGGCGTGGCGACACTGGGCAGGTTGGTACCGGTGTTGATGGCCACCGCCAGGGTGTCGAAATGCTCGCGGGTCATGTTCCCGGCATCCAGCGCGTTCTTCACTTCGGTGATGTAGATAGTGGCAACGAAGACGTTGTCGCTGATGGCCGAGAGCAAACCGTTGGCGATGAACAGCATCCCCGGTTGCTGGTCCACCGGCATCGCCAGTACCGCGTGGATGATCGGGGTGAACAGGTGCTGCTGCTGGATCACCGCCACCACCGCGAAGAAGGTCACCAGCAGGGCGGTGAAGGGCAGGGCGTCCTGGAATGCGCGGCCAATCTGGTGCTCGTCGGTGATGCCGTTGAAACTGGTGATCAGCACGATCACCAGCAGGCCAATCAGTCCCACTTCCGCCACATGCAGCGCCAGGCAGAGGATGAGAATCAGCGCTGCCACGCCCTGGACCATCAGCGCCAGACGCTGGTTCTGGGTGCGCCGCAGGTTCTCTTCATGGGCGAAGTCAGCCAGCACCTGCCGTACGCTGTCTGGCAACTGGGCGCCGTAACCGAACCAGCCCAGTTTCTCCAGCAGCACGCAAGTCAACAGGCCCGCCGCCAGCACCGGCATCGACACCGGCGCTACGTTCAGGAAGAAGTCCTTGAAGTGCCAGCCGGCCTCGTGGCCGATCAGCAGGTTCTGCGGTTCGCCCACCAGGGTGCAGACACCGCCCAGGGCGGTGCCCACGGCGGCATGCATCAGCAGGCTGCGGAGGAAGGCACGGAAGGTCTCCAGATCCTCGCGGCTGGAGCTGGCGACGTCGTGGTCGGAGTCGGGGCTGTGCTCATCGCCCGCACCCTTGCCGGAGGCTACGCGGTGGTACACGCCGTAGAACCCGAGGGCAACGCTGATGATCACGGCAGTCACGGTCAGCGCGTCAAGGAAAGCCGAAAGGAAGGCCGCCAGCAGGCAGAACATCAAGGCCAGCAGGGTCTTGCTGCGCACGCCGAGCAGCAGGCGGGAAAACAGCAGGAGCAACAGGTCCTTCATGAAATAGATGCCCGCCACCATGAACATCAGCAGCAGGATCACTGGAAAGTTGTGCTTGAGCTCCTCGTAAACCGCGTCGGGTGTCGCCAGGCCGAGCAGTATTGCCTCCAACACCAGGAGCCCGCCCGGCAGCAGGGGATAGCACTTGAGAGCCATGCCCAAGGCGAAGATGAACTCACCTACCAGCAACCACGAGCACACCACCGGGCCGAGAAGCCAGAGCACTACGGGATTCAGCACCAGGAAGCCGATGATCGTCAGCTTGTACCAGCGCGGCGAGTTGCCGAGGAAATTGCGGCCGAGGGCGACGGCGGGCGAGGCGGGCATCGGGGTTGTCCTTGGACTTGTGGTTACAGATGGGCGCAGGGAAAGTGACAGCCTGGTCCCGGTAGATCAAGCGTTTAAGCCGGTTTTTCGATGTGAAGTGGCAATTGCATGGCGTGGCCTGCGTCACAGTGGGCAGCATCGACTTTTACTTCGTGCTTGTTATAGTTGCCGGGCTTCCTGAATGACACTTTTTCTGTGGCGCACGCCGAGGACTGACCCGTGCCTGATTACAAAGCCTTCCGCGTAGAGTTGGCAGACAAGATCGCCCATGTGCAGATCAATCGTCCGGAAAAGATCAACGCGATGAATGCCGATTTCTGGAAAGAGATCGTCGATGTATTCCGCGAGATCGAGGATAACGATGAAGTTCGGGTAGTGGTGCTTTCCGGCGCGGGCAAGCATTTCTCCTCGGGCATCGACCTGATGATGCTCGCCTCCGTCGGTGCCCAACTTGGTCCGGATGCTAGTCGCAACGCACGCGCCCTGCGCCGCAAGATTCTAGAGCTGCAAGCCTCGTTCAACGCTGTCGACAACTGCAGCAAACCGGTGATCGCGGCTATCCAGGGCTACTGCCTGGGTGGCGCCATTGACCTGATTTCAGCTTGCGACATGCGTTACTCGACCGCCGATGCGCAGTTCTCCATCAAGGAAATCGACATCGGCATGGCGGCTGACGTCGGCACCCTGCAGCGCCTGCCGCGCATCATCGGCGACGGCATGATGCGCGAACTGGCCTATACCGGCCGCACCATCGACGGTGAAGAGGCGCAGCGCCTCGGGCTGGTCAATCGAACCTACGCCGACCAGGTCGCCCTGCTCGACGGGGTGTTCGGCATCGCCCATCAGATCGCCGCCAAGTCCCCTATCGCCGTACGCGGAACCAAGGAAATGATCCGCTACATGCGCGACCACCGGGTCGACGATGGCCTCGAATACATCGCCACCTGGAACGCCGCCATGTTGCAATCGGCCGACCTGCGCGTGGCCATGACAGCCCACATGAGCAAGCAGAAGCCAGAGTTCGCTGACTGATGCGATTCCGCACACTCGCGCGGGAGGCGCATTAAGGCATGGTCACTGGAGTCACTTCGCTGGGGCTGGTGCGCGACGAACTGTTCGCCACCATGGAGCATGCGGAACAGAGCCTCGAGCAATTCATTGCCGAGCGTCAGAACGGCAGCCTTTTGCAGCTGGCCGTGGAAGCCATGCACCAGGTACGTGGAACGCTCAACCTGATCGAGCTCACCGGCGCCGAACTGCTGGCCCAGGAGCTGCTGGACCAGGCCACCGACATTCCCACGGGAGCGGGCGAGGAGCGCGACGTCCAGCTGGCAGCGCTGAGCAATGCACTACATGTGCTGCGCCGCTACCTGGAGAATCTCGACCTGCATCGCCAGGAAATGCCGGAGCTGCTGCTGCCCGCCATCAACGACCTGCGTCAGGCTGGCGGCCAGCCGCCACTGCCGGAGAGTTACTTCTTCAGCGTCCGCCTGGACCAGGCGCGTCGTGTCGCGGTGGAGGTTCGGTTGCCGGAAGGTGCCGATCCCGACGCCCTGGCCCGGCGTTTCCGTCAGGCCTATCAGCAAGGGCTGCTCGGCTTCCTGCGCGGACAAAAGGTATCCAGTGCGCTGCGCACGATGGAGCGCGCACTTGGTGGCCTCGAACGCCTGTATGGCGATCAGCCCCGTGGCCGCCTGTGCTGGATCGGTGCGGCCGCAATCGAGTCGCAACTGGCCGGCCAACTGTTGGCGCGCAAGTCGCGCAAGCAGCTGTTTTCGCGGCTGGACCGTGAGCTGAAGTCGCTGCTGGCCAACGCCGCCTACGAGGCGCCGCGTAATCTGCAGAAGGAACTCCTCTACCTGGTTGCGTTGGCCGACAGCCAGGCACCTCGCTCCCAGGAACTGCGCGAAGTCTTCGGCATGACCGCGCTGCCTTTTACCGACCAGCTCCTGGAGCAGGAATACCAGCGTCTGTCCGGCCCTGGTCAGGCGGTTATGCGTTCGCTGTCCTCGGCCATCTTCGAGGAGCTGAACAGCGTCAAGGATATGATCGACCTGATCGAGCGCGGCACTGCGCCGGGCGAGTCCTTTGGAAGCCTGCACGCTCTGCTCGGAAAGCTGGCCAAGACGCTCGTCATGGTCGGCCTGAACTCCCCCGGCAATGCCTTGCAGGTACAGCTGCCGATGGTGGCGGCCTGGGGCGCAAGCAAACCAGTCGATTCCAGCGAATTGCTCAAGCTCGCCGATGCGGTGCTTTATGTGGAAAGCATGGTGGCCGGCCTCGATAGCGGCGAGCGCCGAGGCGTGCGCCAGGCCGTCGAGCCGGGGCATGAAGCGGAGTCCTTCGCCAATCATCAACTGGCCGAAGCGCGTATCGTGGTGCTGGATGAAGCCCAGGCGGGGCTGTCCCTGGCCAAGCGGGCCATCACTGCGTATCTCGAATCGAACGGCGACAAATTGCACCTGGCCAACGTACCGGTAAGTCTGCAAGCCGTGCGTGGCGGGCTGTGGTTCCTCGGTCAGGAGCGCGCCGCCGCCCTGGTTGCCGCCTGCGCGGAATACATCCAGCAGCAGATGCTGGAAACCTCCTTGATGCCTTCGGAGCAGATGCTTGAAACCCTGGCAGATGCCCTGACCAGCCTCGAGTATTACCTCGAAGGCGGCGCCGGCATGCGTCGTGGCTTCCAGACCGATGTGCTCGACCTGGCCGCCAATAGCGTGCGCGCCCTCGGCTTGCCGGTGGCGGCCTGATATGGCGGGCGAGCGCTGGCAGTCGGGCTTGCTGGATGCCTCGGCACCTGGTGGCTGGGCCGTGGCCCACTGCCGCCAGCAGTTCCTCACTGACAGCAATGGCGTGCTGTTTCCCCGTGAGTGGCTGAAGCGCCAGGAGTTGCCGGTGCTCGCCGAGCATGGCATCGGTCACTTCGATGGTGACCCTATCTACCTGCTGGAGCTGGCTCACCCGGCCGACGTGGCTGGCTGCTTCTGGCAGGGTCTGCGCCAGGTGATGTTGCAGGGTGATCCGGATACCTTCCGCATGCTCGGTTACGCCAGCCAGATTGGTACCTGGGCGGACCAGAACCGTTTCTGCGGCAGCTGTGGTCAGCGTATGGAGCAGGTCGCGGGCGAGCGTGCAATGCGCTGCCCGAGCTGTGAAGTTCACCATTATCCGCGGCTGTCACCGAGCATGATCGTGCTGGTGAGTCGTGGCGACGAGTTGTTGCTGGCGCGCTCGCCACGCTTCGTCAGTGGCGTCTACAGCACGCTGGCGGGTTTCGTCGAACCCGGCGAGTCCGTGGAAGAGTGCGTGGCTCGCGAGGTGCGGGAAGAGGTCGGCGTAGAAATCGGCAATATCCAGTACATCGCCAGCCAGAACTGGCCGTTCCCGCATTCGCTGATGCTTGGCTTCCACGCCGAATACCGTAGTGGTGAGATCGTGCCGCAGCCCGGTGAGATCGAAGATGCCCGCTGGTTCCCCGTGGATGCGCTGCCGCCATTGCCGGCGCAGCGCTCCATCGCGCGTTACCTCATCGACCTCTACGTTGCGCGTCGTCTCGGCCTAGCCGATCCAGTGTTGCCACACTAGACGCGCGGTCAGCGCCAGTACCACCAGGATGAACACCGGGCGGATGAACTTGGCGCCGCCCTTGATGGCGGTGCGTGCGCCGAGGAAGGCACCAGCCATCAGCGCCACCCCCATGCTGATACCCAGTGCCCAGGCGACCTGGCCGGCGGCGATGAAGACCACCAGGGCCATGGCGTTGCTGACGAAGTTCATGCTGCGGGCGACGCCGCTGGCGCGCACCAGGTCCAGGGGATAGAGCAGCAGGCTGCTGACGGTCCAGAAGGCGCCAGTGCCAGGGCCTGCCACACCGTCGTAGAAACCCAGTCCGAGGCCCTGGGGCCATTGGCGGTCACGGGGTATCGGTGCGTCCTGGCTGTGCTCGACATCCGGCGTCTTGCCGAACAAGAGGTAGAGGCCACATCCGAAGACCACCACCGGCAGCATCTGGTTGAGCCATGCAGCGGGTAGCCAGTGAGCGATCACCGCGCCCAGTGCGGCGCCGATGGCCGTGGCGATCAATGCGTTGCGCCATTTCGATGGGTCGAACAGCTTGCGCCGGTAGAAGGTGTAGCTGGCGGTGGCGGAGCCGAAGGTGGCGCAGAGTTTGTTGGTGCCCAGCACCAGGTGGGGCGGCAGACCCGCAGTGAGCAGGGCGGGGATGGTCAGCAGGCCGCCGCCGCCCGCGATGGCATCGATGAATCCGGCAAGAAAGGCAACGGCGGCGAGAATCGCCAGGGTGGCGGGATCGACCGCCAGCTCGAAGGGGATTGGCATGGAAAACGAGGTCCGTGTCTACAACTGCCGCGTGGCTTGTGGCTGCGGCTTTGGGAGTTGCGCATAATGCCGGCATTTTCACGCATAAGGAATGGGCTCCATGCAGTATGACGGCCTGGCCTGGGCTACTGCCCTGCTGGCGGTGTTGGTCGCGGTAGTGGCGGGACGCATTCTCTTCGACCGCAGCTGGTTCCTCGGCTGGCTCCGTGGCACCTGTGGGCTGGCATTCCTCGCCCTGGCGTTGCTGGTAGCGTTGGTGGCCCGGGATCTGTGGAGCTACAGCACGCTACCCGAAGACAAGCCATTGGTGACCCTGAGCTTCAAATCCATGGGGCCGCAGAGCTATCAGGTCACCTTGCTCGAGGGGGCTACCGAGCGCGAACTGCTGCTGGATGGCGACCTTTGGCAGCTGGATGCGCGCCTGTTCAAGTGGAAAGGGTTGGGCAACCTGCTGGGGCTTCAACCGGGCTACCGCCTGGAGCGGTTGTCGGGTCGCTTCCTGGCCATCGAGCAGCAAGCCCTGGCCCAGCACCCGCGCGCGCAACTGGCGAGCAGCCCCTACGGCGTCGATCTTTGGCGCTGGCTGCGTCTGGCACAGCGCGACTTCTTCCTTTTCGTGCCTGAGGCTCAGCGTGTGACCTATCTGCCGATGGCTGACGGTGCGGTGTATTCCGTGAGTCTGTCACCCACAGGCCTGCTGGCCCAGCCACTGAACCAGGTGGCCAAGGAAGCGTTGAAGGACTGGCGCTGATTCCAGGACATCTCACTGCGGGAGCGAATTCACTCCCAAAGAATCCTGGACATGAAAAAGGGAGCCCTCGGGCTCCCTTTTTCATGGGCGTGAGCCTCAGGAGAGGAAGCCGCCGTCGACGTTCAGTGCAACGCCGGTGGTGTAGCTGGAGGCATCGCTGGCCAAATACAGAACGGTGCCAGCCATCTCGCTCGGGTCGGCAACGCGCTTGAGCGGGATGCGCTGCAGGGCGACGTTGAGGATGGCATCGTTCTTCACCAGGGCCGAAGCGAACTTGGTGTCGGTCAGGCCCGGCAGCAGGGCGTTGCAGCGGATGCCGAACTGGGCGCATTCCTTGGCGAAGACCTTGGTCATGCTGATCACGGCGGCCTTGGTCACGGAGTAGATGCCCTGGAACTCGCCTGGGGAAACGCCGTTGATGGAAGCGACGTTGATGATGCTGCCACCACCGTTCTGCTTCATCAGCTTGCCGCCTTCGATGGACATGAAGTAGTAGCCACGGATGTTGACGTCCACGGTCTTCTGGAAGGCCGACAGGTCGGTGTCCAGCACGTTGCAGAACTGTGGGTTGGTCGCGGCGTTGTTGACCAGGATGTCGAGGCGTCCGAACTTCTCGCGGATCTCGGCAAAAACGTTCTGGATCTGTTCCATCTCGCCGATGTGGCAGGCGATGGCGGTGGCCTTGCCGCCTTCGGCGATGATGGCATCGGCGACGGCCTGGCAGCCCTCGATCTTGCGGCTGGAAACGATCACGTGGGCACCTTGCTGGGCCAGCAGCTTGGCGATGGCTTCACCGATGCCGCGGCTGGCGCCTGAAACGAAGGCGATCTTGCCGTCGAGGTCGAACAGGTTGGTCTTGGACATGGGGTTCCCCTTGTTGTAAGCCGGTTTACAGCCGTGATTGGTTGATGACCTGCAGGCTCATCTGCTCCAGCAGCTTGTTCATGTGGATGAACTGGGCGAAGCGCTTGTCCTGGGTCTGGCCGTGGAAGTAGCGGTAGTAGATCTGCTGCACGATGCCGGCCAGGCGGAACAGGCCGTAGGTGTAGTAGAAATCGAGGTTGGTAATCGGCGGCAGGCCGGCGCGCTCGGCGTAGTAGTCGGCGAACTCCTGGCGGGTCAGCATGCCCGGCAGGTGGCTCGGCTGGCGGCGCATCAGTTGCACCGGCGCTGGGTCCTTGGCCTCGATCCAGTACGCCAGGGTGTTGCCTAGGTCCATCAACGGATCACCGATGGTGGTCAGCTCCCAGTCCAGTACGCCGATGATCTTCAGCGGGTCATTCGGATCGAGAATGACGTTGTCGAAGCGGTAGTCGTTATGCACGATGGCCGGCTTGTGGTGGTCTGCGGGCATCTTGTCCTTGAGCCAGGCCTTCACCGGTTCCCAGGTCGGGGCGTCCGGAGTCGTGGCCTTCTCATAGCGGTCGGTCCAACCCGCGATTTGGCGCTGCACGTAGCCTTCCGGTTTGCCCAGGTCGCCCAGGCCGCAGGCGTTGTAGTCGACCTTGTGCAATTCGACCAGCTTGTCGATGAAGCTCAGGCAAAGCTCACGGGCCTGGCCTTCCTCGAGCTTCATGTCGGCTGGGAGGTCGGCGCGCAGGATCACGCCCTTCACCCGCTCCATCACGTAGAACTCGGCACCGATCACCGATTCGTCAGTGCAGTGCACGTACGCCTTCGGGCAGTAGGGGAAGCCGGAATTGAGCTGGTTGAGGATGCGAAACTCACGGCCCATGTCATGGGCGGATTTCGCCTTGTGGCCGAAGGGTGGACGGCGCAGCACGAACTCCTGGTCGGGGTATTCCAGCAGGTAGGTCAGGTTGGATGCACCGCCAGGGAACTGGCTGATGCGCGGGGTGCCGGTCAGGCCTGGAATGTTGGCCTTCAGGTATGGGTCGATAACAGCGGCGTCGAGCTCTTCGCCTTCGCGGATGCGGGTGGACTGATCAGTAAGCGTCATGCTTATCCCTTCTACTTATGATGGGGGCCCGAGACTATTCGCTAATCTAATGCCGCCTTGGCGGCGTCACAAGCTGAACGAGCCGTTATAGACAAAGGTGTTGCAGCACAATCAGGCTGCCTGATTCGCCTGTGCCGTCTGCATCGGGCGAAAAAAAACCGGAGCCCTGGGACTCCGGTTTCTTGTTCGTGATCTGAGCGTTGAGCTTAGACCGGGAACAGTTCGCCGAGCTTCATCGCCAGCATCATGTCGCCTTCGGCGCGCAGCTTGCCGGCCATGAAGGCCTGCATGCCGTCGGTTTCGCCGGTCATGATGCCGACCAGGGTGGCGCTGTCCATGATCAGGGTGACGTTCGGATTCGGGGCATCACCCTGCTGTACGTCGCAGGTGCCATCCTTGACTACCAGGTAGTGGTTGTCGCCATCTTCGATGTTGAACTGGAATACCAGGTCCAGGCCAGCGGCGGCACCGGCGTTGAACTTGGACTGCATGGTTTTGACGATGTCAGCAACGTTGGTCATGGTGTTTTCCTTTTTCTAGGGTTTTATCCAGCGGCCCTTCCGGCCGCGGTGGGCCGGACTCAGCGATAAGTGATGAGTTCCGGCGCCTTCAACAGTTCCAGATGCACATGACTGTTGAAGGAAGCCAGGGTCACTTCGCTTCCACGGAACTTCAGGCGGCTGAGCGAGGTGTTTACGATCTGCCAATTGAGGCTGAAGGCGCTGTCGGCCGGTACACCCGCTACCAGGTGGAGCAGGGCGGTGATGGTGCCGCCCGAGGTGAACACGGCAATGTTCTGCTTGCTGTCAGCGTCGGCCAGGACACGTTCAAGACCACCACGGACCTGCTCGACGAAGGCGGACCAGCTCTGTAGGCCAGGCTTGTCGTACTCACCGGAGACCCAGCGCAGCACCAGCTTGGAGAACAGGCGCTGGAACTCGGCGCGGTTCTGCACGGCGTTGCGCAGCACGTGCAGCGCTTCGGGTTCTTCTGGAAGCAAATCCGGGAGCAGGGCGCGAATCACCGCGTCGGCATCGAATTCGTTGAAGGCTGGATCGATCTGGATTGCAGGAGCGCCAAGACCGGCAGCGTCGAACTGTGCGAGTGCGGCCTGGGCGGTATGCTGCTGGCGACGCAGGTCGCCGCTGTAGCAACGATCCAGACGCAGGCCCAGTTGGGCAAGGTGGGCGCCGAGTACTTCGGCCTGGCGGATGCCGGTGGGCGAGAGGACATCGTAGTCATCGGCGCCGAAGGAGGCCTGGCCATGTCTTATCAGATAGATGCTGCCCACGTACTGGCGTCCCGTGAGGTTGAAAGTTCCGCGAGGGTATGAGGAAGCCAGGGGGCTGTCAACGAAAAAACATACGCTTGTTTGAATGCATTCCCACTGTTTATGCAGACGTTTCCGTTAACTGGCGAGCCGGGAATGGCGCCGTTATGCTTGCGGGTCTTCGCGCCACCGAAAGGCCGGCGCCAGTTGGGATAACAAAGGGGATTCAAGTGGAGTTCTTTGCCGAGTACGCAGGTTTTCTGGCCAGGACCGTGACTGTGCTGGTGGCCATCCTTGTCGTGCTGGTGGCCATCGCGGCGTTGCGTGGCCGCAACCGTCGTGTGGCCAGCGGTCATCTGGATGTACGCAAGCTCAACGACTTCTACAAGGACCTGCGCGAGCGCCTGGAGCACTCGGTGCTGGACAAGTCGCACGTGAAAGCCGCGCGCAAGGCTGAAGCCAAGGCAGCGAAGAAAGCCAAGAAGACGGCCGAGATGAAGCCACGGGTCTTCGTGCTGGACTTCGATGGCGACATCAAGGCTTCGGCAACTGATCACCTTCGCCATGAAGTGACCGCACTGCTGTCGATGGCCACGGACAAGGACGAAGTGGTGGTGCGACTGGAAAGCGGGGGTGGCATGGTACACAGCTACGGCCTGGCTTCGTCGCAACTGGCGCGCATTCGCGATGCTGGCGTACCGCTCACGGTCTGCGTGGACAAGGTCGCGGCCAGTGGTGGTTACATGATGGCGTGCATCGGCAACAAGATTCTCGCAGCGCCTTTCTCCATCATCGGTTCCATCGGTGTCGTTGCGCAGCTGCCAAATGTGCATCGACTGCTGAAGAAGCACGATATCGACTTCGAGGTGCTTACCGCCGGCGAGTACAAGCGCACGCTGACTGTGTTCGGCGAAAACACCGATAAGGGCCGGC
Organism: Pseudomonas sp. BN606; assembly: GCF_029873115.1. Lineage (NCBI taxonomy): Bacteria > Pseudomonadati > Pseudomonadota > Gammaproteobacteria > Pseudomonadales > Pseudomonadaceae > Pseudomonas > Pseudomonas sp. BN606. Next base: position 101,786 of record NZ_SSOF01000072.1, on the reverse strand, counting down.
AGAAGTTCCAGGAGGACCTGGAAACTACTCATGAGCTGTTCAAGGGCTTCGTCGGGCGCTATCGCCCGCAGCTGGATATGGCTGAGATCGCCACGGGCGAGGTCTGGCTGGGCATGGCGGCGCGGGACAAGCAACTGGTGGACGAGCTGAGTACCAGTGACGAGTACCTTGCCACGCGGGCCAAGGAAGCAGAACTGTTCCATTTGCACTTTGCCGCTCGCAAGAGCTTGCAGGAGCGCGTAGGGCTTGCCGCCAGTGTGACGATCGATCGTGTGCTGCTGAGCTGGTGGGAGCGGCTGAGCCAGCAGCGTTTCTGGCAGTAAACCCGATCTGCGCCAGGCCCTCTCAACCGCCTGCATTGAGCGACTCGGTTTCCCAAAAGCGAGTCGCCGCGTGTTTTTGTCGCACGCTGCCCCCCTCATCTCTCTCCTTCACTACCGTCGGCAAGATCTTGGCTAACTCCAGTTGCCGACGGAGAAGTGCCGCCATGACTGCCGATACTGGAGACAGAAGCAAGCGCAAGGAAACCCGGTTGTTCCTTTTCCTGGTGGCGTGTCTGTTTCCCATCCTTGCCGTGATGATCGTCGGCGGATACGGCTTCATCGTCTGGATCTACCAGATGATCGCCGGGCCCTCCTGTGTAAAGGGCTGATCGACCGCCGGCTCAGTGCGTCCCAGGTCAAGGTCGCGGTGCTTTCCACGTTCCGGCACCGCAGCTTCGACCTTGCCGACATACCCATGGTGTTCAAACCGCAGAGCGACCTGTTCATCCTCAACTACATCATCCAGAGCGGCGCGGTCAATCAAGACTTCATCGACAAGCACGTCAGGTTCGCCCAGGGCGCCGAAGTCATCGGCTACGGGCTGAGGCCTACCGACCCGCTGGAACAAAAGGCGAAGAACGCGGCCAAGGCCAACACCTGGTCCGACATCGTTTTCGACGAGTTCGCTGCTTACGTGAAGCTCTATACCCTCGAGCGTGCGGCCAAGGAATCCGGGGTTTCCGCCGCGCACCTGAAAACCCTGGCCGAGATGTATGCCGACCCGAAGCGCAAGGTGGTGTCGTTCTGGACAATGGGTTTCAACCAGCACACGCGTGGGTCTGGGCGAATAACCTGATCTACAACATTCATCTGCTCACCGGGAAGATCAGCGAAGCCGGTAATAGTCCATTTTCTCTCACCGGCGCGCTGGCTTCGGGCGAGGCTACCTGCATCGACTGTCACAAGGGGATCGCACACCACCTCCCTGACATGACTGGTGTGAAAGGGTGGCAGTAGCGCTCCAGGTTGGTGGTTATCAGGTCAGCTCGGGCAGCAACACGCTCTTCCACAGGGACTGTTCGTACTGCGGTTTGAAGAATCCGAAGTGGCCGATGTTCTGCTCGCCCACATCGGCGGGCGCGATGCGTTTGAAGCGTTTCTCTGCCTGGCGATAGAAGCTGTGCAGCGACTCGGTGTTGCGCCCGGACATCATCTCGTCGTCGGTAAAGGAGATCGAGGTGATGGGCGTACGTACCGCGGAAAAAGCCTCCCTCACTTCTTCGCCTTCAGCGCCCACGGCGTACTCCGGGTCCAGGCACCAGCGCCGCCACTGATTGATTACTCCCTTGGGCAGGTCGCCCACCATCCCCAAGCGCTTGCCGGGGAAGTAACCGGCCAGAGGCGTAACCAGCGGGGCGACCAGGAACCACAGGAGCCATACGCGGCGGCGCAGTTCGGCGGTGTTCTCGCGCCAGTAGCCGCTGCCCGTAGCAATGGTCAGCACTTTGCTGATGCGTTCTGCCCCTTCGACGAAGGGCAGGATCTGTCCTCCCAGGCTGTGACCGATCCAGTACAGTGGCTTGCTGCCGGCCGCATTGGCCACCAGTGAGAGCATGGTGCTGCAGTCATGGCGGGCCCAGTCGAGGATGTCCACGTTCAGGTTGCGCAGATGGCCATTGCGCGACTGGCCCATGCCGACATAGTCGAACGTGGCGACCAGGTAACCCCGGTCCGCCAGCCAGGTGGCGAAAGGGGCGTAGTAGCGTTGCGGCACACCCATGGCAGGTACTATCAGCACTGCAGCCTGGACCTCGCCTTTGGGGCGGAACCAGTTGGCGCTGATGAAGTGGCCGTTGCCGTTGTCGATCCGGGTTTCTGTCGAGCTGCTCATTGCATCCATCCTGACGTCGAGAGGCTTCTGGAAAAGCGTGAACCCGGGCAGTATACGAAAGCTAGAAAAGTATTCTAGAAAAATATTCTAGTCTCATCAAAGGACATTCATGAGCCGTCCCTCGCGCAAAGACGACATTCTCCAGGCCGCCTTGGCCTGTTTCAGTGAACAAGGGGTGGATGCCACCACCATCGAGATGATTCGTGATCGCTCGGGTGCCAGCATCGGTAGCCTCTATCACCATTTTGGTAACAAGGAGCGGATCATCGCTGCGCTCTACCTGGAGGGGGTCAGCGGCTATGCGCGCTTGCTGGAGGCAGGCTTCGCCAAGGTCGACAGTGCCGAGGGTTGCATCAAGCTGCTGGTGGCCTGCTACGTCGATTGGGTGCTGGCGAACCCGGATTGGGCTCGTTTCATTCTGCACAGCCGGGGTAGGGTAGAGGCGAGCGAGTTGGGCGAGCAGCTTCGCGAAACCAATCGCTTGCACCACGGGCGAATCGACGAGGTTCTGCGGCCCTACCGCGAACAGGGTGCCTACCGTGAAATGCCTCGTGACTGCTTCGTTTCCGTCGTCATCGGCCCGGTACAGGATTTCACCCGCAATTGGTTGGCCGGGCGCACCCGCACGAGCCTGGCCGATTGCCGCGAGTTGTTCATGCAGGTGGCATGGGACGCGGTTCGCGCCTAGTCCTTGGTGGAAAATGTACTTGTGGAGCGAATTCATTCTCGAATGAATGCGCCCCACAAACACCACACCCAACAAAAAGCCCCGCAGATGCGGGGCTTTTTATCGGCGCGTCACTCAGGCCGTGCGGCGGCGGAACAGCGGCAGGGGCTGATCGCTGGACGCCTGGTAGACCTCGGAGAACTCCTCGAAGGCCTTGAGGGCGTCGTACGGGTCCTTGTCCGCACGCAGGGCGAAGGCGTCGAAACCGCAACGCTTGAGGGCCCAGAGCTGGTCGCGCAGCACATCGCCAATCGCGCGCACTTCGCCCTTGTAGGCGTAGCGCTGGCGTAGCAAATAGGCGGTAGAGGAGTGACGGCCGTCGGTGAAAGCCGGGAAGTTCAGGGCGATGACCTGGAAGTGCTCCAGGTCATCAGCGATTTCCTCGATTTCCTCATCGCTGTCCAGCCAGACGCCCAGGCCGCCATCGCGTGCCTTCAGCGCATGGGCGTGATCGCGCCAGAGCGCGAGCGGAATGATGATGTCGTCGCAGTTGGGGATGCCGTCGAGGGTCGCGTCCTTGGCCAGCAGATGCCAGGTCTCGTCGATGACCTGGCCGTTCTTAATGATTCGCTGCATATACGCGCTCCTTGAACGGATCGATACCGATACGGCGGAAGGTGTCGAGGAACTGCTCGTCCTCGGTGCGCTGTTCCACGTAGACCTTGATGATTTTCTCGATCACATCGGCCATTTCATCCTGGGCGAAGGACGGACCGAGGATCTGTGCCAGGCTGGCATCACGGCCGGCGCTGCCGCCGAGGGACACTTGATAAAACTCCTGGCCCTTTTTGTCCACGCCGAGAATGCCGATGTGGCCGACATGGTGGTGGCCACAGGCGTTCATGCAACCGGAGATGTTCAGGTCCAGGTTGCCGATGTCGAACAGGTAATCCAGGTCGTCGAAGCGACGCTGGATGGCTTCGGCCACCGGGATCGACTTGGCGTTGGCCAGGGAGCAGAAGTCGCCGCCCGGGCAGCAGATGATGTCGGTCAGCAGGCCCACGTTCGGCGTGGCGAAGCCAAGCTCACGCAGTTCTCCCCACAGGGTGAAGAGCTGGGACTGCTCGACGTCAGCGAGGATGATGTTCTGGTTATGGCTGTTGCGGACTTCACCGAAACTGTAGCGGTCGGCCAGGTCGGCGATGGCGTCCAGTTGCTTGTCGGTGACGTCGCCGGGGGCCACGCCGGTGGGCTTCAGTGACAGGGTCACAGCCACGTAGCCGGGCTTCTTGTGGGCCACGACGTTACGGGTGCGCCAGCGGCCGAAGCCGGGGTGCTCGGCATCCAGGGCTGCGAGGGCGGCGTCCTGGTCTTCCAGGGCCTTGTAGGTCGGGTCGACGAAGTGCTTGGCGACGCGAGCCACTTCAGCTTCGGTCAGGGTGGTGGGGCCATCCTTCAGGTTGGCCCACTCGGCATTCACGCGCTCGGCGAAGACTTCAGGGGTGAGTGCCTTGACCAGGATCTTGATGCGCGCCTTGTACTTGTTGTCACGGCGGCCATAGCGGTTGTACACGCGCAGGATGGCGTCGAGGTAACTGATCAGGTGCTGCCAGGGCAGGAACTCGTTGATGAAGCTGCCCACGATCGGGGTACGGCCCAGGCCGCCACCGACGGATACACGGAAGCCCAGTTCGCCGGCATCGTTCTGCACCGCTTCCAGGCCAATGTCATGGACTTCGATGGCCGCGCGATCGCTTACGGCGCCATTGACGGCGATCTTGAACTTGCGCGGCAGGTGGGAGAATTCCGGATGGAAAGTGGACCATTGGCGGATGATCTCGCACCAGGGGCGCGGGTCGACGAGCTCGTCACGGGCAACGCCGGCGAACTGGTCGGTGGTGGTATTGCGGATGCAGTTGCCGCTGGTCTGGATGGCGTGCATTTGCACGGTGGCCAGCTCGGCGAGGATTTCCGGCACATCTTCCAGCTCCGGCCAGTTGTACTGGACGTTCTGGCGGGTGCTGATGTGGGCGTAGCCCTTGTCGTAGTCGCGAGCGATCTGCGCCAGCTTACGCACCTGGACCGAAGAGAGCAGGCCGTAAGGCACGGCAACGCGCAGCATGGGCGCGAAGCGCTGGATGTACAGGCCGTTCTGCAGGCGCAGCGGGCGGAATTCCTCACCCGAGAGCTCGCCTTCCAGATAGCGGCGGGTCTGATCGCGGAACTGCTTTACGCGGTCCTCGACGATCCGTTGATCGTACTCGTCGTATACGTACATGAAATGTCCTGTTGTCAGGCTGCTTACAGCTTTTCTGCGCGCACGGCCGCGCACTCCCCGCGGAGCCGGAGGAAGATACCAGTTCGGGGTTATGCGCAAAAGTGATGTTTGAGTATATGTAAAGAACCAAAAGTTATTGTTTGGCGGGGGTGCATAACCCTTCGGCTTGAGCCCCTGCAGGGGCTGGTCTTTACTCGATGTGCAAGCCGCCTATAACCACAACAAATGGGGGACGCCATGACCGATCATTCCGAGGACTCCAACCGTGACAGCAAGGTTGACGCCTGGGCCATCTTTTTCCTGATTCTGATCGCCGTTTCCACCGCTGTTTTCTGGGTCAGCCACCAATAAAGAAGGCGTAAAGCGGGCCAGCTTCCACTGGCCCGCTTCGTCGCGCCCGAATGCCCTGCAAGAAGTGGTTATACTTCGCCGCTGCTTTTTCAGGGTGATCGAATGAAAGGTCGCTACTCCTCCCTTCTTTTTGGCTTATGCCTGGCGTTCAGCCAGTCGCTGAGTGCCGCATCCGTGGTGTTTCTCAATCCGGGCCGTACTAGCGAGCCCTTCTGGGCCAGCTATGCGCAGTTCATGGAAGCCGCTGCCCGCGACCTGGGTATGGGCCTCGAGGTCCGATATGCCGAGCGCGATATGAACCTGATGCTTGAGCAGGCCCGCGAAGTGCTTCAGGGCGAGAATCGGCCCGATTACCTGCTGTTCGTCAATGAGCAGTATGCGGGACCGGAAATCCTGCGCCTGGCCCGAGGCAGCGGGGTCAAGCTGTTCACGGTGAACAGCAACCTGACACCCGACCAGCAGATGCTCACCGGGGCCACCCGGGAACGCTATCCCGACTGGATCGGCAGCATGGTCGCGAACGATGAGGAAGCCGGGTACCTGATGGCGCGTACGCTCCTGGATCTGCAGGAACAGCGTACGCCCGGTCAGCCCTTCGATGTGCTGGCATTCTCCGGCGTCAAGCAGACTCCCGCTGCGCAGCTACGCGAGCAGGGGCTCATGCGCGCCCTGGCGGAGGCTCCCAATGCCCGCTTGAGGCAGTTGGTCTATAGCGAATGGAATCGCGATCGTGCCTACACCCAGGCGTTGCAATTGTTCCAGCGCTATCCGGAGGCCAAGGTGGTGTGGTCGGCCAATGATGAGATGGCCTTTGGTGCAATGAAGGCTGCCATTGAGCTTGGGCATGAGCCTGGAAAGGATGTGCTGTTCTCCGCCTTGAACAATTCCACGGAAGTCCTGCACACCTATCTCGATGGGAAGATCAACGCCCTGGTCAGTGGCCACTTCACCATCGGCGGTTGGGCCATGGTGCTGCTCCACGACTATGACGCCGGACTGGATTTCGCCAGGCATGGTGGCAAGGACCGGGAAGTGCGGTTGTTCATGTCGCTGGATCGGGACAAGGCGACACGCCTGCTGCGGCGTTTCGAGCGACAGGGTTTCGATCTCGATTTCCGAAAATTCAGCCTGGTCGGCAAGAAGGCTGCCGGCGATTACCGATTCTCCCTCGAGCCGTTGATCGACTGAGGCTCACACGCCAGCGAAGTGAAGCACCAACTTCACCAGCCCATAGAGCACCAGCACGAAGATCGCCGTGAAGAGCACGCCCAGGATGATGAAGTGACTGGGCTTGCCGCGGCTGAAGTCGCGAGCGCGGTTCTTCCCGCTCTGCACGCCGAAGGCGGCCGCCAGCACGCTTTGCAGCATTTCCCGGAAGCTCAGGGGTTGGTCGTGATTCTTGTCGTCCATGGAGCACCTCCTGGCCTGAGCTTAGCTCGTTGGGCCGGATTTGCCGTTGGTCGTTTCAGGACGTGGGGCGGTGCAGGCGGCGGGTGTTGACCAGTTCCACTGCGCGGGCACGCAATTGTCCACAACCGCCCTCGACGTCCTGCCCGGCAGAGTTGCGGACCTTGGTGAGCACCCCGCGACTGTGCAGGTAGCGCACTATCTGCACGATGCGGTCACCGTCAGGGCGCTGGTATTCGTCCGCGTCCAGGCTGTTGTAGGGAATGAGGTTGAGCACCGCGTACTTGCCCTTGAGCAGACGCAGGATGCCATCCATTTCCTCCTGACTGTCGTTGATGCCCTTGAGTAGCGTCCATTGGTACTGGATCGGATAACCGATGGTGCGGGCATAGGTTTCGCCCAGCTCCACCAGTTCGTCCGGGGTGATGCGCGGTGCCTTGGGCAACAGCTGTTCGCGAAGATCGGCGCGGGTGGTATGCAAGGACAGGGCGAGGGCAGGCTTGACCCGCTCGCGAGGTAGTCGCTCGAACACGCGCATATCGCCCACGGTCGAAAACACCAGGTTCTTGTGGCCGATGCCGCCGTCGGTGCCTAGCAGGTCGATCGCTTCCAGCACGTTCTCCAGGTTGTGGGCGGGCTCGCCCATTCCCATGAACACCACCTTCTTCACCGGTCGGAAGCGGCGCGCGAGGGCGACCTGGGCAACGATTTCGGCACTGCCTATCTGACGAAGCAAACCGCTCTTGCCAGTCATGCAGAATACGCACCCCACAGCACAGCCAACCTGGGTGGAAACGCAGAGGCCGTCTCTGGGCAGTAGCACGCTCTCCACCATCTGGCCGTCGCGCAGCGCTACCAGCAGGCGGGCAGAGCCGTCGGAACCAGGGTGCTGGGAGTCCAGTCGCACCAGCGCGTCCAGCTGTTCGGCCAACGCAGGCAGGCCGTCGCGGACGCTCAGAGGCAGGAAGTTTTCAGTGTGCTGGCGACGGGTGCCGCTATCCAGGGGTTTGCCTTGCAGCCAGGCACGCACCACCCGTCCGCTGTGGACGGGGAGGGCGCCGAGGTCGGCCAGCTGTTGATGGATATCGCTGATACGCATGGGGCGCGCATCCTACCACTGTCCCCGAAGGCGTGGCAGGACCGCCAGGCGTCCAGCTTGCCGGCTTCAGGGAGCCTCTACGGTGATAGCCAATGCGGAGGTCATCCGGATAACCACTTCCTGATTGAGATAGGAAGGCTTTAGCTCGATGTCGGGGCGCACCCTCACGACCTTGCGGGTGCCATCGTCGAACTCCAGCGTGGCGGTGTGCTGTGTGGTGTCGATGGCTTTGACCACTGCAGTGACTTCCACGGTATTGGCCGCCAGCATGCCCGGTTTGTCGCCTTCGGGAGCGGTTGCGACCAGGCCGGCAGCGCCATCTTCATGGGCTTCGCCAGGCGCGCGCAGCTGGATTACCCGCTCGTGGGTCACCACTGCATTGACCCGGTCTCCGATTTTCAGCTGCGGGAAATTGCGCATTTCCGGCACCGCGTTGAAGGTCTGGCGATTGCCCTTTTCGTCTTCAAGAGTGAAGGTCCGCTTCTGATGATCGATGGCCGTAACGACCGCCGAGACTTGCTCCGTCTCCGTGACGACGCTACCTGGGACACCCTGGGCGTAGGCTTCGCCTGTGCTGGTGGTCGCGTCCAGACCATCATTCTCGGCATGACTGCTGCACGCTCCGAGCAGGCTGAGTGTGATCAAGAGCGCAGGGATATGGCTGGAGTGAGGCATGTCGTGTCCACCTTGTTTGATCGGCTTCCAGAATGATTGGATGCGCGGCAGGCGGTCGTCCATTTTTATCCGGGCATCCCGCCTGGTCGGCTTCTTCAGCGTAGGCGAGGCGACGACATTTGCCTCCGTGGTATTCTGGCGCGCTGTTCGATCCAGTGATCCAGGAGCTGTAAATGAAGTTCATCCATCAACGCGAGCACCTCAACGAGGGCGACCTGGTCGTCATCCAGTGCTCGCAGACCTGCAACATTCGCCTGATGAGTGATGCGAACTTCCGCAGCTTCAAGAACGGCGGCCGTCACAGTTATCACGGCGGCGCGTTCGACCGTTTCCCGGCGAAGATCGTGATCCCTAGTACCGGCTTCTGGAACGTCACTCTCGACACCGTTACCCGTCGCGCCATCAGCGTCACGCGCAAGCCTAACTTCGAGTGGTCGATCAAGTTCGTGAGACGTACCAAGGGTTGAGCCCAATGCATGGTAGGCCAGGCTAGTTGGTCTGGTCGCCGCTCAGTAGCAGCTCTGCAAGTCTGGCCGCGTGTTGACGCAACTCTGGCACCGCGGTCGCTTCCCAGTAACGGGCACGGAGCATGGGGCTCAGCAGGAACAGGCGCTCATGGGCGTCGTTGTCTCTGCCGATCAGGCGATAGTCCGCTGTGGCCTCCACGCCCAATCCTTCGTCGTCTCGTCGTACAACGCCACGGGCGTGTAAACTGTTCAACAGCGGCTCGTCCAGTCTTGTGAGGTCACTACAGGGCCCCGTGCAGTTGATGATGTGGTCGACCTCGAAGCGTTTCGTCTGCTGCTTTCCGCGCAGCTTCAGATCCAGTATCAGCGCCTCTTCGGAGGCCTTTGCCGTTCTCACGCATCCGGCGACTACCTCCAGATGGCGATGCTGTAGCATTGCTTCGATTCGCGCGGAGACTTTCGGTGCAGCTCTGTGTCGATGAACCTCCCAATATGGCTGCAAGTGGCGCAGAAAGCGTCTGCGCTCGCTGCTATCCAGCTGCTGCCAAAGCATTGGCGTCGCAGGGCGCAGCGCTGCGAGCGCTTCACGCCAGTCATAACCATCACGCTGGGCAGCGCGCACGTATGCCCGGATGCCGGACAGCAAGTGCCTAGTCCTGGCCCGACGGAGCAGCGAATCGGGTACCGCCGGAAGGTTTGGTGATTCCAGATTGGAGCGGTGGGCCTGAGGCAGAAGCGCCCGCCGTGAAAATGCTTGCAGCGTGCCGTTGTGGCCTTGGTCTTGAAGGGCCAGCGCCACGTCGAGCATGGTAAGTCCGGTGCCGATCAACAGGACCCTTGCATTCCGCTCGATTGGCCCGAGCGCGTGGGGCCGCCACGGGTCGCGAATGAATCGTGAATCTGAGGCAATGCTGGCGAGTGGAGCGGGTACCGCTGGTGCGAAGTTCCCCGTGGCAATCACTGCCTGTGTGCTTTCCAGGCGACGGCCGTCCAGCAAGGTCAGGACGACCTGGTCGGACGCCATGTCGATATCGATGACCTGGGCTACGACATGCTCGAACGAAACTACCGGAGATTTGCAGGCAATAGCCTCCGCCAAGCGCTGCTCCAGATAATCCCCATAGAGGCTCCGAGGCAGAAAGTCGCCCATCCGCGCGCTGGGCAATTTGGACTGGGCGTACAGGAGGAAATCGTCATGGCGTTCCGGGAACAGGCTCATGCGTCCTGCGGGAACGTTGAGTAGGTGGCTGGTCGAACGGGTGCCGTAGGCCAGTCCTCTCGCCAGGCGTCCTGAGCGATTGATCAGCTGAACATGCAGTGGTCCTCTAGCGTGGTTCAGCAACTGGACGGCCAGCGCCGTCCCACAGAATCCGCTGCCAATGATGCTGATGTGCTGATGCACTCTCATGCCTATCCCCCAATACGTCCTTCGGGCACACTGCTGCAACGGATCAGATCAATTGCAATGATGCAACGCGTGCCTTTTCTAGTTCTCGTAGCCGAGGTTGGGCGCCAGCCAGCGCTCGCTTACGGTCTGGTCCTGAGCCTTGCGTTTACTGTAGCTCTCGATCTGGTCGCGCTCGACTTTGCCCACGGCAAAATACTGAGCCTCGGGGTGGGCGAAGTACCAACCGCTGACCGCGGCCGCCGGGAACATCGCGTAGTGCTCGGTGAGGGTGACGCCGGAAGCGCCTTGCGGATCGAGCAGGCGGAAGAGGGTGCCTTTCTCGGTGTGGTCCGGGCAGGCCGGGTAGCCGGGAGCGGGGCGAATGCCCTTGTACTGCTCCTTGATCAGCGCCTCGTTGTTCAGTTGCTCGTCGGCGGCGTAGCCCCAATATTCCTTGCGCACACGCTCGTGCAGCCACTCGGCGCAGGCTTCTGCCAGGCGGTCAGCCAGTGCCTTGACCATGATCGCGCTGTAGTCGTCGCCCTTGGCTTCGTACTGCTTGGCCAGTTCTTCGGCACCGATGCCGGCGGTGGTGATGAAGCCGCCGACGTAGTCGGTGATGCCGCTTTCCTTGGGCGCGACGAAGTCGGACAGGCAGAAGTTTGGCTTGCTGTCAGGTTTGATGGTCTGCTGGCGTAGGTGGTGCAGTCGGGCGAGGGCCTTGCCGTGGTTGTCGTAGACCTCGATGTCATCGTGGTCCACCTGGTTGGCCGGCCAAAAGCCGAATACCGCGCGGGCCTTGATCTGCTTGCCCTCGATCAGCTGCTTGAGCATGGCCTGGGCGTCGTTGAACAGCGAGGTGGCCGCTTCGCCCACGACCTCATCGGTAAGGATGCGCGGGTACTTGCCGGCCAGGTCCCAGGAAATGAAGAAGGGTGTCCAGTCGATGTACTGGGCCAGTACGGCCAGGTCGATGTCTTCCAGTACCTGGGCGCCAGTGAAGCTCGGCTTGGCTGCGCGGTAGCTGTTCCAGTCGAACTGCGGCTTGTTGGCCAGGGCGTCGGCATAGGCCAGGCGCTCTGTACGGGAAGCTCGATTGGCTGTGCGTTCGCGGACTTCGGCGTACTCGATGCGGGTCTTCTCGACGAAGCCGGCCTTGAGTTCCTTCGACAGCAGCTGAGTGGCAACGCCCACGGCGCGGGAGGCGTCGGTCACGTAGACCACCGCATCGTTGCTGTACTGCGGGTCGATCTTCACGGCGGTGTGGGCCTTGGAGGTGGTGGCGCCGCCAATCATCAGCGGCAGCTTGAAGCCCTGGCGCTGCATTTCCTTGGCGACGTGGACCATCTCGTCCAGCGACGGGGTGATCAGGCCGGAGAGTCCAATGATGTCGCACTTCTCGGCGATGGCGGTCTGCAGGATCTTCTCCGCCGGCACCATCACGCCCAGGTCGACGATGTCGTAGCCGTTGCAGCCGAGCACCACACCGACGATGTTCTTGCCGATGTCATGCACGTCGCCTTTCACGGTAGCCATGAGGATCTTGCCCTTGGCTTCGGGCTTGTCGCCTTTTTCCGCTTCGATGAAGGGAATCAGGTGCGCCACGGCCTGCTTCATCACGCGCGCCGACTTGACCACCTGGGGCAGGAACATCTTGCCCGAGCCGAACAGGTCGCCGACCACGTTCATACCGCTCATCAGCGGGCCTTCGATGACTTCGATCGGGCGCGCGCATTGTTGGCGGCACTCTTCGGTGTCTTCGACGATGAAGGTGGTGATGCCCTTGACCAGCGCATGCTCCAGACGTTTGCCGACCGGGTAGCTGCGCCACTCTTCGTTCTCGGCCTCCTTCACCGCGCCGCCGCCCTTGAAGTTGTCGGCAATGGCGAGCAGGGCCTCGGTGGAGTCGGGGTTGCGGTTGAGCACCACGTCTTCGACCTTTTCACGCAGCTCGGCCGGGATCTCGTCATAGATCTCCAGCTGGCCGGCGTTGACGATGCCCATCGTCAGGCCGTTCCTGATCGCATGGTAGAGGAACACCGAGTGGATGGCTTCGCGCACCGGGTTGTTGCCGCGGAACGAGAACGACACGTTGGACACGCCGCCAGATGACAGCGCGTAGGGCAGATGGTCGCGGATGTAGGCGCAGGCTTCGATGAAGTCCACGGCGTAGTTGTTGTGCTCTTCGATACCGGTAGCTACGGCGAAGATGTTCGGGTCGAAGATGATGTCTTCAGGCGGGAAGCCCACTTCGTTGACCAGGATGTCGTAGCTGCGCTGGCAGATTTCCTTCTTGCGCGCGGCAGTGTCGGCCTGGCCGACCTCGTCGAAGGCCATGACCACCACGGCGGCACCGTAGCGCTTGCACAGGCGGGCGTGGTGCTTGAATTGCTCGACGCCTTCCTTCATGGAAATCGAGTTGACGATGCCCTTGCCCTGGATGCACTTCAGGCCAGCTTCGATCACTTCCCACTTGGAGGAGTCGATCATGATCGGCACGCGGGAGATGTCCGGCTCACCGGCGATGAGGTTGAGGAACTTCACCATCGCCGCCTTGGAGTCGAGCATGCCCTCGTCCATGTTGATGTCGATCACCTGGGCGCCGGCTTCCACCTGCTGCAGGGCGACTTCCAGGGCTTCTGTGTAGTTCTCTTCTCGGATCAGCCGGGCGAACTTGGCGCTGCCGGTAATGTTGGTGCGCTCGCCGACGTTGACGAACAACGAGCTGCGATCGATGGTGAACGGCTCCAGACCAGAGAGGCGACAGGCCCTGGGGATTTCCGGAATGACGCGTGGCGGGTACTTGGCCACGGCCTCTGCAATCGCCTTGATATGCGCCGGGGTGGTGCCGCAGCAGCCGCCGATGATGTTGAGGAAGCCGCTCTTGGCGAACTCTTCCACCACTTCGGCCATTTGCTCTGCGGTTTCGTCGTACTCACCGAAGGCGTTGGGCAGGCCGGCGTTGGGGTGGGCGGAAACGTGAGTGCCGGCCTTGGCTGCGAGCTCGGCCAGATAGGGGCGCAGGTCGGCGGCGCCAAGGGCGCAGTTGAGGCCGACGGAAATCGGCTTGGCGTGACTTACCGAGTTCCAGAAGGCTTCGGTGGTTTGTCCGGACAGCGTGCGGCCGGAGGCGTCGGTGATGGTGCCGGAAATCATGATCGGCAGTTCGAAGCCGACTTCCTCGAATACGCCCTGCACCGCGAAAATCGCTGCCTTGGCATTGAGGGTGTCGAAGATGGTTTCGATCAGGATCAGGTCGGCGCCACCCTCGATCAGGCCCTTGGTGGCCTCGGTGTAGTTCTCCACCAGTTCGTCGAAGGTGACGTTGCGGTAGCCGGGGTCGTTGACGTCCGGGGAGATCGAGCAGGTGCGGCTGGTCGGGCCGAGCACGCCGGCGACGAAGCGCGGGCGATCCGGGGTTTCCAGCGTCTTGGCGTCGGCGACCTTGCGAGCCAGTCGCGCACCTTCGACGTTCAGTTCGTATACCAGTGACTCCATGCCATAGTCGGCCTGGGACACCTGGGTGGCGTTGAAGGTGTTGGTTTCCAGGATATCGGCGCCGGCGTCCAGGTAGGCTTTCTCGATGGCACCGATCACGTCCGGGCGGCTCAGGATCAACAGGTCATTGTTGCCTTTGACGTCCTGCGGCCAGTCGGCGAAGCGCTCGCCGCGGTAGTCCTCTTCCTGCAGCTTGTAGCTCTGGATCATGGTGCCCATGCCGCCGTCGAGGATCAGGATGCGCTCTTTGAGCGCCTGTTGCAGGGCTTGCTGGCGGGCGATGCGGTCGGACATGGGAACTACCTGAGGGGTGGCGTGAACAAAGGCGAGGATGATAGCAAAACCTTAGTATTTTTTAGCTTGTTCGCCGTTTCCATGAATTTTGTTCATGTTGGTGTTGGGGCCGGTTCGCCGGCCTGTCCCGTAAGTCAGTAAAATCCGCCCATTTGCTCCTCATGGACCGAGTCATGTCGTTGCGTACCTGCGCCACCCTGTTTGTTCTGTTCATGCTGTGGATTCGCCCGACAGCGGCGGAGGAGTTGTCCTACAGTCGCGACGTCCAGCCGATCTTCACCCAGAAGTGTGTGGCCTGCCACGCCTGCTATGACTCGCCGTGCCAGCTCAACCTGGGCAGTGCCGAGGGCGCCGCGCGTGGGGGCAGCAAACTGCCGGTGTATGACGGCGGCCGTACCAGGGCCCAGGCGACCACTCGCTTGTACTTCGATGCCCAGGGAGCCGACGCCTGGCGGCGCAAGGGCTTCCATTCCGTGCTGGACGCCAATGGCGCCCAGGCTGCCCTGATGGCCCGGATGCTGGAGCTGGGTCGCAGCAATCCGCCCGAGGCCAATGCAAAGCTGCCCGCCGAGCTCGATATCGGCATCAATCGACAGAATCAGTGCCCCTTGCCCGGAGAGTTCGACGACTACGCCCGCAAGCACGCGCAAGCCGGTATGCCGTTCGCCGTCACCGGTCTCAGCGAGGCGGAGTACCAGACCTTGCAGCGCTGGTTGGCACAGGGTGCGAAGGTGGAGGAGCAGGCCGTGCAGCCCAGCGATACGGAGGTCCGCCAGGTAGCCGAGTGGGAAGCGCTATTGAATGCCCCAGGGGCGCGTGAAGTGCTGGTGGGGCGCTGGCTGTTCGAGCACCTGTTCCTTGCCCATCTCTATTTTGAAGGGAGTGAGTCTGGCCATTTCTTCCAGCTGGTACGCTCGCGTACCCCCAGCGGTCAGCCCATCGACCCCATTGCCACGCGTCGTCCCAATGACGAGCCGGGCAATACCTTCTATTACCGGCTTTGGCCTATCCAGGGCGTGATTGTCCATAAGACCCACATCACTTATCCGCTGAGCGCGAAGAAGCTGGCGCGGGTCAAGGAGCTCTTCTATTCCGGTGCCTGGGTGGCTGATCAGGTTCCTGGCTACGGAGCCCAGCGCCGCGCCAATCCTTTCGAAACTTTCCAGGCCATCCCGGCACAGGCCCGCTACCAATTCATGCTGGATAACGCCGAGTATTTCGTGCGTACCTTTATTCGTGGCCCGGTCTGCCGTGGCCAGATCGCCACCGACGTGATTCGCGACAACTTCTGGGCGTTGTTCCAGGCCCCGAGTCACGACTTGTACATCACCGATGCCAGCTACCGCGAACAGGCAACCCCATTGCTGGCGATGCCGGGGCAGTTCGATGACATCGGTGACCTGCCTAGTCTGTGGCGCGCCTACCGCAACAAGCGCAACCAGTACGAGGCGCTGCGCATGGAAGCCTACGCCGACGCGCCATTTCCGAGTTGGTCGCACATCTGGACCGGTAACTACAATGCACTGCTATCGATCTTCCGCCAGCACGACAGCGCTTCGGTGCGCAAAGGCCTGATCGGCGAGATCCCGCAGACCATCTGGTGGATGGACTACCCGCTGCTCGAGCGGACGTACTACCAGCTGGTGGTCAACTTTGACGTGTTCGGCAACGTTTCCCACCAGGCGCAGACGCGGCTGTACTTCGACCTGATCCGCAATGGTGCCGAGGTCAATTTCCTTCGCCTGATGCCGGCAGAGTCCCGCGCGGCGCTGCTCGGCGACTGGTATCAGAAGAGCGGCAAGGTGAAGATGTGGCTGGACTACCAGAGCATCGACAACGACACCCCCACAGCGCTGGCACTGCCTGAAAAAGACCCCAAGCGCGCGTTTGCCCAGGAATTGCTGATGCGCTACGCCGGCCTGAATGCCCGGCCCGACCCGATCAATCGCTGCCGTGATGGACGTTGCTACAGACCGGGCATAGCACCTGAACTGCAGGGTGCCGAGCAGGTTCTGAGCAGGCTGGTGAGCCGGCCAGCGGCTGGGCTCAAGGTCATCGACCAACTGCCGGAGGCGACCCTGCTCCGGGTGGAGTTGAATGACGGTAGTCGCGAGATCTACAGCCTCCTACGCAACCGCGCCCACAGCAATGTGGCTTTCATGCTCGGCGAGGAACTGCGCTACCAGCCGGGCCTGGACACCCTGACGTTGTATCCGGGCGTGCTATCCAGCTACCCGAACTTCATCTTCAGTCTCAAGGCGGAGGAAGCTGAAACCTTCGTCGCTGCCTTGGAACAGGCGAAGGATGGAGCAGCGTTCGACAAGGTGGTGGAGCGCTGGGGCATTCGTCGCACTCACCCACGGTTCTGGACCTATTTCCACGATCTGGCGGGCTATATCCGCGAAACCGAGCCCGTCGAGGCAGGTGAGCTGGATATGAATCGCTATCGGAATCTGTGAACCACTGGACGAGAATAATTCCTACTAATTTGGTAAGGCTTTAACCCCCGTTCCCCTTTGGCGTACACTGCGCCCATGTTTGCGAGGAGTTGCCATGAGCGCCATCACCATTACCCAAGCTGCCCAGGATTATCTGGCTGACCTGCTGGAGAAGCAGAACACCCCGGGCATCGGCATTCGTATCTTCATTACCCAGCCCGGCACCCAGTACGCCGAAACCTGCATCGCCTACTGCAAGCCGGGCGAGCAGAAGCCTGAGGACAACGCTGTTGCCCTGGCTGCTTTCACTGCCTGGATCGACGGCGTGAGCGAGCCGTTCCTGGATGATGCCGTGGTGGACTACGCCACTGACCGCATGGGCGGCCAACTGACCATCAAGGCGCCAAATGCCAAGGTCCCGATGGTCAACGAAGACAGCCCGCTCACCGAACGCATCAACTACTACCTGCAGACCGAAATCAATCCCGGTCTGGCTAGCCACGGCGGCCAGGTCAGTCTGGTGGATGTGGTCGAGGAAGGCATTGCGGTGCTGAAGTTCGGCGGCGGTTGCCAAGGCTGCGGCATGGTCGACATGACGCTCAAGGACGGCGTCGAGAAGACCCTGATGGAGCGCATCCCGGAGCTGAAGGGTGTACGCGACGTCACCGATCACAGCAATCGGGAAAACGCCTACTACTGAGGCGTACGCGCAATTAGAAAGGCGACCTTCGGGTCGCCTTTTTCGTATCCAGTTGCGAATGAGTCCGCTCTCACAACGAGCCTTGTGGGTTGCGGCTGGAATAAGCTCAGTCCGGGAAGTCCTGAGCACCGATGTTTGGGCTCGCTGCGTTTGGCGCCTGCGGAGTCCAGGCGCTGGCAATTCAGCCTGCCGCCAGTCTGCGCCGTAATGGCAGCAGCATCAGCAGGGCAACCACCAGCAGTGGCAGCATGCCCAGGTTCACGGCGTTCCAGCCGATACCGCTGATCAGTGCACCCGAGGTGAACGAGGCGCAAGCTGCCACCAAGCCATTGCCCAGCTCCATAAGGCCTTGGGCCTGGCCACGTTCGTTGGCGTTGTGGCCTTCGCCCAGAAGAGTGGTACCTGCCACCAGCATCAGGTTCCAGCCGATGCCCAGAAGAAATGAACTGGCCAGGAAATGACTCTGCTGCAGGCCTGTGAGGGCTATTGCGGCACTTCCCAGCAGGATCAGGCTGCCAAATACAGCGATTCGTCGACTGCCGAGACGGTCCACCAGCGGGCCGGCAATGAAGGCGGGCAGGAACATGCCTAGCATGTGCCAGCGGATCACCTCTGCGGCTGATTCCAGCGGTAGGCCGCAAAAATTCATCGCCAGGGGTGTGGCGTTCATTACCAGCATCATCAGGCCGTGGCCAACGGCGGTAGTGGCCAGCGCGGCGCGCACCAATGGCCGTGACAGCAGGACACGAGCCTGACTCCAGCCAGCACGGGGAGGACGTGGCGCTTCACCTTCGCGCAGGCGTGACATCAGCAGCAGGGCGATCAGCGCCAGCGCCGCAATGAGTAGGTAGGCGCCGACGAAAGGTGCGTCCAGGGCATCGCGCGACCATAGGGACAGGTTTGGGGCAAAAAGCGCGGCGCAGACACCGCCTCCGATCACATAGGAAGTCGCTCGGCCTTTCTGGGCATCGCCCACTGCCTCCAGGGCGGCGAAACGGTAATACATGGCCGATGCCTGGTAGCCGCCTATAGCCAGGGCGCCCAGGCAGAACAGGACGAAGTCCCATAGCCAAACGCCTACAGCGCTCAGCATCCCGCCCAGCACTCCGCAGCTTGCGCCCAGCATCAGACCTGAGCGCCGACCGTGGCGCTGCATGAAAAGTGACAGCGGTTGCACGGCCAGCAGATTGCCCAGGATCAGCAGCGTGAGAGGCAGCGTCGCCAGGGCATTTAACGGTGCCAGTTGCAGACCTGCCAGGGAGGTAAGCGTGATGCCGATCATCGAGCAGCTCCAGTAGAGCGCCTGGCCGGCGAAGAGCACTCGGAGGGTAGGGTTGTTCAGCAGCATGGTGCTTCCTTGAGAGGTCGTTTCAGCTCGGGCAACCGTCAGGCTTGAGGACGCGCTGGGCGGAGGCGGGGAATTTCGCCAGTTTCGCCATGGGACGTATTGGCCGTCGCACGAGTTCACCGCCGCAGTTGGGGCAGGTGCCATGCAGGCGCTGGTCGGAGCAGTCCTGGCAGAAGGTGCATTCGAACGAGCAAATGAGCGCCTGCTCGGAGTCGGGTGGCAAGTCCTTGTTGCAGCATTCGCAGTTGGGGCGCAGTTCGAGCATGACCGGCTCCTCAGTTGTGAGTGGGGCGTCCGAAGCGTTGCGCGTATTCCTGCGGACCAACGGACAGGTGCTTGTGAAAGGTGCGGCGCAGGTTTTCGGGGTGACCGAAGCCGGTCAGGCGCGCCACAGTGGCGATGGAGGCCTGGGAGTCCTGCAGCAGGGTGCGAGCCGCTTCCAGCCTGACCCGCTCCACATACTTGCCCGGGCCCACGCCCAATTCCTGGGCGAACGCGCGTGACAGGCTGCGCGGCGCCATTTTTGCCTGGGCGGCTAGTGCTTCCAGCGACAGGTCGGCGCCTAGGTTCGCCGGAATCCATGCCAGTAGCGCCGCCAGCTTTGGCGTGCGGCTGGGCTCCGGTGTGAGCAGCGCACTGAACTGCGTTTGACCGCCCTGGCGGCGCAGGAACAGGACCAGTCGCCGGGCGATCGCCAGTGCCATCGGACGACCAAGGTCGGCTTCGACCAACGCCAGTGCCAGATCGATGCCAGCGGTGACGCCAGCAGAGGTGAAAATGTGGGGGTCGCCATCCTGACCCGCGGGGTCGTAAGTGTGCAGCCGATCGCCCGTCACCTCGATGCCCTCGTGGCAGCTCAGGGCTTCCACGTCCGACCAGTGGGTGGTGGCCTGGCGGCCATCCAGCAATCCGGCTGCCGCAAGAATCAAGGCGCCCGAGCAGATGGAGCCGAAGCGTCGTACCTGTGGTTCCGTACTGCGCAACCAGTCCAGCAGTTCCTGGTCCCTGCATTGGATTTGCATGTCCATGCCACCTGGAACGAGCAAGGTGTCCAGGCTTGCCGGGTCGACCTCACGCCACGCCCGGTCGGCCATCAGGGCAAAGCCGGCCGAGGTCTTCACAGGTCCCGCTTCGGGTCCCAATAGGTGGATCCCGTAACTCGGCGGAAGGCCCTGGCGCGCGCGTTCGTCGTTGGCTGACGCGAATACCTGCAGAGGGCCGGTCACGTCCAGGCTCATGACATCAGCAAAGGCCAGGCAGGCGATGTGACGAATCGATTCCATGACGATCTCGGAGAAGGCGATGGCGTCAGTCTGCAGTCAAAGGTGGGTGGCAACAATGACAATAAGCCCACAGATCCCGCCAAATAAGTGCGAATGTAGGGCCTACTGAGTATTCAGTCGCTGCGGGGAATCGATTGGAAGGTAGGGGAGAGGGGAAAACTGTGGCCGGGCGAGCAGTAGGACCTGCTCGCCGCGCATTGGGCACTGGCGCTGAAGCGTTTACTCAGGCATCGACCAGGGTTCGAGGTCGTAGCCCTTGCGGCTCAGCTCCTCACGGGACTGCTTGAGGATGTTGGCCAGTTGCTCCGGGTCGGAATAGGTGCTGCTGGGAATCTTCGAGCGGCCGAGAAGACGGGTGTTGGTGCGGTCGATCACGCTGATGCTGAGTTCGCCGGTGCCGTCTTGCAGGGCCCAGGCAACGCACTGGAACGGTTTGAATGCACGGCCAGTAATGATCAGTGCTTCGTTGAAACGTAGCGGAGTGTTCATGGGAGGGGGTCTCTCCATATTGTGCCCAATGAAGGTGACAGCGCGGCTAAGGCCTTTGTTGCGCTGTCGTGAATGTGGATGGCGAGACCCGACCGATAAGTCACAGCACGTCGTGAAAAACTAAGTTTTTGTCGCTGAAATGAATGGGTAAGCCATTTTTGTATCGGCCGTTGTGCGTTTTTATCGTGGGATAGGGTATACAGGTCGCCTTCGGTATTGTCCCGAATCGGGTCCAGCCCCTCTCGCGATGTATCGCCCGGGCTGCTGCCAGTATGATCATCGGCCGTTCGAGGTTGCCTACAGCGAGTGTTGCCGTGCCCGTCCTGAACCGCCTGTTCCGTCCCATCCTTGTCGCCACCTGCATTGCCGTGTTGGCCGGCTGTGGCGCCCAGTCGCTGTCCCCCAAGCTGCGCTCGGGGCCGGAGCGAGTCGAGTTAAGCGGTGTCCCGTTCTTCGCCCAGAACGCCTACCAGAGCGCACCGGCTTCGTTGGCGGCCTTGCTGACCCAGCAGGGAGACGAGGTCACGCCAGGCATGATCGAAAAAGAGCTGCAGTTGCCGCAGAAGGAAGCCTCCCTGCGGGATGGGTTGGCGATGACGGCACGCCAGCATGGCCTTGTGGTCTATCCCCTGGGCAGCCGGATGGACGACTTGCTGGAACAAGTAGCTGCGGGGAATCCGGTGCTCGTGCACCTGCGCGAAGGCTTCGGCTGGATGCCCTCTTGGCGCTACGCGCTGCTGATCGGTTACGACCGTAAAAACCGGCAGGTTCTGCTGCGACATGGTCACGAGCGTCGCGCCGTGATGAGTTTCGGTGCATTCGAGGCGGGCTGGACGGAGGCGGGTAATTGGGCGGTGCTGGTGCAGGCGCCGAATCAGTTGCCGGCATCGGTGGAGCGGGCTCGTTGGCTGAAAGCGGCCGATGAGCTTGCGGCGGCGGGGCAGGTTAATGCAGCGAAAATGGCACGCTTGCAGATGCCTTGATCGGCAGTTACTGAAATGAAAAACGGCGCCCTTGGGCGCCGTTCGTGTTTGCAGGCGGATCAGACGCCCAGCTTGTCGCGCATGGTGTAGTACCAGGCACCCATCGCGGTGAAGGGCACGCGGAACACGCGACCACCCGGGAAGGGGTAATGCGGCAGGCTGGCAAAAGCGTCGAAGCGCTCGGCCTGGCCACGCAGGGTCTCGGCGATCACCTTGCCGGCGATGTGGGTGTAGGTCACGCCGTGGCCGCTGCAGCCTTGGGAGTAGTAGATGTTGTCGCCAATCCGACCGACTTGGGGCAGGCGCGACAAGGTCAGCAGGAAGTTGCCGGTCCAGGCGAAGTCGATCTTCACATTCTTCAGCTGCGGGAAGGTCTTCAGCATCTTCGGCCGGATGATGGCTTCGATGTTCGCCGGGTCGCGGGCGCCGTAGACCACGCCGCCGCCGTAGATCAGGCGCTTGTCGCCGGAGAGACGGTAGTAGTCCAGCAAGTAGTTGCAGTCCTCGACGCAGTAATCCTGGGGCAGCAGGGAATTGGCCATTTCATCCGAGAGCGGCTCGGTGGTGACCACCTGGGTGCCGCAAGGCATGGACTTGCTGGCCAGTTCGGGAACCAGGTTGCCCAGATAGGCGTTGCCGGCTACCACCACGAACTTGGCTTTCACGCGGCCTTTCGGGGTGTGCACCACCGGGTTGGCGCCACGCTCGATGCGGATTGCCGGGCTCTGCTCGTGAATCACGCCACCCAGGGATTCGATGGCTGCGGCTTCACCCAGTGCCAGGTTGAGCGGATGGATGTGACCGCCGCTCATGTCCAGCATGCCGCCAATATAGTTGTCGGTCGCCGCCACTTTGCGGATGCCCTTGGCATCCAGTAATTCAAGCTGGTTGTGGCCGAAGCGCTCCCAAAGTTTCTTCTGGGCTTCCAGGTGACCCATCTGCTTCTTGGTGAAGGCAGCGAATACACCGCCATCCTTCAGGTCGCACTGGATGTTGTACTTGCTGATGCGGTCGCGAATGATGCGGCCGCCTTCGAACGCCATGTCAGCCATCAGTTTGGCGTTCTTGGGGTTCGCGGTACGCTCGATCGAATCGATGTCGCGGCTGTAGCTGTTGACGATCTGGCCGCCGTTACGACCGGATGCGCCGAAGCCCACCTTGGCGGCTTCCAGGATGGTGACCTTGAAGCCGTTCTCCAAGAGGAAGAGGCCGGTGGAAAGTCCGGTATAGCCTGCGCCGATAATGCAAACGTCAGTTTCGATCTCGCCTTGCAGTTCCGGGCGAGCCGGTACCGGGTTGGCCGAGAACGCGTAATAGGACTGGGGGTAGGGAGTGTGCGTCATAATGGAATCTCTGTTTTTTATTTTTTACAGATGTGACGATGCTACCTGAGTTGAAACGGGTCGGCTAGCCTCTGTGCAAAATATTAAACGAGGCGATGAACAGTAAAAAATCCACTTTTTCAGAGAGTTAGCGAAAAAAGGTGTTGACAGGGAAAAGTTAGTCCGTAGAATGCGCACCCATCGAAGGCACATAGCTCAGTTGGTTAGAGCACCACCTTGACATGGTGGGGGTCGTTGGTTCGAGTCCAATTGTGCCTACCAAATTCGATAAAAAGGGTCACTCAGGTGACCCTTTTTTATTGGGCGCTTGTCGGGGCTTTGGCTTTCTGCAAGCATCCCGCTCTTTATTACCTCCAGTGACTCTGGTTCGGCTCTGGTTGGCTGCAAGGCTCCTGCCATCGTACGGCGGGCATACCACCGAATCGCGTACTGGCTCATCCCAACCCATGTGGCCTTTGGTAGAGGTCACCACTAGGAGAGGAGGCGCCATGCCCATCATCACTCTTCCTGACGGCAGTCAGCGTACTTTCGATAAACCCGTATCCGTGCTCGAGGTGGCTCAGTCCATCGGTGCGGGGCTGGCCAAGGCGACCCTGGCTGGCAAGGTGAATGGCAGGCTGGTAGACGCTTGCGACCTGATCGAAGACGATGCCTCGCTGCAGATTGTGACCCCCAAGGACGAAGAAGGGCTGGAGATCATCCGCCATTCGTGTGCGCACCTGGTCGGCCATGCCGTCAAGCAACTCTATCCGACCGCCAAGATGGTTATTGGGCCGGTCATTGAGGAAGGCTTCTATTACGACATCGCCTTTGAGCGCTCCTTCACGCCGGAAGACATGGCGGCCATCGAAAAGCGCATGGCTGAGCTGATCGAGAAGGACTACGACGTCATCAAGAAGATGACTCCGCGGGCCGAGGTCATTGAGCTGTTCAAGGCGCGTGGCGAGGAATACAAGCTG
The DNA here is from genome assembly GCF_029873115.1 of Pseudomonas sp. BN606. Classification (NCBI taxonomy): domain Bacteria; kingdom Pseudomonadati; phylum Pseudomonadota; class Gammaproteobacteria; order Pseudomonadales; family Pseudomonadaceae; genus Pseudomonas; species Pseudomonas sp. BN606. The sequence continues at coordinate 77,966 of NZ_SSOF01000072.1, read as the reverse complement.
CGTCTGGTCGATGACATGCCGGACGAGAAGGCCATGGGTCTGTACTTCCATGAGGAGTACGTGGACATGTGCCGTGGCCCTCACGTGCCGAATACCCGTTTCCTTAAGGCGTTCAAGCTTACCAAGATTTCCGGTGCCTACTGGCGCGGCGACTCGAAGAACGAGCAGCTGCAGCGTGTGTATGGCACTGCTTGGGCGGACAAGAAGCAGCTGGCTGCCTATATCCAGCGCATCGAAGAGGCCGAAAAGCGTGACCATCGCCGTATCGGCAAGCAGTTGGACCTCTTCCACCTGCAGGAAGAAGCGCCGGGCATGGTTTTCTGGCACCCGAGCGGCTGGACCGTCTATCAGGTGCTCGAGCAGTACATGCGCAAGGTCCAGCGTGACCACGGCTATGTAGAAGTGCGCACTCCCCAGGTAGTCGATCGCATCCTTTGGGAGCGCTCGGGTCACTGGTCTAACTACGCCGAGAACATGTTCACCACTTCGTCGGAAAGCCGCGATTACGCCGTCAAGCCGATGAACTGCCCGTGCCACGTTCAGATCTTCAATCAGGGCCTGAAGTCTTACCGTGACCTGCCGCTGCGCCTGGCTGAGTTCGGTGCCTGCCACCGCAACGAGCCGTCCGGCGCCCTGCACGGCATCATGCGCGTGCGCGGCTTCACCCAGGACGACGCCCACATCTTCTGCACTGAAGATCAGGTAAAGAAAGAGGCGGCTGATTTCATCAAGCTGACCCTGCAGGTCTATTCCGACTTCGGTTTCAGCGATATCTCAATGAAACTGTCCACTCGTCCGGTTAAGCGGGTGGGTTCCGACGAGCTGTGGGATCGTGCCGAAGGAGCTCTGGCGGATGCGCTGAACGAGTCCGGCCTGTCCTGGGAATACCAGCCGGGAGAGGGTGCTTTCTACGGCCCGAAGATCGAATTCACCCTGAAAGACTGCCTCGGTCGTAACTGGCAGTGCGGCACCCTGCAGTACGATCCGAACCTGCCGGAGCGTCTGGATGCCAGCTATATCGCCGAAGATAACAACCGTAAGCGCCCGGTGATGCTGCATCGCGCGATACTTGGTTCCTTCGAGCGCTTCATCGGCATGCTGATTGAACACTACGCGGGCGCGTTCCCGGCATGGCTGGCGCCTACCCAGGCGGTGATCATGAATATCACCGACAAGCAGGCCGATTTCGCCGTCGAGGTCGAGAAAGCCCTCAACGAAAGCGGGTTCCGTGCCAAGTCCGACTTGAGAAACGAAAAAATCGGCTTTAAAATCCGCGAGCATACTTTGCTCAAGGTTCCCTATCTCTTGGTTATTGGAGACCGGGAGGTTGAGACTCGATCCGTTGCTGTGCGCACCCGCGAGGGTGTCGATTTGGGTTCCATGCCCTTCGAAAGCTTCTCTGAATTGCTCGCACAAGCGGTTTCCCGGCGTGGTCGCCAAGAATTGGAGTAATCACTATTAAGCGTGAAATGAGACAGGACAAGCGGACTCAACCGAAGGCCCCGATCAACGAGAATATCTCGGCTCGTGAGGTGCGGTTGATTGGTGCTGACGGCCAGCAGATTGGCGTCGTCTCGATTGATGAAGCGCTTCGCGCTGCTGAAGAAGCCAAGCTGGATCTGGTAGAAATTTCTGCCGATGCCGTGCCGCCTGTTTGCCGGATCATGGATTACGGCAAGCACCTCTTCGAGAAGAAGAAGCAGGCTGCCGCAGCGAAGAAGAACCAGCACCAGCAGCAGATTAAAGAAATCAAGTTTCGTCCAGGGACGGAAGAAGGGGATTACCAGGTAAAACTACGCAACCTGGTACGTTTCCTTAGTGATGGGGACAAGGCCAAGGTATCCCTGCGATTCCGCGGTCGTGAGATGGCCCACCAGGAGCTGGGTATGGAGCTATTGAAGCGGGTCGAAGCTGACCTCGCCGAATATGGCACCGTAGAACAGCATCCTAAGCTGGAAGGACGCCAGCTGATGATGGTCATCGCCCCCAAAAAGCGAAAATAACCCCCAGGGCACTGGCAGGCCTTGCGGTTATATGTATTGATTGAATGCGGAGTATCCGAACATGCCAAAAATGAAAACCAAGAGCGGTGCTGCGAAGCGCTTTAAGAAGACTGCTTCCGGCTTCAAGCACAAGCACGCTTTCAAGAGCCACATCCTGACCAAAATGACTACCAAGCGTAAGCGTCAGCTGCGCGGTTGCACCCTGGTGCACCCGTCTGACGTCCGCAAAGTAGAGCGCATGCTGCGCGTTCGTTAATCGGTCAAGATTCTAGAGGAAATTACTCATGGCTCGTGTTAAGCGTGGCGTCATCGCTCGTAAGCGTCACAAAAAGATTCTGAAACTCGCCAAAGGCTACTACGGTGCACGCAGCCGCGTGTTCCGCGTTGCCAAGCAGGCGGTAATCAAGGCTGGCCAATATGCCTACCGTGACCGCCGTCAGCGCAAGCGTCAGTTCCGCGCTCTGTGGATCGCTCGTATCAACGCTGGTGCTCGTCAGAACGGTCTGTCCTACAGCCGTCTGATCGCTGGCCTGAAAAAAGCGGCCATCGAGATCGACCGTAAGGTTCTGGCCGACCTGGCAGTGAACGAAAAAGCGGCGTTTGCTGCGATTGTCGAGAAAGCTAAGGCCGTTCTGGCTTAAGTCCCCGACAATCACCGGGCTTGCCCGGTGCTAAACGTCACCGATAGGGGAAGGGCCTTGCGCTCTTCCCCTATTTCGTATCTGGAGTCAGTAAATGGAAAATCTGGATGCGCTGGTCTCGCAAGCGCTTGAGGCCGTGCAGCAAACTGAAGACGTGGATGCCCTGGAGCAGATTCGCGTTCACTACCTTGGCAAGAAAGGCGAGCTGACCCAGGTGATGAAGACCCTGGGCGATTTGCCGGCCGAAGAGCGTCCCAAGGTCGGCGCCCTGATCAACGCTGCCAAGGAGCGCGTTCAGGATGCTTTGAACACCCGCAAAGAGTCGCTTGAGCAGGCTGCCCTGACCGCCAAGCTCGCGGCCGAACGAATTGATGTGACCCTGCCGGGGCGCGGTCAGGTTTCCGGCGGCCTGCACCCGGTAACCCGCACCCTCGAGCGTGTCGAGCAGTTCTTCACTCGGATAGGCTACGGCATTGCCGAAGGCCCCGAGGTCGAAGACGACTACCACAATTTCGAAGCGCTCAACATTCCTGGCCACCATCCGGCCCGGGCAATGCACGACACCTTCTATTTCAACGCGAACATGCTGCTGCGCACCCATACTTCTCCGGTACAGGTGCGCACCATGGAGTCGCAGCAGCCGCCGATCCGCATCGTCTGCCCTGGCCGCGTCTACCGCTGCGACTCAGATATCACCCACTCGCCGATGTTCCACCAGGTCGAAGGCCTGCTGGTCGACGAAGGCATCAGCTTCGCCGACCTCAAGGGCACCATCGAAGAATTCCTCCGTGTGTTCTTCGAGAAGGACCTTGGTGTACGTTTCCGTCCGTCTTTCTTCCCCTTTACCGAGCCGTCGGCTGAAGTCGACATGCAATGCGTGATGTGCTCTGGCAAAGGTTGCCGCGTATGCAAGCAGACCGGCTGGCTGGAAGTGATGGGCTGCGGCATGGTGCACCCGAACGTGCTGCGCATGTCCGGCATCGACCCTGAGAAATACCAGGGCTTCGCCTTCGGGATGGGCGTGGAGCGCTTGGCCATGCTGCGTTATGGCGTCAACGACTTGCGCCTGTTCTTCGACAACGACCTGCGCTTCCTCGCGCAATTCCGCTAGGTCGTATTGTCCGAAACGAATCCCTTAGGAGAGCAGGATGAAATTCAGTGAACAATGGCTGCGGAGCTGGGTCAGCCCGCAGGTTTCCCGTGATGAGCTGGTCGCTCGTCTATCCATGGCCGGCCTCGAAGTCGACAGCGTTACTCCCGTAGCCGGTGCATTCAGTGGCGTTGTCGTGGGCGAGGTGCTAAGCACGGAACAACACCCCGACGCCGATAAACTGCGCGTCTGCCAGGTGAGTAACGGTAGTGAGACGCTTCAGGTTGTGTGTGGTGCGCCGAATGTGCGCCCCGGCCTGAAGATCCCCTTCGCCATGATCGGTGCTGAACTGCCGGGCGACTTCAAGATCAAGAAGGCCAAGCTGCGTGGCGTTGAGTCCAATGGCATGCTCTGCTCGGCCTCCGAGTTGCAGATCAGCGATGACCATGACGGTCTGATGGAGCTGGCTGACGATGCTCCGGTAGGCCAAGACATTCGTGCCTACCTGGGCCTGGATGATGTGATTATCGAGCTGGGCCTGACCCCCAACCGCGGCGATTGCCTGAGCCTCTCCGGCCTGGCCCGTGAAGTGGGTGCGCTCTACGTTGCTCCGGTCACCCGTCCGCAAATTGCTGCTGTTGCTCCTGCCCACGACGAAGTGCGTCCGGTCGAAGTGACTGCTCCGGCTGCCTGCCCGCGCTACCTCGGTCGCGTAATCCGCAACGTCGACCTGTCCCGCCCGACCCCGCTGTGGATGGTCGAGCGCCTGCGTCGTTCCGAAGTACGCAGCATTGACGCCGCAGTCGACATCACCAACTACGTGATGCTCGAGCTCGGTCAGCCCATGCACGCCTTCGACCTCGCCGAAATCAACGGCGGCATCCGCGTGCGCATGGCGGAGGAGGGCGAGAAGCTTGTCCTGCTGGATGGCCAGGAAGTTAGCCTGCGCGCTGACACTCTCGTCATCGCCGACCACACTCGCGCCCTGGCCATCGCCGGTGTTATGGGTGGTGAGCACAGCGGCGTAAGCGACAAGACTCGCGACCTGTTCCTTGAGGCCGCTTTCTTCGACACCATCGCCGTTGCCGGTAAGGCCCGTTCCTATGGCCTGCATACTGATTCCTCGCATCGCTTCGAGCGTGGTGTCGACTTCCAGCTGGCCCGCGAAGCCATGGAGCGCGCCACTGGCCTGCTGCTGGAAATCGTCGGTGGCGAAGCGGGTCCGATCATCGAGGCCGTCAGCCAGGAAAGCCTGCCAAGCGTAGCTCCGGTTACCCTGCGTGCCGAACGCATCACCCAGATGCTCGGCATGGAAATGGACGCCGCCGAAATCGAGCGTCTGCTCACCGCGCTGGACCTCAAGGTCACCGCCGATGGTGCCGGCCAGTGGCGTGTCGATGTGCCGAGCCACCGCTTCGACATCAGCCTTGAAGTGGACCTGATCGAAGAGCTGGGCCGTCTCTATGGTTACAACCGACTGCCGGTTCGCTACCCGCAAGCCCGTCTGGCTCCGCGTGCGCGCGCTGAAGGTGCCATTGAGCTGCCGGCCCTGCGTCGTCTACTGGTCGCCCGTGGTTACCACGAAGCCATCACCTACAGTTTCATCGATCCGAAGCTGTTCGAGTTGTTCAATCCGGGCGTGAAGCCGCTGATGCTGGCCAACCCCATCTCCGCTGATATGGCCGCCATGCGTTCCTCGCTGTGGCCGGGGCTGGTGAGTGCGCTGCAGCACAACCTCAATCGTCAGCAATCTCGCGTTCGCCTGTTCGAAAGCGGCCTGCGTTTTGTGGGGCAACTCGAAGGCCTGAAGCAGGAACCCATGCTGGCTGGCGTGCTCTGCGGTTCCCGTCTGCCGGTAGGCTGGGCCAACGGCCGCGACGCCGTCGACTTCTATGACGCCAAGGCAGACGTAGAAGCCATCCTCGGTGCCGCTGGTGACCTGGGCGCCTTCAGCTTCGTACCGGGTGAGCATCCCGCCCTGCATCCGGGCCAGACCGCTCGCATCGAAAGAGAAGGGCGGCTAGTCGGCTTCCTCGGTGCCCTGCATCCGGAACTCGCAAAGGCCCTGGACCTGGATCAACCGGTGTACATGTTCGAGCTGGTGCTGGCCGAAGTGATGCAAGGCAAGCTGCCGAAGTTCAGTGAGCTGTCGCGCTTCCCTGAAGTGCGTCGTGACCTTGCCCTGCTGGTGGATCGCGACGTCGCCGCCGAGTCGGTACTCGCAACCATCCGTGAGGCTGCTGGCGAATGGCTGACTGACCTCAGGCTATTTGACGTGTATCACGGTAAAGGCATTGATCCGCTTAGAAAAAGCTTGGCGGTTGGCTTGACCTGGCAGCATCCATCGCGCACTCTTACTGACGATGAGGTGAACAACACAACGCAAAACATCGTCACCTCGCTGGAAGACAGGTTCAATGCCACGTTAAGGAAGTAGCGTATGGGGGCTCTGACGAAAGCTGAGATGGCTGAACGTCTTTATGAAGAGCTTGGCCTGAATAAACGGGAAGCCAAGGAATTGGTGGAGCTGTTCTTCGAGGAAATCCGTCAGGCGCTGGAGCACAACGAACAAGTGAAGTTGTCCGGGTTCGGCAATTTCGACTTGCGCGACAAGCGTCAGCGGCCTGGCCGAAACCCGAAGACAGGAGAGGAAATCCCGATCACGGCTCGCCGTGTGGTCACTTTCCGTCCAGGGCAGAAACTCAAAGCCAGGGTCGAAGCTTATGCTGGAACCAAGTCATAACGACGAGTTACCGCCCATTCCAGGCAAGCGATACTTCACTATTGGCGAAGTTAGTGAACTTTGCGCAGTCAAGCCCCACGTGCTGCGTTACTGGGAGCAGGAATTTCCCCAGCTCAACCCAGTAAAGCGGCGCGGGAACAGGCGCTACTACCAACGTCAGGATGTGCTGATGATTCGGCAGATCCGGGCGCTGCTTTACGATCAAGGCTTCACCATCGGCGGGGCGCGCCAGCGCCTCTCCGGGGACGAAGCCAAGGAAGACACCACCCAGTACAAGCAGCTCATCCGCCAGATGATTGCCGAGCTTGAGGACGTCCTCCATGTGTTGCGGAAGTGAATTTTTTTTAAAAAAACCTTCCACAATTCAAAAGCTTAAGATATAGTTCGCTCCGCTTCCGGCGATCCGGAGCGAGCTAGAAAACGTCGGGGCGTAGCGCAGCCTGGTAGCGCACTTGCATGGGGTGCAAGGGGTCGAGTGTTCGAATCACTCCGTCCCGACCAAAAATCCCTAGAAAATCCAGTCACTTAGCGGTGACTGGATTTTTTTATGGGCGGGTGTTTTGTGTGGTTGCCGAATTTTGTGCCACTTTTTGTGCCACCGGGATTTTGTGCTGCTATCGAGCGAAAGGCTGGTTAATTATCAGCCGCCTTTGTCCAGTGGGCGAGGGCTCAGCTTCTCTGCTGTGCTGCCATTGGGAGTCCTGGGTTTGTGCATCTCTACAGCATTCAGTTTCCGCTTCGTATGCGCACTTCGTGCTTCTAGTTTGATGCAGCGCGCTTTCTACCCTAAGAGCTGGGGTAGCTGCGAGGGCCGATTACGGCATCACGATACCTGCAATCGGTCAGTTTCAGCTATCGGCCAAGAGCGGTCTTTTCAACAGATACCGACGAAACTCCTAAACGGCGCCGGGCTCGCCTATCAACAGGCGTTACTGTGGGTTGACTGCTAGGCGAGATGTTGCCCATGCCTACATTGAGAGTCATCGGCACGTTTCATTACCCCTTCGTAATCAACAGCATGTGCTTGCTTAGACGCTATCCTTGGGATGGGATCGAAATCAGCGCAAGGGAAGAGGGATGACATGCGTGTTGCAAGCTTGAAAGTAGAAAACTTTCGCGGGATTAGAGCGGCAGAGATTCTGCTTCCTGATCATGCGGTGATCGTCGGCGACAACAACATAGGGAAATCCACTCTTCTCGAGGCTATCGACCTTGTTCTGGGGCCGGAGCGCTTGTCACGTCGCCCGGTTATTGATGAGCACGATTTCTACGCTAGCGAATACATCGGTCCCGAAGGGCAGCCTGTCCCCATTAGCATTGAACTCGTGATTACCGGGTTGAATGCGGACCAGGAAATGCGCTTCAGAGACCACCTTGAATGGTGGGATAACGAGCACTCTGCTGTTCTCGAGGGACCTCCCGCTCAGGGGACAGATGCCGAAGGTGTCCAGTCCTGCCTACGCATTGGTTTCACCGGTGGATATGACGCCGAGGAAGATGATTTCACCGGCTCAACGTACTTCGCGTCTCCTGCAAAGCAGGACGGCACATTTGATGCCTTTCGCAACACCGACAAACGGGAGTGCGGGTTCCTTTACCTTCGGACCGTGCGCACCGGAAGTCGAGCTTTAAGCCTAGAACGGGGTTCGTTGCTCGACATCATTCTGAGGTTGCAGCAGGAAAAGAACTTCAAGATCTGGGAGGACTTGCTTGTCGATCTTCGCAACCTTGAGGTTGCCGAAAAGCCGGAGCTTGGGATCAGCAACATCCTTTCAAGTGTGCAGGCCTCTATCAGGAATTACATGCCGTCAGATGGCGGTACTGATCCCCTTATGCGGGTATCTGACCTCACGAGAGAGTCCCTCCGTCGAACACTCACAGTGTTCATGGCCACGGGCGCTCAACGTAGCGACGGCAGCGAACATGCCGCCCCGTTTCAACACCAGGGCACCGGAACGATAAACATGATGGTTTTGGCTCTGCTATCACTCATCGCGGAGCTGAAGCAGAACGTCATCTTTGCGATGGAGGAGCCAGAAATTGCCATCCCTCCCCATATCCAAAAACGCATCATCAATGGCGTCCGAGGTAAGTCAGCCCAAGCCCTGTTCACGTCGCACTCTCCGTACGTTCTTGAAGAATTCACGCCACAGCAGATCGTCGTAGTTAGTCGGGAGGAAGGGCATCTGCAGGCACGCGAGGCCGGGATGCCACCTGGCATCAAAGCCAAGCTCTATAGGCAAGATATCCGGCAGCGGGTCTGTGAAGCCTTGCTTGCACGGCGTGTGCTTCTTGCAGAGGGACGCACTGAATATGATGCCTGGCCCGCAGTGGCTCGCATGCTCCACAAGGAAGATCCTAACCGGTTCATGCCGTTAGAGGCATTAGGTATCCCCATCCTAGATGCCGGCAGCGACTCTCAGATAGCTGCTATGGGGGCTTACTACCGTGGCTTAGGGAAAACGGTGTACGCAGTTTTCGACCAGCAAGAGCCGGCACAGCGGCAGGCTATTACCGAGTCGGTTGACTTCCCTTACGAGGCTCCCGAAACAGGGTTCGAGAATGTCGTTCTCAACGGAACTGATGTGGCTGTGCTTCGCAAGTATGCTGCCGATCTGGTCGCCAGCGAATCTTGGCCATCAGACCTCAGAGAAAGGGTACCAACAGATCAAACCACCGTTGACGAGCTAAAGGCGATCTTGAGCGTGCTGCTGAAACGTTGGAAAGGTGATGGAGCCGCTGCAGCATTACTTTGCACTGCCACCAATCAAGGCCAGCTGCCTCCGTTCATCGTAGGCACGCTGGCCAATATTTGTGCGACAGTCATTCCCCCAAAGCCAACTGCTCCAGATCTCCTGGACGAAGTTCTTGATTTGATCTAGGAGCGGCAATGCTGGAGCTAGACGACACTCGTAACACGGTTATCGGCTGTCCGAGACATATGCTCGTCCTTGGAGGACCTGGGTCAGGAAAGACCACCGTAGCCCTACTAAAAGCGGAAGCGCTGATCGGCGAGCAGCAATTGAAAACCGGTCAGCGGGTGCTTTTCCTCAGCTTCGCCAGGGCGACTGTCGCGAGGGTAGCCGAACATGCGGGGAAGCTTTTGCCGGCATTAGAGCGCGGCAGGCTTGAGGTCAATACCTACCATGGTTTCACCTGGGGGCTACTGCGCAGCCATGGGTATCTGTTGCGCGCAGATAGCCCCATAATTCTTCTACCCCCGCCAGAGGCAGCATCTCGGTTGTCCAGCCTTCCCGAGGATCAGCGAGAGGCTGAAAAGCATCGGCTGCTGGCAGAGGAGGGGTTGCTTCATTTCGACCTTTTCGCGAGCAACGCAGCCCTGCTGCTTGAGAGCAGTAAAGCGCTGCAGCGCATCTACGGATCAAGCTATCCCCTGATCATCTTGGATGAGTTCCAAGACACGAACGAAGATGAGTGGCGGTTCATACGCGCACTTACGCCGCACAGCCAAATCATGGCGCTAGCTGATCCTGAGCAACGTATTTATGAATTCCGCGGAGCGAGTGCGGCCCGGATCCAAGAATACCAAGATGCTTTCAATCCGGACGTTTTCAACTTTGGACTAGAGAACCACCGAAGCAACGGAACGGACATCGTTCAGTTCGGGAACGACCTAATGAATGGGGTGAATAAAGGCAAGGCCTACAAGAGCGTCGCGGTGCAAACGTATACCCCCCGGAAAGGCCAGCTGCACGTAGACTTCAAGAGGGTCGTGATCGGCATCATACGCCGCTTGCTGAAGGCCGGCAGAGATTGGTCCTTGACCATCCTCGTACCGAGTAAAGACTTCATGGCAGAGGTATCCGCTTACCTCTCCAGCGATGCTGATGAGCTACCACGGATTCCTCATGACGTGGCGTTCGACCAAGAAGCTGCTGCTCTGGCTGCGGTGACCATTGCGGCCCTCCTGGAGGGGGGACCCCATGCCGAATCGATCACATTGAAACTACTCGGGAATCTGTGTGCCCACGTCCGCGGCCGGCGAGGAGAAAAGAAGCCAAGCAAGCCAAACTTAGATCTTGTCAACGCCATAGACGGTGTGGTCGCAGGGCAGGAGCTGAAGAAAATTGCCCATAAAAGGGTATTGGCGGCTGCGCAGGAAATCTCGCAGCAGCGTATGCAGTTAGAACTGTCGGGCGATCCTGCCGCCGACTGGATCGCCGTGCGCAAGCTCTTGGATGCCAGCGCCTGCGCTGAAATTAAACAGATCGCAGCTGATGGTCGCTTTGTTCGATTACTCGGCAAAGGAACTCTGCTGCGTGGCCGTCTAGGGGAAGTTTGGAGGAACACGCAGAGCTATGCCGGTGCCGAGGGCCTCGTTCGAGATGCACTTCTGCAGGAGCATTTCCAAGCTGCGACAAAGGAGTGGAAAGGTGTCCACCTGATGACCATGCACAAGTCAAAGGGCAAGGAGTTCACCGAAGTCCTTCTTTACGAAGGACTGATGAAAGGCCGATACCTGACTGACAACGCCTCCGCTGAGCGCGAAAGGCAAGCCCGTTTGACCATGCGAGTAGCCGTGACTCGAGCGATGCAGCGAGCGACAATTCTGACTCCAAAAGGGCAGCGAAGAAGCCCTTTGCTCTAAGTAAGGTGTCGGTCGCCATGACCGGTAATTGCTGGCTCAAGTCTGATCATTTAGGTCGTCTGTTTCTGGCCGATTGGTGCCTGTTGTAACCGTCCAGTTTGGGGCGTTAGCTAACCATTCCAACGAAGGATTGCCATATGGCCAAAGGATCCAATGGGGCTGCAGCACTGTCACAGACATTCAGTGATCAGGAGGTGATGGAGGCGAGTTTTCGCCTGGAAGCCGTGACTGAGGCGGACGCGCCTGTACGAAAACTCTATCTGCGGACATACGAGCTTGCGGATGCTGAGACTCGGACTTGGCATGCAACGCCTGAGAGCGAATGGCCACTGCTGGCTTCCATCACTCCAAACCAGATCATCATGCGGCCTATCCATGTGAACCCGCATGCACAGCGCTATCTGTCGCCAAAGAATGGTCGTTTTACGACGGTCATCTATGCGGATGAAGTCGGCACCAAGTTGCCAGATGACGCAGCCACTGCGGCGAGTCATATTGAAATGCATTTACCTTGGAAGCTCTTTGATTCTCCGGAGTACGGCCTCGGTTTGCACAGGGATCTTGACCAGGTGTGGCAAGGCCTCTCGCGAATTCCGAATGCAACGATCCTAGTAGTTAGCCAGCACCCGGGTCAGTACGCGGGCGACGGAGTAGTCTCCGTAAGTGTTGAGGAGCTCGACAAGCTGCGCCGCGGCTTCAATAGGATCACGACGAACGGCCGCCAGCTAATCCGCCAAAGCAAGCAAGGCCTTGTGCACGACGATGTGCTCAACCGGATTGACCCCGAGCGATTCCAGCGAACAGTGCGGGTGGCTCCGCCCCTGGTCGAAGTTCGACGTGAGGGATCAAGGCAAGCCGCAAACCGGGAGCGTGCCGAGCGTAGGTCCAATGTGCAGGCTGTACGCAAGCAACTCTATGAGTTGGTGACTGAGGCTCCTCGGGAGTTGATGATGCTGCATGCTGAGATCGAACGGGTGACCCTCGCCAAGATGATCGAAGCATTCAGAGCGAAGCTCGCAAGCAAATTCACCGAATCTGTCTGGCAGACATTCTTTGAGGTGAACAAGTTTGTCCTGAGCTTGGCGTTCGCTCGGCCTGTCGAGCTGGCGCATACGCAATTTCATGCCAAGGGGTCCACCTTGACCGGATCGGGGGCCCAGATCGGTGACTTCCTATTCAAGGAGCATGGCCAGGCGCTGGCCATCGTCGAAATCAAGACACCAGAGACGATCTTGATGCGAGCCAAGGCCTACCGCGGAGAGGAAGTATTTGGACCGAACTCGGAGCTCTCTGGAGCGGTGACTCAAGTCCTGTTCCAGCAAAGTGAACTCAAGCAACGTTGGATGCAACATCGGCATGACACTCCGGGAATGCAGCTGTCAGGCGCCGACGCCATCAAGTGCGTGGTCGTCGCAGGAACCTTGCCAACCGATCCGATTCAATTGCGCAGTTTCGAGGTGTTCCGCAACGCCTGCAAGGACGTGGATGTCGTCACTTTTGACGAACTTCTCGCGAAGCTGGAATTTCTGAAGAAATACCTGACCCCAGGGCCTGAGCAAGATTTAATCTGATCGCGCTACGCAGCTATCACAGGCCAGCGCTTCTCTCCGCAGGTGAATTGCGCGCGGTTATCGGCCTGCTCTATCGCACCCTGCTCAGCCGCCTTACCGGGAAAGATGGCCCCACGGTCTGCTCCACTCGATGCAGCAGACGTCAGCGTTTGAGAATGGGCCGAGTGAAGTAATGCAGCGGAGGAGAGATCATGGCAGCAGTGTCTGGTTGGCGCCAGATCGAGCCGGGCGGATGATCCTGCCGAAGAGACGGCCTGCCCTAGCTGTCTTGGCGGCTGGTTGCTTCTGACCGGTTCCTGCCTATTGCCGTCGTCAACTTTCGACCGAAAGCGGGTGCCGCGCGCCTAGCTTGTGCTACTACTGGCCTTGACCCCTTAGTCTCAGCTTGGCCAATAGGTCGTCGACGTGATCACATCTCAGTCGTTGCCTACATACCTGAATGTGGCAAAGCATCGATGTTGCTCGTCGCCGGCCGCGATCTAAGTGCTTGATAACGTCAGCCTAGCGCTAGAACACGCTCTGTGATTCGGGAGGCTGTTTTGGGTGGGCCTAAGATCAGCGGGCATCGTTTCAGCCTATTGTCGTGATACTTCCGGCGGGGGCTTAATCCTCAATGTGCATAGTTTTTAACGCTTGCTTAAGGTAGAGCTTTTGCTCTGTTTCTAGTTTGAGCAATAGCTCAATTACTTCATTGCGCTTAATTCCATGCTTCTTGGATAGCGATTTTAGTCGCGATATTGCTTTTTCCGAAAGCAGAAGGTTTTGTTGTTTTTTTCCTTTTAAACTTTCTCTATAGGTTTTTTGATACCAACGGTTTTTTGCGTATTTTTTTATGGCTTCCAGTTCGTATTCGCTGATCGATACTTGATTAAAATGCTGCATCACATCTTCGATGCTTCTGAATGCTGTCTGTAGAGGTTGGATGTGGGTGTTGTTATTTTTTATCCAGTCCCATATGCAGGTGGATATGTAGCTTTCGTCTGCATTTAAGGCCCAGCTAAAGTGGTTATATGGATTTCTCTTGGATTGCCATTCTTTTTTAAGATTTGCGACGATGTCGTTTTTTTCAGATAGCTCTATGTTCCATGTGTCAATTGTTGCTATCAAGAAATCTCTGCTTGTAATTTTTGTTGGAGCTATTTCGTGGAGGTTTCTTGGTTTGATATTTTTACTTGTTGGTGTCTTGTCTATTTTGTTTTTAATCCAGTCGTGTTGTATTTTGTCTTCGGTTACCCAGGTTAATGCCTTTTCTTCTAAAAGCTCTCTGCAAAGGCCTGAATTAATTGACGGTAAACTGCGAGGATTTACCACGATCATGCTGGATATTGCTTGGTCTAGATTTGGGAGGTCTATAATTTCGCTGCTCATGGAAGAGGGTTTTTTTGATTTGAAATAGATTAATATCCAAATTATCTCCCTTTTGCTTAACTTTGATCTGCGAAGTCGGCTCATAAGTTCGTTCACAGTTTCTTTTTTTATTCCTAAAAAATCTGATTTCATTTATTTTTATTCCTTTTGGTTTTTGAAATGATATGCCTTACTAGTAATATTTATAGCATTTTTCTAGATGATCATTTCTTTTGCTTAGCGGCCAAAAACGGACGTTTTCGTCGCTAGCCATGCCTAGCTCTCGCTAGCCATCCTAAACCTACTCAGTGCTGGAGTTGATGTTAAAAGCCAAATGCGGACGTGTGAAACACCAACCAGAGATCGCCCTGCTGAGGTGAGCTGCGTGGTTCGGAATAAGTGCGGAGCGCTGCTGCGAGGTGAGTGAGGTGCTGGAGTTAGTCCTGCCTTAGGCTGCCTTAGATGAGTGGGTGTTTTTATGTTGGTTAGTTATTATTAATATTGATTAGGAGGGGGTATATCTAGCGTTTGTGAATATCTACTGATCAGAGAGCTCCTATGAAACCATCATAGGAGCTACTCATGTACATTCAACCACCACCTAGCGCAACTGAATGGCGAGGCTTTCCTGTTCAGTTGGCGCTCAGCGATCTTAATTCAGACTATCTGAAGAATATCTGCCTCTTACTGCTGGATAGCTTGCTCATGCATTCGCGCTGGACGGTTATTCGGATTGACCTAAAAGCACCCAGAGGATTCATATTGCCTCAAGGGGCAATAACTGGCTTCATCGAGTCACTTAAGAGCCAGCTTGAGCATGACCAGTCCATTAAGCCAGCATTAGGGGTTAGAGCCTACGACCCGATGCTCCGCTATGTTTGGGTGCGCGAGTGGAACGACGCGAGCCAGCCGCATTATCACCTAGCGCTAATGCTGAATCGCGATGCCTACTTCACCTTGGGCGATTACTCGAAATTGCATCCTGCAGGCTGCAACTATGATGAAATGCTTGCGGGTCGTATCTACAAAGCCTGGGGTGTGGCACTGGGCCTGGACTGGTTCGTCGCAAGGAGTGGAGTTCACTTCCCACAGCGGCCCGTATCGCCGTTGAAGATTCAGCATCAGCTGTTCGAGCAGCAGTATCGGGCGGTCTTCTACCGCCTGAGCTACTTCGCCAAAAAGAGAAGCAAGGTGTATGGGGACGGGCAGCGCAACTTTGGCATGAGCCAGCTTCGTCGTCTTCAAACTGCACACACCTGAGCCATCTCATGGACTAATTATCGGAGTGCCGACCATGAGACTGATTCGACTGAAAGAAGTGATGCGACTGACTGGACTTGGCCGTTCTACTGTCTACAAGGTCATGAAGGAGGGGAGCTTCCCTGGCTCGGTTGCATTGGGGGGCAAGGCTGTAGCGTGGGTTGAGTCCGAGGTGCAGGAATGGATTCTGGCCCGGCTCCGGGAACGAGATGGCCAGGCATCACTGTAGCCCTGCGATGCAATCGCAGATGGTGTTGTCATCGCGTCCGTCTGCTGGTGTAGGGATACCTCTAGGCCTTGGCCTCTCAAGGCAAAAAAATATCGGGCATGGATCGGCGTGGGCAGCTGCTACGCTGCCCACGCTGAATCTATCCGGTGCAGATCAATTTCGACGTGTGTCTTCACGGAAAACCCGGCGCAGTTTCACAGGTATCCCTGTTCGGCGAGCGATACGCATCCTTCAGCCCCCACAACAATGTGGTCGAGCGTGCGGACGCCCACCAGCTCTAAGGCCTGCTTGAGTCTACTGGTCAGTACGCGATCTGCCTGGCTGGGTTCCGGATCGCCGCTAGGGTGGTTATGCACCAACACCATGGCTGCAGCGTTGTGTTCCAGCGCAACTTTGACGACTTCCCGGGGATAGACGCTGGCTCCGTCCAGGGTGCCGCGGAACAGCTCCTCGAATCGAATGACACGGTGTTTGCAGTCCAGCAGTAGCAGTGCAAATACCTCGTGCTCATAGTCCTGCAGCAGGATCTGCAGGTAGCTGAATACTTCCTTGGGTTGATGCAAGGCCTGGCCTTTGCGCAGCCGCTTGCTGGCAAGGCGTTGTGCCATCTGCACGATATCGGCTTCGGTCACAGGTGCATCGGCGATGTAGGTGCCAGCGGACTCGCCGGCCTTGAACTTGGCAGTCATAGGACCTCCATACGGCTGTGTTTGCAGGGGCATAAAAAAACCGCCAGACCTTCGACTGATCTGGCGGTTTGAGGGGGTTACGCGGAACCGGTATTTCAGGTCGGCTGTGTCAGTAGCTCATCAGGGCAAGCGGCCTTCGCTACACCATTGCTGCCATTCGGTGATCTGGTCGTGGATGATCGCAACTTCGTCACCTTCTTCTTGGCGATAGGCTGCAATCCAGGCGTCCAAACACTCGTCGGCATCCAGCGCAGACGGTGCTGGATCCTCTTTGACTCGACCCAGCTGAAGCAGCCGGCCCTGGAATTAATACTCGACGCAAGCGTAATTCTGGCAGTTGCCTTGCACCTTTTGCTCCCAGGCTTGCTGCTCCTGCAGGACGTTCTGCTTGGTTGCCTCACTGTAGTTTGGGCTGCTGGCGATCCTGGTTAGGCTTTTGTCGACAGCTCTCTTGAGCCCCTCCAAAGATTGTCGATAGCAGGTTTCAACCTCATAGGCAGATCGTTTGGAGTCGCAGTAGGCATTGGCTTGGACGTTGACCGATGACGCCAGTAGCAGTACCGGGACAAGTGTTGTCAGGAGCTTCATGAGCATGCCTACATCAGGGGCGCTTTTTGGCGCAGATCTGAATAGGTTTCCGCGCTATTGCTGTAGACGGCCTGTAGGCTCCCGAGCCGATTGATATGGCCGAACGTCTTGACCTGCCCGTCGCTGTAGGTGCCTTCCAGTCCCGACCAAACGAGCTTGATCTCTTCTCCCTTTACGACCCACTGAAAGACCTCGGCCACTGACTCTATGGTGGCGGCATCGTCAAATTGCTTCAGCTTGGCAGCGTGCTGGGCATCCAGCTCTTCAAGCTTTGTGGCAACGGAGTTTTGCAGGTTTTCATAAAGCTCTTTTGCCCGATCCAGGCGCTGCTGAGCATAAGCTACAGATTCTTGCCCTCGAGCGTTCTGGACTTCGCTCAGGCGAGCGCGTTCTTCGTCAATATCGACTTGCACCTTGGCGCGTGCGGCCTCCATGGTCTGAAGCAGCTCCCGTTCGTTCTGCTTGTGCGCGGCGAATTGAGGGGACGCTGGGTCACGCACGTAGCTGAGGAAGTAGCGCTGCGCGGCTTCAGCAACCTCTGGGCTGCCGGTGTAGTTCTGAAGCGATCGTGAAGGGGGATTTTCGGTGAGCAAGGCCTCCTGGGCCAGCAGCTCATTGAGCTGGTCGCTGTCCAAGGAGACACTGCTGGTAGGACGCGGTTTATTCAGCGCGTTTTCGGCTGCCTCCACCTCCATGCGTGCCGGTTCCAAGTGGACTTGAGCAGCACGTCTTTCCATATCGAAGCCGCTGAGTAAGTTCTCCCGGGTGCGTTGTTTTTCCCGTTCGTAGTACGACTCGATGCCGGTGATATGGCATTTGTACTGGACGAGTTCTCTGTTTCTATCATCGGTGATGACGTTCCAATCGACGCTGTCGCAAATGCTTCGATTACTGAATGCTTGGTCGACGGTGTATTGATCGTTGATTTTCATTCGACCGTTCTTGACGGTATCGATGGCGTCGTTGCATCCGGCCAGAGCCAGGGGCAGAAATGGCACGAGAATGATCTTTCGCAGGCTCATGTGATCCTCGAATGGTCTGAAAATGAAAGGGGGGGATTGAAGCGGGCTGCATCCTGCAGAGGTGATTCCCTAGCTGTTTAAGTCGTGTGTAGGCATTAGAGGTTGAGATTCAACTCTTTAGGTCCTTCATGTCAATAAGTGGTTCGCCAACCATCCAGGGCGAGATGGGAGGCGACATGTCCGAGATTGATCAGAAGCACTTGGCTGAAGCTGTAGGTCGAGCGATTGCCAAGCAGCGTGTCCGCGTGGGTATGACGCAAGAGGACGTTGCCGAGCGGCTTGGTATTGGCAGCGAGGCGGTTTCCCGCATCGAGCGGGGTATCGTCATCCCCAACATTTCTCGCTTGCTGGAGTTTGCTGCCATCTTCGAGTGCGAGGCCGCGGACCTGCTGACAGAAGCAAGTCCGCGAGCCGATGACCAGGCCCAGCGAATCAGCCGCCTGCTGGCTACGGTCGCACCTGCGGATCGCCAGCTGATTCTTGGGATGGTCGAGCAGTTGGCGGATCGCCTGGCTGGGGCGTGACGGTATCGCTGAGGTGCTGGTCGAAACGTGCACCGCAGCGCAGGCAAAGGCAGTCGAATTCTCCGAAGTGATAACGCTGAACGTCCTGAGCGAACTCCCAGCTTTGGGCACACCCAGAGGTAGCGCTTTCTACGGCACTTGTAACCAGCTCCAGTCCGGTCTGAAAGTTTTCGCCGGTACTGCGGTTTCCGTGTCCACTGCGCTGGTCTCGCGTCTGCGAAAAGCCGTCCAAGAAGCCGCCTAAGGTTCCCAACAGAAGCGAGAATGCTTGCACCTGAGCCTTGGTGATGACCAGGGTCGATTCGCAGATCAGACATCGTGTTTCCATGGTGAGTCTCCTGATGGGTTAGGGCCTCGATTCGCTGCTGAGCGATTCCAGCTTGGCGGCCAGGGTTATGCGCTGTGAGGATGAGGGCTCGCTGATGGCGGGCGCTGGCTCGGTGAGCGGGAAGAGCTCATCGACAATGGCGCCGCTGTCCTCCTCGTTGTCTTCAAAGGTGCCATTGCCTAACCCTTGTTGCGCTGCACTATCCAGCGCGCGCTGATCGAAGCCAGCTGATTGCCGTGCCTCATCCAATTGCTTGGTGGCCAGCAGGTTCTCCTCCACGCTCATACCGCTACGCAGCGTGATGTCCACGTAGAAAATTGGCGTGCCATGGCTTTGCCGGGTGGACTTGCCGCGCAGACGCAGCTCCAACGCCAAGCAGGCCAGACGGTTGCCTGAAATGGCCTGGAAGTATTTCAAGCGGGCCGCGAGGGTACGAATGCTGTTGAAACCAGTGGTACGGAAGACAAAGCTGCCCAGCGGATCATCATCGCCAATGACGACATTCAGTCGGCCATACGGCTTGCAGGCGCCACCTTTGGCCAGTGGGCAGGCATCGGGGGAGGGGCAGGGCAGTGACTGGATTCCATCCTGGCCAATGCGCTTGCAGGTTTCCCCATTACCCACACAAACCGGTCGCCCGGTTTGCCGATCGAAAAGGGTGTAGTCGGCGCGGAAATTAAGCTCGGGTTCGTTGAACATCAGGCGAATCGGGATACTGCGCAGCTTGTCTTCTTTACCCTGGCGCAGCTGGTCGTTGAGCGGGTGCAGTAGCCAGCCATCCTTACCTTGCACTTGGGAGGTGATGGTGAACTGATCATCCTTTTCCGGCAGGCGCTTGCCGTTCTTCTCAACAACTTTGCCGATGGAGATGCGCCCAATCACCGGGGGTGTCAGAGCTAGACCTTTCAACATGGTGGTTCTCCTGGAAACGAAAAAAGGCCAGCCATGCAGCGTGAACGGCACGGACTGGCCAAGGGGGAGGGAACAGATGGAAGCGGTTGGATTCAGCCGACCAAGAAGCGCCGCGCACCGGGTTTCAGCAGCGGGTACTTGGCCTGCAGGTAGGGCTTGTCTTTGAGCAACTGGACGACGTCCAATCCGATGCTGTCCTTGGCCTTGCGCCAGCTGACATAGCCGCTGGCGAACTCAGCCCGGCTGGCATCGCCCATGGCTTGCTGCAACATCTGCTTGAGCTCGGCCTCGCGCTTCTCCTTGTCGGCAATCGACTGGCGAACGGCTTTGAGCTCGATGAAGGCGGCGGTCAGTCCGGCATGGCTGCTGAAATCGATGACCTGGCCGTTGTCTTCGGGATAGAGGCAACGCAGGGCCGCTTCAGCAGATGCGGTGCCATCGGCCGGCGGAGGCGTGTCGGTCTCCACGTACTGCCAGAACTTGCGCTCCAGCTCGATCAGGCGAGCGATCATCTGCTCATCCCGCTCGATGCGGTGGATCTCCAGCGCCTGGCCGCCGAGTAGCACGGCGACATCCGCAGCCTGTTTACCGGTGACGGCGAGCTGGTGCATGACCTGCAGCAGCACATACTCGGGCACGCCTTCTTTCCAGAGGCGTGCCCCGTTTATGCCGGCGGTCTTGCATTCGAGAATCTGCACGTCGTCGGCCCCGATTACCTCGCGGTCGATATTGGCCAGCATCCAGGGCAGCTCTGGATTGGGATGCTGCAGTACGGCGTTGATGCGTCGTACGCGGTTCTTGGTGCGCTTGCTGTAGTGCCAGGCCACGATGGGTTCCAGGACATTGCCCCAGTACATCGGGCTTACCTCATCGTGGGGATCAGCCTTCGGCAAGCGAGCATCGCGTCCGGTCTTCTCCAACCACAGTTCCAGCTGCGATTTGTAGGGATTCAGGCCGACCGCAGTGGCGGCATCCGAACTGCCGATACCTTGCTTGCGGATCTGCAGCCAGTCCTCGCGTGGCAGCTCCTTGGTGCTGACCAGGCGCAGGGCAGGGCGTTTCTTGCGGGTGCTGCTGTTCAATGACGTTGCTTTCATATTGCTCACCTGCAGACATAAAAACGCCCGGCCAGCACAAGGCCGGCCGGGCGCGAGGGTTGATGTGATAGTGGGTTAAGCGGCGAGCTGCAGCGCAGCGTCCAGGGCTCGCTGCTTGATCTGCGCGCCTTGGCCGAACCAGGCCGAGTCCATGCGGTACTCGTTGCTACGCGCACGGCGCTCGTGGTCGACGTACTCGGTCACGGCATTGAGCAGGCCCCAGGCGGTGCCGCGTGCTGAGTCCAGCTGGCTACCGCGACCACGGCCTTCGTACAGCTCTTGCACCTTGCGCAGGGCGCGCTCGTTGGGCAGATGTTCGGGCAGCGCACCGGTCGGGCTGGTCTCGCACATGACGTTCATGAAGAAGCCCAGTGCTTCATGCCACTGCACCTTACGCTCGGCCAGCGCGCGCATGCGGTACATGAAGTCGTCCCATTGCGAGACGGCGATGCCGAGCTGCTTTTTCACTGCTTGGGGATCGAAGCGTGTGTTGTGCGGCACCTTGATCGCGCGACTAGTGCCGTCCAGGGCGATGGTCAGGGTGTTGTTGCATACCACCCGCACGGTAGTTGGCGTGGCTGTGGTAGCCAGGGTGCCATCGCAGGAGGTGGCCAGCAGCAGGTAGCCGTTGACCTGGTCGTTACCCTTGAGTGCAGCGCCTTGCCCGGTACGCGCCAGCGCCCAGAACTTTCGCCCGTCCTTGAGTACGCCAGCGGTTTCCAGCTCGTAGCCGGAGACCTCGGTCAGATCCCGGTAGAACTCCAGCACTTCGCGAGGTTGCACGGTGTGGTAGCGCTGGGAGACCACCGACAGTGGCGCCTTGGTGTCCGAACGGAACAATACCTTCTGCTCGGGGAACGAGTGGATCGTTCCGAGATGGCCAATCGCGTCTGACTTGAAGTGCACGGGGCTTTCCAGGATCTGCCAGTCCATACCGGCTTCGCGCTGCCAGACTTCAAGGGGTTGTTTCTGAGTGAGCTGATTGCCCAGGCCATGCCAAGGCGTGGCGCCGACATAAGCCATTTGCTCGATGAGGTGAGCCATAAAAATCTCCTTGCCAGAGGGCCTAGCTATCGCCCGGCAGTCGAGTGCCGAGTCGGTGTGAAAAGGGCTGAATGAGGGGCGCGCCCAAAAACCGCAGAAGGGACTACTGATCGCTGATGGAGAATATGTGGCCGCAGGCGTGGCACTCGAAGTTATCGAGCACTCGGGCATCGATTTCTTCACCCATGCGTGCACCGGCGAGGCTGCCGACCGCGCCGCCCGCTAAACCACCAAGGATGGCACCAGCCAGGCCGCCCAAGGCCGCCCCGATGGGGCCAGCGACTGCGCCCAGGGCAGCACCGCTTTGTGCTCCGGCTGCAGCGCTCGCCGCGCCGGTAGCGGCTCCACCTACGGCACCGGCTGCACCACCGATTTTGCGGGCATGGTTGCGTGCTGTGACGCGCGCAGAGTTACAGGAAGGGCAGTTAATCGACATCGTTCAGACTCCTGAGAAGGGAAGGGCTGAAGAGGGCACTACGCACCCGTCTTCCCTTCAATGATTCAGGTCTGAAATTCAGTTATATCTGGTCGGTGAAGCTGGTCTGACCCAAGGCTGTGCTACAGCTGGGCCTATCCTGCGGTACCGGAGTTGCATCAGAAGGGTGAATTGCCGAGGTGAGCGGTAGTTCAGCGCGCTGTGCGGGATCATTGCAGCTTGGAAATGTTCTCAGCTTGGGATGTGTCCATGGCCTTTGGGAGGCAAGGCAAGAGAGGATAGCTGGAGGGTTCTTTTTTTTATACATCAAATGATGTATAAAAACCGGAACTCGACACGAGAGACTCCCTATGGCGCCGAGCAATCCGTTTCATCGCATAGCTGACCTTCCTCCCGAACAGGCCATTGAGCAACTGCTGGGCATAACTGCCGCGGATCTCAAAGCTACAGCGCTACAGTGCTTTCGGTCCGCATCTTTGGCTGGCCCGCTGCAGCCCAAGGGGTCAGATGGCACCCTGGCTTGGATTTTCGGCACGGAAGCCTTTAGACAACAGATGCTTCCCAAGGGGTGGAAACCTGCTGACCCAAGTAATCAGCCGCGTGTGGTCTCTCTCGACGGTAAGCATGCTGTAACGGTTGCTTGCGGTGACCACAATACAGGTAACCCGTATGTCAAAAATCCGCAGACTCGGAACAAGCGTGGTAACCGCACGACTAAAAGCGTGTCCTACAACGCCCGGCAGGCCGATCTGTTCCCTGTAGAGCGACGCAGTCGACAGATTTTCATCGACGATCAACAAGGTGAGCAGACGCTCTGGATCCTTCTGTTCTATGTTGATCTTGAGAATCGCACGGTTCATTACGAACTCTCGCGCCCGATCACCATCGGCGAAAACGGAAAGGTTGACGACTGGAATCCGCGCTTTATCATGCCGGCGCTCGTTCTGGATGCCCCAGAAGACAACCACGGATCTGATACAGCTCCCGATATCGACATTCCAGTTACACCGAGATCATGACCGAGACCAGCGATTTCAATCCGGCCCGATTAGTGCTCGCCCGCCAACGCCGTGGATGGACAAAGAAGTCGCTAGCAGATGCCACATCTTTAAGTGGCAAAACGATATCTTTGTACGAAAGCGGTGATTTGATTCCGTCGCACGAGAGCCTGAGCAGCATTGCCCAGGCTCTTAGCTTTCCGCTGTCCTTTTTCAGCGGTGTCGATGTCGACGCGCCTACTGATGAGAACGCCAGTTTCCGTTCGTTCTCTCGTATGACTGCTGGACAGAGAGATGCAGCGCTCGCTGCGGGCGGCATTGCTTATATGCTCAGCGACTGGATCGACAGCAAATTTCATCTGCCAGAAGCGTCTGTTCCAGATTGTTCTGGCATGGATCCCGAAGCCGCTGCGGAGACTGTGCGTGCGGAGTGGGGGCTGGGGCTACTGTCTATAAAGAACATGGTTCACCTTCTTGAGTCGAAAGGTGTACGTGTTTTTTCCCTGGCCGAAGAAACGAGCCAGGTCAACGCGTTCTCTTGCTGGCGTCGAGGCGTAACGCCTTTCGTATTTCTGAACACGCAGAAATCGGCTGAAGCCAGCCGATTCGACGCCGCCCATGAACTGGGGCACTTGGTTCTGCACAGGCATGGCGAGAACAAGGGTAAAGAGGTTGAGAACGAAGCAAACGCCTTTGCTTCGGCGTTCTTGATGCCTAAGCAGACCATTTTGGCTCAGGGGTGGAAATGTAGGTCCGTGGCGGATGTCATCAAGATGAAGAAGATCTGGAACGTCTCCGCTATGGCTCTTGCCTACCGCTTGGGAAAAGTCGGGATTTTGACCGAGTGGGTTTATCGAAGCTTCTGTGTTGAGCTTGCCAGTATGGGGGCAAGAACTAACGAGCCTGATCCTTCTCCCCGAGAAACATCGCAAGTGCTGCAGAAGGTTTTGGGGCTCGCCAGAGACCAGGGCAAATCGCTCAGTGCCATTGCATCAGAGTTGAGTGTTTCATCTGCAGATCTGACGCCGATCTTGTTTGGTATGGCACCTGTGGCTGTCCCTGGTACTGGAGATGCTAGAGCTTTTGAGGTTCGCGGTGGAGCAGGGCTACGGTTGGTCAAGTGAGAGTTCGATGCTACTGAGGCAACGGGGGTAGAACTCAATCGAAGGGCCAACCGTATTGCGTTTGATTGATAGGCTTACAGATCCCACTCTTGGTCGGTGGACTTCGGTGCTATGCCAGGGGTGAGCGTTGGTGCCTCCTAACATGCGGTGTAAGGACTACTACCAGACACAGTTCGCGGGATATGCGCGCTACCTCGCTTCCGGCGTTGCGCTTGATGAGTGTCTGCATGACTTTCTCGACCAGCGACCAAGCGGAAAGTACACCCAGAGAAATCGTGCATCTGGACTGGCTGCAGCCGATTTCTGGTGGCACCCCGCAAATGTAGAGGGAGCTACTCTGGCCAGTCTTGCGCTTGCGCGTGTGCTGCATTTTGATGACGCGATCAGTTTTGAGCTGCTGGATCACCTGGCTGTTTATCACCCCGTTCAACTGCGCTGGGCTATTCGCTATTCCAAGCTTTTCACACGCCGGGACTCGCCTATTTGGATTCAGCTTCAAAATAACCGCACCTGCGAGGAGTGGCAGACGTTCTTCGGAGTTTGTGAGCGTCTGCTGTTGCAGCTAGAGCCCTTTGATACGGTTATCAAGAGCACTGAGCGGCAATTGCAGTCGCTGTCATTGCTGGAGTTGCTTTCCTATCTCAGCGTACTGGCCTATGCCCGTCTCGGGGAGGCTGGTGACGATCCTGCAGGCATGGATTGGGTTGCTTACGAGAGGATCATTCTGCGCAAGCTGAAGACTTGTAGTGAGTCTGACTTTCGGCTTTCTACGGATGTGCTTGGCCGTTCGTTGAGGCAGCATCTGTCGTCGATACTGTTTCCGCAGCCAGGGGAGGGCGCGGAATGCGTTGTGAATTTGGAAACGGTCGGCGTAATGATCGAGGCAACGCGAGAGCTCATTGATTACGAGCGTTCCATCGACTGGTTTTGCTTCGATAGTGAATGCGATTACCAGCTCAAGCCAGGGCAGTCAGTCATCTTCAACAAAACGGACGAGGGTACCCTGCGCTGGCAGCGTACTGAGCGAAAAAGCCAGCTGTTGTGGTACTACTGGATGCGTCGCGCGGTTGATGTCTTTGCGGCTTCTGAGTTGGCAGGGCAGGTGATTGGTAGCGCCGAAAACCATGAAGCCAACCAGCTCGCATACATCAAAGCGATTTGCAGCCAGCTCTATCTGCAGGTGGTTTTTGGGCTGGGCGAAAGTATCAGACTCAGAAACGGCACGGATGTCTCGCTGCACCACGCCATGCTGGCCAGTGAGCTGACCAACGCTTTTTTCGAACAGGCCTATCTGCAGCCCTATCGCCGATACCTGGCTGACTCTGATGACCCCATAGCGGCACTGGGCCGCTTGGCTTTTGAGGGGCTACTGCAGGGAGAGAATCGCTTTCCGATGACCTGGTCGGAATTGCCGGAGAAAGTGGAGCGGATCCGCGCCTGGACGGTCAGTGATAAGCATCCCTCGGGCGACCCGGAGGCCGCCAAAGCTATCCTGCAGTTCTGGACCAGTGACCTTCAGGCGCTGTCCGAGCAAATCAAGCAAGCTCCAAATCAACCGACGCCCAGGCTGTACGAGCGGCCTTTCTACAAGGTGGGGCGCTTCAGCTTTCAGTTTCCCTGGATTGCAGGAAGACAGAACAGCCTCACTGCCGCGGTGAATAATCTGCGTCGCGTGGAGGCGCGTAGACCTGAGCTTCGCTCCGAAACAGAGCGTGTCGAACACGAACTGGCTGCTTCTCTTCGGCAGCGAGGTTTCCGCGTCGTTGTGGGTTATCAGCCGTCTCGCAAGGATGAGGGAGATGCGGGGGAGATTGATCTGCTGGCGTGCCTCGAGGGCGTGCTGCTTTTGCTTGAGGTCAAATCAGGATTTATCCGTTCCAACGGTCACGAAGTCTGGCTTCACCGCACAAACACGTTACGCAAGGCTGCCAGGCAGTTGAAGCATAAAAGTCCGGCGGTGCTTCAAGCATTAACGGAGGATTCTGTCTTGCGTGACGAGTTGGGACTGGGGATCTCCGGTCCGTTGCCGGACTTGCACGCCTGGGTTGTGGACACCTCGATTGAGCTGGACGGGGAGGTGCTTGATGGTCCTCCAGTCGTATCACGTGAGGTGATCGAAGTCGCACTGCGTGACGAGCAGCACCACCTGAGGGGGTTCGAACAGGAGGCTGAGGCAGGAGAAGAGATAGCCACACTTTATCCGGACGGATTCAGCGCTCAGGCGTTTGTCCGGATCATTGAAAGCAATGAGGTTTGGCTGGGTGTGCTCTAGAGTCCAGTGCTTGTAACATCTGTCCGCTTTGTTTACAGACGAAAAGTAGACAGATCGCCTTCGTTACTGCATCGGGTCATAGTCCAGGCACTACCCCGAAGGAGGCTGTGCCATGACTACGTTGCTTTCTTTCTATGAGGTCTTGCTGCTCGCAGGGCTGGTACCCGCTTTTGTGGGGCTGGCGCGCATGGCTTATGGCGGATCGGTCGAATAGAACCGTTAACAGCACTTCACTGATATAGCCAGGGTTGAAGCTCATCCAGGTTGGCTACAACGATCTGCTGAGCGGTGGCCTTGGCATGCACCTTGGTGGGGTCGATCTGGTAGCGCTGCAGGACGTACTGCACCAGGGCACCGCGCGTTTCGATCACTAACTGACCCTCTCGCATCCCGTAATCGGTCTCGATGATCACCTTCTGCTCCGGCTTAAGTCGTGAGTCCGGCTCGATCACCACAGCCACCTGAGTGCTCCAGCCCTCATCCTGGTCGCGTCCATTGGAAGACGGGTCATCCATGAGCTCAGGCGCGCCGCGGAAGCGACTTAATACGAAGTCCCGGTAATCGCGATTCTTCTCGCAGTACGCGCGTACGTGCCAGCGCATGCCGGTGTAAATCAGCGTGTGCGGAGCGATCAAGCGTGTCTCGGCATCCGGTGTAGTAAAGGACACGTACTCACACTCCAGGCGCAGCCCCTCGCGACAGGCGCGCAGAAGCGGGCGCAGCAGTTCCGGGCGTACCGTGCGATCCGGTACCTGCAGCACCTCGGTGTGCGCGTAGGCCAGTGCCAGGCCTTCGATATGAGGGGCGCGGTCATGGTTGTGGTTGAGCAGGTGCAGATAGGCGCTGGCGCTGTCGTCGATGAACAGTGGCTTGAAGTGCCGACTGGGTACATACCCCTTCAGATGCTTGTCGTATTCCAGGTTCTTTGGCGCGTAATCGCTGATGTAGGAGTTGATGTCCTTCGACGCCTGCTGACGGCTGATGCCGAAGCTCTGAATCAGGTGGTTGGTGGTCAGGCGGCCTTCCCACCAGACCACGGTTTCGATCAGGCGATAGCGCAGCGCTAGATCCCAGCGCACGGACTCGATTGATTGCTTGCGTTTCATGGCTGCTCCATCTGTTCGAAAACTTTACCTGTACACGTAAACACTCTAGATGAGTCATCTAAAGCTACATATCTTGAGGTCGACGTTCAAGCGGCCCCATTGGGCTTCCGGACTTAGGGAGTGTTGAGCATGAACATGATTGGGTTGTCGTGGATGGTAATGAGTGCCGGTTTGCTGCTGGTTGTGCTGGCAGGTGTTGCAGTCTATTGGCAGGTATTGCGCCGTCGAGAGGCGGTTACAGCCTTGCAGATCTGTCAGTCGCAACTGGAGCAGCACATGGCTGCATCTCATCAGAAAGACGATGAGCTCCGTGAGCAGAGTGCTGGTCTGCGGGCGGAAAAGGCCCATGTTGAGCAGCTTCATCGACAGGTCGAATTCGCACAGCAAGAAGCTGGGCGCTTGCGTGCCGAATATCGCGATCAATCCTCCCAATTGGCCGAGGTGCAGAGCTCAGCCAGCGCCGCCCGTGCTCAATATGGCCAACTGCTTCAGCAGCATGATGAGCTCAAGCAGGCGAGTACCCGGCTACAGCAAGTTCACGATGTTCTGCAGGATCGCTTTGCGGCCCTGACCAAGGAACACGCCACATTGAGCAGCACTCTCGATCAGAAGCAGCAGCACTTCGCCGAGCAGCAGCAACTGCTCAAGGAAAGCCGCGACCAGCTCAAACTGGAGTTCGAGCAGCTTGCTGGCCAGATCTTCGAAGCCAAAGGCCAGGCGTTCTCGCTGCACAGTCAACAGTCACTGGACGCACTGCTTAAACCTTTCCGCGAACAGATTGAGGGTTTCCGCACCAAGGTTGAAGACATTCACCACAAGGATGTCCAGCAGCAAGCTGCGTTGACCCAGGAGCTGCATCACCTGAAGGAACTGAATCGACAGATCACCCAGGAGGCTCAGGATCTCACTACCGCGCTAAAAGGGCAGAAGAAGGCGCAGGGGAACTGGGGTGAACTGATTCTGGAGAACGTCCTGGAGCGCTCCGGTCTGGTCAATGGCAAGGACTTCAAGCGGGAGGTCAGCTTCACTGGCGAGATCAATCGCCAGCGCCCCGATGTGATCGTCTACCTGCCGCAAGGCAAGCACCTGATCATCGATGCCAAGGTCTCGCTCAACGCTTACACCCGTTACATCAATGCCGAAGACGATGCCGAGCGGCGCATGGCGCTTGCCGAGCACGTGACGGCCATTGGGCATCGCATCAAAGAGCTCTCTGACCGCAACTACTTTGACTTGCCGGGGCTGAATGCGCCTGAGATGGTCTTTATGTTCGTGCCCATAGAGTCGGCTTTCGTCGAGGCGCTGAAGGCGGACGAAACACTATTCCAGAAGGCCATCGAGCAGAACGTGTTGGTGGCGACGCCAACCACGTTGCTGACCAGCCTGAACATCGTGCGCCAGCTGTGGCGTTTCGAGGATCAGAATAAACACACCGCCGAGTTGGCCGAGCGGGCTGGCAAGGTATACGACAAGCTACGCACCTTTCTCGGCAGCATGGACGCCATCGGTCACAGCCTGGACAAGGCGCAGGATGCCTACAAGAAGGCCTGCGATCAGTTGGTCAATGGCAAGGCTAACCTGGTCAAGCAGGTCAGTGATTTCCGTCAGTTGGGCGTAGCGGTCAAAGGCGAGCTGAATGAGGTCTGGGTCGACCGGGCGGATCTGGAACTCAACCTGCTCTCTCAGATGCCAGCTGAGCAGCAGGCCTGAACCCTGCCGCAGCACGCAAGCGAAATGCCAAGGAGCAAAACAGGATGAAGAAACCAGCAACGGTACAGACGCTCGAGGATCTGGGGCGCG
Organism: Pseudomonas sp. BN606; assembly: GCF_029873115.1. Classification (NCBI taxonomy): domain Bacteria; kingdom Pseudomonadati; phylum Pseudomonadota; class Gammaproteobacteria; order Pseudomonadales; family Pseudomonadaceae; genus Pseudomonas; species Pseudomonas sp. BN606. Next base: position 48,533 of record NZ_SSOF01000072.1, on the reverse strand, counting down.
TCCGGCTATCCAAGCACTTTTTCATGCGCGATTTCCTCTACTCGGAAATCAGCCAGATTGAGGGCATCCCCAACATTCCGGATTATCCTGATCGCGCCATTGAGGCCGGGCGAGGGCTTTGCGAACAGTTGCTAGAGCCTCTGCAGGAACGCTTTGGGCGCATAGTCATTCGCTCGGCTTACCGAGCGCCGGCAGTCAATGCCAAGGGCGCCGAGAACAACAACCAGTACAGCTGTGCCGCCAACGAGAAAAATTACGCCTCCCACATCTGGGATTACCCGGACGCCGAGGGGCATTTGGGTGCGACTGCCTGCATCGTGGTGCCGGAATTGCTGTCTTGGTATGAGGAGCGCAAGGACTGGACGCCACTGGCCTGGTGGATCCACGACAACTTGCCGTACGCCAGCCAGTTCTGGTTTCCCAGGCTGGCGGCATTCAACCTGCGTTGGAGCGCAAACCCGAACATGCTACCGAGCATCAGCACCTACGTTACCAACCCCCATACCGGGGACAAGAAAGCGCTGGTGAAGGATGGGGTTGCTACGCTCGATCTGGATGAGCGTAAAGCAGTCGTTCGACCTTGGTTGGCGAGCCTTATCTAGGTAACCGAATCTGTGTGCCAAAACGCACGCAGGTGTTCCCAAGCGAATCGCTCATGCACTACCGAGTCGTCGGGTTTTAAGGCATCTGGTAAGCCAGGTGTCTGCGCCATGACTACTCCCGGTAAGAGATGAGTACTGCGCATTCCACTCGGAGAGGCATACCTCAGAATGTCGGCGATCATCAGTGGGTACCTGACCAAAATTCAGCTTGGCCAAACGATCAACTTAGATGTCTTGCTTGATCGACTTGTTGAGGCCGGATACCCGCGTACCGAACTCTCGCGTATTTTCAGTTCAACCAAACTAGGTAAGACCCGCTACCAGGTCAACATCACTGACCCGGTAGCATTCACCAATCTGGTCGAACGCTTCAGGCCGTCTGGGCATGCTGGCCGAGTTGGCGCTGCTCTTGATGGTGATAGCCACCGCGCCAGTGTCTCAGGCGCGTACTTGCTGATGCGCTCTCAGTCGCATCCACATCCGGTGGTGGCCCTCTACGAGGCCGACTATTGGCATGTACCCAGGGCAATTGCCTCGGTTGGGGTGATTGCAGAAAACCTAGAGAACTTTCTCGAGCTAGAGAGAACGCTCACTCTCGTTGCCGGCTTGTTACATCGAGCACCGACCGATATTGAGCTGATTTACGGATCGGGCAACCAAGTGACCAACCGATTGAACACAGCCTTCCTGGAGACCTTCAGCGAACTGCATTGCTTGTTCGATGTCGATCCGGGTGGACTGCGCATGTACGCCACACTGCGCAAGCAGTTGCCCGCGCTCCCCCTACGGTTCTTGGCCCCGGACGACGTCGAGCAACGCCTTAGGTGCTCTCGCTATAGCCTTTCCGAGCAGGGTAGTCAGGACATTCTCCAATATGCGGGCCTGTCGCCCGAAACTGATCAAATCATCCGCTACGTGCGTCGGCAGAACGCAGTTCTGGAGCAGGAGACCTATCTGCTCACCGTGCCAGGCGAGGGAATGCACGCATGAGTATCGAAGACTTCTACTGGTCGTTCACCTTCAAGCAAATCATCCTTGTGAACAGCGGGAAGTATTGCTACGTGAAGGTGCCACTGAACGAGCACATCTGCCTGCTCGGTGCCAACAACGGTGGCAAGACCTCGATCCTGAATTCGATGAAGTTCTTCTTGCTGCCCGAAGAGAACCTGCACGATTGTGAGCGCAAGTTTGGCCTGAAAAATCCTAACGGCTTCTATGGCCGCGACTCCACCTACCAGTTCTATTTCCCTGAGCGCAGCTCCTTCGTGATTCTGGAGGCGGAAAACCCGCATGGGCCGTTCTGCATTGTCTTGAGCCAGGGCAGCAAGCCCTTCAGCTACGAGCGTACTGGTGTGCCGTGCGCGTATGGTGAGATCGAGCACCTTTTCTGGAACGTTTACTCGCCAATCAACGGCGGCCAGGGCGCGCCTGTCCCTGGGCTGAGCATCAAGTCGGTCGCGGCCGATCTGAAGAAAATGAACGGCGTGCTGATCCGTGACACCGCCACCATCAAGGAGCGTATGTACAAGCACCAGCCTACCCGCGCGGATGCTGGGCGCTATTGTCTGCTCCCGCTCAAGAATGGTGGCGCCAAGCAGCGCGAGATTGATGCTTGGAAGCGCCTGATCCACCTGTCCTTCGACATCGGGGCCAAGGATAGGCGCACTATGCCGGACACCATTGCGACCATCATCGAAGGTCGCAAGGCCCGGACCGAGGCTGAGGTCAACGTCAATTTCGGCGACATCATGGCCCGCTATCAACGACTGCGTGCCACTCAAGACCGTCTCCAGGCGATCCGCAACGGAGAACGCTACTGGAATGCATACGACCAGAGCTTCATTGAGCTTTCGTCGCGGTCTAGCGATCTACTGAATCTCCTCCACGACGCTGAATACAGTATTGAGCAAGTGACGGCGCAACTGCTGAACGTTCGCCAGGAGCGCGCGGGCGAATACTCGGCGCGCAACGATCGTAGTCGGGAGATGGAACGGGAGGCTACCCGTTTGTTGGCTGAATACAACCAATGCCGAGGTATAGCCACTAACACTAAGAAGGCCTTCGAGCTGATCCGGAAGGATGCGATTGACCTCGGTGCGGCGCGCACTGGCTACGCAGGCATGTCGCTCGACGAAATCCTGCAAATTCGTCTCGACGTTCTCGAAGAAACCCGGCGCGACCTCGAAATCTGTAACGACAAGACGAAGCTGCGCAACGAGTTCGAGGAAAAAAACCGCGAGCTCAAGCAGCTTAGACCCTTGATTGACGCTGCTGAGCAGTGGATTAAGAGCCGGACCAGCAGTGTTCTGGATCTTTTGAGCGAACAGACCGCTGACCGGCTTTACTCCCTCAACCAGAAGGCGTTCAGTGTTGAGTGTGAGGTTTTGGAGGCCACTACGCAGGATGTGATTGAACGCTTCGCTGGGCTTTTTAACGTCGAGAGCAACCAGCTCAGCTTCCTTGGCAAGCCGACGAGCATCCTGCTGCAACCCTACAGCGCTGCCGAGTTGCTTGCGCGCAAGCAGGCAGAGCTGGACAACATGACTGGTCAGCTGCACAAAGCCCAGGCGCGTTACAACGAACTTTCGACGCTTGTCTCGGAGTCAGAAGAAAAGCTGGCCGTCCGCAGCCAGGAACTGCGGGAAGTGATTGCCAAGGATCACCGCGAGATCGGCCTGCTCAGAAGTGCTGAACGCATTGAAGCGGATCTTCAGCGCCTCGAAGGTGAATTCGAGGATGCTAAAGAGCAGCTAGCCCTATTAGAGGGGCGGGCTGCGGAAGCGAACACGCGGTATGGCGAAGCCAAGGCGCAGAGGGATGCTGCTTGGAATGCGCTGGAGCGTGCCAAAGAAGAAGCCAGCAATGTTACGCGCTGGGCAAATCGCATCACGGATATGCTGCATGCGCGCCTGGGCTTGTTCAAAGCCGGGTTCCAGCGGAGCGAGCCTCGTGACGTAGTAGTCAACCAGGCGTTGATCGACGAAATGGAGTATCGGTCACAGAGTCTTGTGACTCTGCTGCAAGAGTCCAGCAAGCAGGTCTCCGATCTGTTGGATGCGGTGCCGCTCGATGACAACAGTGCCGAGCAAGCGCATCGTGCCGCCTATGAGCTCAATGATTTGCGCCAGCTCCATGATCGCTATGCCCTGCTGTATGCGAGGCTTACTGCTGAAGAGGATAACCTCTTCCATCAGGTGGCTGCACACAATGCCGACACCGATATTCAGATGCGGCAAATCCGTGCAACGAGAACGCTCATCACCAGCTTTATCGGCGAGATTGAAGACCATTTGAAGTCCATCAAGATTTCGAATATCGCGGAGATTTGCATCGACTGCACGCTGCACCCCCAGTTTGATGAGTTGTTGGCCGTGCTTGAGGCCGTGAACATGAGTGGCGGTGAGCTCCCGCCACAGGTGTTGTATGACCGCCTGGGTAGTTTCTTTACCCAGTTCTTTGAGTCCGACCAGCGCCGCGATTCCACGCTGAACTTGGCCAAGTTGATCAACAGCGTCGAATACCGTGTTCGCTTGCTGGGCCGTGAAGAGTTCAAGATCGAGGCGCAGTCCACCGGCACGTCGGTGATGATCAACATTCGCGTGCTGGCCTTCTTGCTCAAGGAGCTGCTGCAAAGCGACAGCAAGGTGTCGATGCCTCTGCTAATCGATGAGGTTTCTCAGTTGGATGTGGCCAACCTGAAATCCGCTCGAGACATCGCGGAGGCCGATGGGTTCTGCATCTTTGGCGCAACGCCGGAGTGGACGCCTGCTATCGGCAAAGTGCTCGGGAAGTTCATGAACCTCAGCTATTTCGAAGCCGTAGATGAGTCGTACAGCGACGAGCGAACCATCGTCTTCACCGGCGAATGTGAGTCGTTGACGTCGATTGCGACAGGTGGTGATCAGGCACCGGCTAGCCTGGGGGAACCATCTGAGCAGGAAGAAGAGGCTCCGATCGAATGATCGTCAATGCGGAGTTCGCCACGATCAGCATGATCGAGAACAAAAAACTGTTTCTCGACCTAATCGACTACATGGATCAGGTTGGCGAAGGTGAAGAGGTCCGCATCGCCATGTACCAGCGCAAGCTGACTGAGCTACTGGACCGGGTGGGACCGCTCAACAAAGACCGGCCCGCGAAGGATGTTCCGCCCGCGCGGCGCAAGCTGGAGGCTGCCCTATCGATCGATAATCTGGAGCGCGTGGGCCTGGTCATCCAGGTTGATCATGCACGCGGGGTGATGGTCTTTGCGCCTTTCATTATCGAGATGTTCCGTCACTTTGACGGTGCCCGTCTGAGGAAGCTGAATAGCGCTGACTACGAGCTGATCCGGGCGTCCTTCAACCGGCTCTATGGCATTTTCGCCAGCATGCAATCGCTCAGCGAAGATGATCTGGACTTCAAGGAACAGGTAGATGCGCTGCGTAAGGAGATCCGCAGCGCGCTGTCCAAGATGAAGGAGTGCGTGTCGGCCCTCCAATCGCGCCTCACCCGTTTGGGCGAGATCGTCGATCAAATGCGTTATGACGACATTGACGAGGTGTCAGCGGCCAAGGAAGCACTGGGCGAGATCAACAGTATCTACCTGCGAAACATTCTCCCCGCCCTTGAGTTCCTAGCCGAGAACACGGACTTGAAGGAGGGTAAACCGGCTCTTCAGGCGCTGACTATGATCGGTGATCACCTGGTGCGCTATGGGCATCAACGGCTGGCCACCTCGATCTATTACAACGTCGAGGCCATTCGTTCCTATCGCTACGACATTGATGTGATCCGAGGATCACTGATGCGTTATGTACAGCAGAGTGCTGCACAGCGTCAGGCTTACGACAAGATCGAGCAAGCCTGGAACATCCTGCATGGGGCCGTCCAACACCTGCACGACGGGGCGCTTAAGGGAAATCAGCTGCCAAGTAACGATCCCGTTTTCGACAACTGGCCCATCTTCAATGGCGTGAAGTTTCGGCGCTTCGATCCAAAGGTCGAATGGCCCGAACGGAATCACCGCCTGCTGCTGACTGAACACCTGCGAACTGAGCTGCCCAACGTGAAGGTTTCGGTGGCCGTGCCCCAGGTGGTCAAACCACACCGGTCACCTACGCCAGGGCGCAAGCGTGAGGAGGACGAGCGCTTGTTTTCGATCAGTCGCCTTGTGGCTGACTGGGAACTACACCCCTGCGACGACCTACATGAAGAATTGAACTGCTACCTGAGCAGCCATCTAGCGCCCTACGGCCTGAATGACTTGCTTGTGGGACTGAGCTGTCTCAAAGGCACCGATGGCGCTGCGTTAGTCCCACGGTTTGAGGTCGGCACGCTCGCCACTGAGACCGAACGCCTGCGCTACTACAAAGTGCGCCTGGAGATTGCCCATGCTTGAACATTCGCACGCCCCTCTCCATCAGTCGAAGGTGCTCAACCGAAAACTCTCGACGGAGCTTTATGCCCAACTGATGTTCGGGAAGATGATTAACCGAACACAGTGCCTTGAGGGCAAGCTAGTTTCCAACCCGTACTTCGAGGAGCTGGTGAACAACTTCGACCAGTACCGCGCGCTCTACGAGCTCATCGGCTACGAGCTGGTGATGCGAAATGGTTTCGCCTTCATCCGCACCGCTGAGGCGTCGGAGGCTGAGAAGGACGACATTGCTCGCAGCTTCCAGGGCCTTTTGTTGGTGCTGTTCCGTGGTGTCATGGAGCTCGGCTACACCATGGACATTCTGCTCAAGGACGAAGCAGGCCTTTCTGATCTGCGCATCGAAGAAATTGGCAAAGGGCAGGACAAGGTAGAGGTCTTGATCGCATGCGGCATGAAGTCTGGAAATCTCGTCGAGCACGTCAAGAAACTCGAAGCCAGATACGTCGCGTACCGAAATGCGAAGGGCAACCTAGTTCTGACCGAAGCTGGGGCAGGGTTCTTTCAGGATTTGCTTGGAGAGGGAGACTTGGTGGTTTGAGCTTCGCCCCAATAGAGGCGGACTGGAAGCTAAGGTGTCGACGGCCCTAAGAAGAGATTTTTAGGGGCGGTGATGTCATTGCGCGCACATATTCGAGATGTCGCTGCTTGTGGCGAATCGTTTAGTATCCGGCAGAGTGTGATGTGTCGCACATTGGAGTCTGCCTTGAATACGCAGATATAGAGCTGGGAGTTCAGGGAACGTGGCAGTAAAGCAGAGAGTGTTGGTCTGCTGGGTAGGGGGGAACGACTTAAAAGCCATTGAAGGCGGCGAAGCGGGCCCTGTCGTATCTACTCTCCGCTCAGATGCGTTTCATCGTGCTGAGCTTCTTTGCTCATATCCCGCCGAGCGCGTTGAACCCTATCTGGCCTGGCTGCGCAAGCAAGTCGATGTATCAATCGCCGCGCATTACGTTTCCCTGTCTTCCCCCGTTCATTTCGGGGAGATCTACCAGGCCGCAAGTCAACATTTAAAGCGCCTGTGTACTTCCGGCAATCAGCTTTCCATTCTGCTCAGTCCCGGCACACCGGCCATGCAAGCGGTGTGGATTCTGCTGGGCAAAACGCGCTATCCGGCGACCTTCTACCAGTCCTCACTTGAGCAGGGCGTTCAGCAGGTCGAAGTGCCTTTCGAGATCGCGGCCGAGTATGTGCCGGCCGCCGATACCATCAGCACCGACAAGCTGGTCCAGCTCGCCGGGCTGGATGCTCCCGTGGATGCTGCCTTCGACAGCATCGTGACGCAGAGCAAGCGCATGCTGGCACTCAAGGCGCAGGCGCAGATTCTCGCGACGAAGCAGGTTCCGGTGCTGATTTACGGTGAAACCGGCACCGGCAAAGAGCTGTTTGCACGCGCCATTCACAACGCCGGCCCACGTTCTGCGGCGCCCTTTGTTGCGGTGAACTGCGGCGCTATCGTGCCGGAGCTGATTGACTCCACCTTGTTTGGCCACAAGAAGGGCGCATTCACTGGCGCTATTGCGGATCGACCTGGGGTTTTTCAACAGGCCCATGGTGGCACGCTGTTTCTTGATGAGTTCGGCGAGCTAACGCGTGATGTGCAAGTGCGCCTCTTGCGCGTACTGCAGGAAGGCACCTTCACCCCGGTAGGCTCCAGCCAGGAACTCAAGGTCGATGTGCGGCTGATCACCGCCACTCACCGCAACCTGATGCAGGAAGTTGCTCACGGGCGCTTCCGTGAAGACCTGTTCTATCGCATCGCTGTGGGGGTACTGCATCTCCCGCCGCTCAGCGAGCGCGAAGGCGATCTGCTGTTACTGTCGGAAAAGCTGCTGGCCGGCATTGCCTGCCAGGATGCCAGCCTCGGCGATAAGAAAATTTCCGCAGAAGCAAAAAATCTTATCCTTCAACACCCCTGGCGTGGCAACGTTCGCGAACTGCAATCCACTTTGTTGCGTGCGGCGCTCTGGTGTCCAGGTGATCTGATTGCTGCTCACGATATTGAGCAAGCACTGTTCAAACAGCCGCAAAGTCAGGCCAATGTCTTGTCCTTGGATGTATCCCAAGGTATTGATTTACAAGAGGTAATCGCCGAGGTTTCCGGCCATTATCTGCGTCAGGCTATGAAGCTTACTGGCAACAACAAGACCCGTGCGGCCAGCCTGCTAGGCCTCAAAAGCCAGCAAACGCTGAGCAATTGGATGGACAAATACGGCATCGAGTAAAAACTTGGCACGGTCCTCGCTGTAGGACTGGCATGGACAGAATCGCCTATATGAAATCAGTCAATTTCGAGTTCCTCCGCCCCGGCAACGAACTGCTGGCAAACCTCGCTGGTCTGGCTGAGGCCGTACTGCATATCGATCCGGGCAGCGCACTGACGCGCCTTCGCAGCTTCGCCGAAGAGCTGACCAAAGCCATCTACAAGGAAGAGCTGCTGCCGCGCATGCCGCAGTCGACTTTCTACGACCTGGTAAAAAATCCGGTATTCGTCGATTGCGTTAGCAAGCCCTTGGTTCACCAAATCAACTTTCTGCGTATTCAGGGCAACGATACCGCCCATGGCGCCGAAGGTGATCTGCGAAACGCACAGTTGGCGCTGAAGACTGCTCACCAGCTGGCTATGTACATGGCCATCAAGTACTACGGCACTGCGCAGGCTGATATTTCGCCCTTTGCTGAGGTGCAGGACCCGACTGCTGCGCTGGCCGGTTTGCAGAAGACGGTTTCCAGTTACGAGAAGGAGCTCAACCAGCAGCAGGAAGAACTGCAGCGGGTCATGGAGAAGCTTGAGCAGGAGCGCACCCGCAACCTCGACAGGCTCGAACCGCCGGCCAAGCCCGATCAACAGAAGCGCCAGCAGCAGAGCCAGAAGGTCGCTGACAGCCTGCAATGGAACGAGGCCAAGACCCGTACGCTGCTGATCGACGCCATGCTGCTCCAGGCCGGTTGGGATGTCGGTAACCCGACTCAGGTTGGGCTGGAAGTTGAGGTCGACTTTCCGGATAACGCCTCCGGCAAGGGACGCGCGGATTACGTGCTATGGGGTGACAACGGCCAGCCGCTGGCTGTGATCGAAGCCAAAAAGTCCGGCAATGTCAGCTTGCAAGCTGGTCGTGAACAGGCCCGTATGTACGCCGATGGCTTCGAACGCATGGGCAGGCAGCGCCCGGTGATCTTCTACAGCAACGGCTACGAAACCTTCATCTGGGACGATGTGCAGTACAACACCTATCGCCCGGTGTACGGCCTCTACAGCAAAGACAGCCTTGAATACCTGATCTACCAGCGCCAATACCGTATCGCGGAACTGGAGCGGCACAACCCCGACCTGAAGATCGCGGACCGTCCCTACCAGATCGAAGCCATCAAGACGGTCGCTGCACACTTTCAGCAGCAGCGTCGTCGTGCGTTGATCATCCAGGCCACCGGCACGGGCAAGACCCGCGTGGCCATCGCCCTGGCTGAGCTGCTGCTGCGTACCGGCTGGGCAAAGCGCGTGCTGTTCCTGTGTGACCGAAAGGAGCTGCGGGTTCAGGCCGATGATGCCTTCAAGCAGAACCTGCCCAGCGAACCGCGCTGCGTGATTGGTGAAACCAACAAGGTCGATCAGACCGCCCGCGTCTACATCGCCACCTACCCGGGCATGATGAACCGCTTCGCCCAGCTCGACGTCGGGTTCTTCGACCTGATCGTCGCTGACGAAAGCCACCGCAGCATCTACAACAAGTATCGCGATCTGTTCGACTACTTCGATGCGCTACAGGTCGGCCTCACCGCCACCCCGGTGAAGTTCATCAGCCGCAACACCTTCGACATGTTCGACTGCGAAACCACCGATCCGACCTTCGAGTTCGGGCTGGACGCTGCGATTAACAACGATCCCCCTTATCTGGTGCCGTTCCGCGTCAAAGACCTCACCACGGACTTCCTGCGCGATGGCATTCACTACAACGACCTGAGCGACGAGCAGAAACGTCAGCTCGAAGAAGACCTCGGCGAGGAAGAAGCCAGGCGCACCACCATCGCCGGCAAGGACATCGGTCGCAAGATCTTCAGCGAAGACACTGACCGCATCATCCTGGAAAACCTGATCAACAACGGCATCAAGGATGAAACCGGCTCGCTGGTTGGCAAGACCATCATCTTCGCCCAGCGTCAGGACCACGCCGAGCACCTGGAAAAGCTCTTCTGCAAGCTCTACCCGCAATACGGCGCCAAGGTCTGCAAGGTCATCCACAATGCCATTCCGCACGTGGACACCCTGATCAAGGAATTCAAGAAGCCGGATAACGACTTCCGCATCGCCATTTCGGTGGACATGCTCGACACCGGTATCGACGTGCCGGAAGTGGTCAACCTGGTGTTCGCCAAACCGGTCAAATCTTGGGTCAAGTTCTGGCAGATGATCGGCCGTGGCACGCGCTTGCGTCCCAACCTGTTTGGTCAGGGCAAGCACAAGACCGAGTTCCTCATCTTCGATCACTACGGCAACTTCGACTTCTTCGAGCAGGAGTACGAGGAGCCGGAGGACAAGGGCGGAAAATCGCTCCTGCAAACCACCTTCGAAGCACGTCTGGAGCTGGCGCAGGCCGCGATCAAGCACAACCATGCAGCTGCCTTCGATGCAGCGATCGAACTGCTGCGTGCTGACATCAATGACCTGCCGGACAGCAGCGTTGCCGTCAAACGTGAGCTGCGGGCCGTGCACCAGTTGCAGCAAGGCGACCAGCTACAAAAGTTCGACGCCAAGACTCAGCATCTGCTGGTTACCACCATCGCCCCGCTGATGTCGGCCCGTGTCCTGCGGGACAAACATGCCACGGCGCTCGACAAGCTCATCGCCGGCATTGAGCGCTGTCTGGTGGAGAAGGCCAGCTGTTTCGACGACGGCAAGATCACGTTGCTAGAGGAGCTGGACAAACTCGCCATCAATATTCAGGCCGTACGGCAGAAGGACGCGCTGATCGCCGAGGTGCGCAGCGCAGATTTCTGGCTCAACGCCAGCATCGACAAGCTGGAGCACGCTCGTCAGGAGCTGCGCGGGATCATGAAGTATCGCAAGTCGGGTGATGGTCCCCTCTACAACACCCCGGGCACCCGCACCGCCGATAGTGGAGTGCAGGAGGGTGAGCGTGAAGTCAAGATAGCCGGTGCCAACGAGGCGATGATCTACCGCCGCCGTCTCAAGGACATCCTCGACGGCATGCTGGCCGCCAATCCGACTCTGCAGAAGATCCACAAGGGCGAACCGATCGCTGAGCACGAGCTGGACTCGCTTACTTCAACCATCCTCACCACGCACCCGGGTGTCAGCCTGCGGGTGCTCAACGACTTCTATGGCCGTACCGCCGGCGAGTTGCAGTTGACCGTGCGTGAGCTGATCGGTCTGGATGCGCAGGCCATCGAGCAGCATTTCGCCAAATTCCTGCATACCCACCCCAGACTCACGGCCAAGCAGGTGAGCTTCATGAACTTGCTCAAGAGCTACATCGCCCAGCACGGCAGCATCGTCATCGAAAAACTCTACGATGCCCCGTTCTCCAGTATTTCCCACGAAGGCATCGACGGCGTGTTCACCCCCGCCGACGTGGGTGAGCTGGTGGTCGTGCTCAAGCCCTTTCTGCGCGGGGATACCCCGCCCGCCAGTCACTAGGAGTGCCTATGCAAGCCAGTCAATGGACCACGGACATCATTGTCATCACGGCGGTACTCGCGCTTGCCTGCGCGCTGCTGGGATATTTCGCGGCAGCATTGCGCCAGGGGCGGCAAGTTAGCCAACTGGTCGCCCAGCTTGAGCAGGCTCAGCAAGCGCAAGCGTCGGCAGTTGCAGCTAGTGCAGCGCTGAGTGACCAGCTCAAGGCGGCTGATACGCGAGGCCACGAGCTTCAGGTCGCAGAAAGCAAATTGAAGGCGCAGCTGCAGGCAGCCTTCGATAACGTGGCGCGGCTGAACCAGGAGCAGCAAGAGAGTAAGGACGTAAGTGCCAGGTTGCAGCTGAAGCTGGAAGATGCCAGCAGGCAGCATCACGAAGCCGCCAAGCGTCTGGAAACGGCTCAAGCTGATGGGCGAGCGCTACAGGGGCAAGTCACTGATCTGCGTGATCGTCTGGCTCTTGCGCAAACTGCAACCACCTCGCTGCAAGGCGAGCGTGACACCCTCAAGGACGAGTTGGCAGAGCTGGATGCCAGCGCCAAGGTAGCGGCAACGGGCGAGCGTGAGGCACGTGAGCAACTTGCCGAAATTCGCCAGAAGATGGCCATCCAGTCTCAGGATTACAACGAGCTTCTGGGCCGCTATCAACCGCTCAGCAATCAGCATGCGGAGCTCAAAACGTCCCTTCAGAAACGTGAGGAGCTGGTAGCTGAGCTGCGTGACAGACTGAGTACGGCTCAGGCGGCCAGTGCACAATTGCAAGCCGACCGGGACCAGTTGAAGGATGAACTGGCCAATGAAGGCAAGCGCAGCAAGGCCTTGGAAACCTCCGAGCGCGAAGTCCGTGAGCAACTGCTGGACATCAAGGCTCAGCAAGTAGCTGCTGCCGAGCGATACGAAGCACTCCAATCCCGCCTTTCGGAACTGAACAGCGAATACACCAAGCTCAAGACGGAACTGGATGAGCGCGAGGCCAGCCATGCTCGCGAGGTTGCCAACTTCGAGCAGCAGAAAGCCAGCCTTAGCGAGCAATTCAAGCTGCTGTCCAACGAGATCCTGGAAGCGAAAGCTCAGGCGTTGCAGGAGAGCAGCAAGCTCAGCCTGAGCGCGGTGATGACGCCCTTCCAGCAATCCATCGACACCTTCAAGCGCGAAGTGCAGGAGATCCACCACCGCGAAACCACCCAGCAGGGCGAGCTGCGTAAAGAGCTGGAATCCCTCAAGGCACTGAACCAGCAAATCACCACCGAGGCCCATGAGCTTTCCACCGCATTGCGTGGCCAGAAGAAGCTGCAAGGCAACTGGGGTGAGCTGGTGCTGGAGAACGTGCTGGATCGCTCCGGACTGCAGATGGGCAAGGACTACCAGCGCGAGGTCAGCATTACCACCGAAGAAGGCCGGCAGCGTCCCGATGCCGTGGTGTATTTGCCGCAGGGCAAGCATCTGATCATCGACGCTAAGGTATCCCTCAACGCCTACACCCGTTTCGTCAACGCCGAAGATGAGCGCGAGCGGGCCGTGGCGCTCAAGGAACATGTGCAGGCCGTCGCCAGCCGCATCAAGGAGCTGGCCGACCGCGACTATTACAAGCTGCCGGGGCTGAACTCGCCGGACATGGTGTTCATGTTCATCCCCATCGAGTCCGCCTTTGTCGAGGCACTCAAGGCTGATGAAACCCTGTTCCAGCAGGCCATTGAGAACAATGTCCTGGTGGCAACACCGACCACTTTGCTGACCAGCCTCAACATCGTCCGCCAACTCTGGCGTTACGAAGACCAGAACAAGCACACTGCCGCGCTGGCCAGCCGAGCGGAGGCCGTCTTCAAAAAGCTCAACACCTTCCTCGGTAGCTTCGAGAAGATCAAGAAGGGCCTGGAAACGGCTACGGAAGCTTACGTCAAGGCCGAGGGTCAACTGGTCAGCGGCAAGGGCAACCTGGTCAAACAAGTGGGCGAATTCAAGAACCTGGCGCCCGCCATCAAAGCCCAGCTGCCGGCCTATTTCGTCGACAAGGCGGCGCTGGAAATCGACTTTATCCCTGCTGAGCAGAGCATCGCGGCGCTGACCGAAAGCGCCGATGATGAAGACCTGCTGGCAGAAACCGACACTGAATCCGAATACGAGATGAACTGATGCTCACCGGCAAAATCCGCAACGATATCGACAAACTCTGGGAAAAATTCTGGACCGGCGGTATCACCAACCCGCTGACTGTGATCGAACAGATCAGCTACCTGATGTTCGCCCGCATGCTCGACATGCAGGAAGACGTGGCCGAGCGCAAAGCCAACCGCACCGGCAAAGCCTTCGACCGCCTGTTCCCCAATACGCCGGAAGGCCAACTGCTGCGCTGGAAGAACTTCCGCAACATGAGCGGCAGGGAGCTGCACAAGCATCTCAAGCAGAGCGTCTACCCCTTCTTCGCCAAACTCGGCAGCGCCGACGGCGAAGGCGGCGAGCGTGAAGGCCTCGGCCATATCAGCGAGTACATGCAGGACGCCGACCTGGAGATCAAGAACGAGTCCGTGCTCACCTCCGCCGTGGAGATGGTCAACGACCTGCCGCTGACCCAGAGCGACGTGAAGGGCGATATCTACGAATACCTGCTGAGCAAGCTCACCACCGCCGGCATCAACGGACAGTTCCGCACCCCGCGCCACATCATCGACGCCATGATCGAGCTAATCGCCCCACAGCCCACCGAGGTGATCTGCGACCCGGCCTGCGGTACCGCTGGCTTCCTCGCCCGCACCATGGAATACCTCAGCCGCGTGCATTCCAGTCCGGAAGGCACCTTCACCGACGAAGATGGCAACCGGCATTACTCCGGCGACCTGCTCGAGCCCTACCGCCAGCACATCAACAGCCAGATGTTCTGGGGCTTCGACTTCGACACCACCATGCTGCGCGTCTCCAGCATGAACATGATGCTGCACGGCGTGAACGGCGCGAACATCCGCTACCAGGACTCCCTGAGCAAATCCATCAAGGAGCACTACCCGCGTCAGGAGCAGGACTTCTTCGACGTGGTGCTGGCCAACCCGCCGTTCAAAGGCAGTCTCGACGAAACCAGCACCAACCCAGACGTACTTGGCCTGGTGAAAACCAAGAAGACCGAGCTGCTGTTCGTCGCCCATATCCTGCGCTCGCTCAAGCTCGGTGGCCGCGCCGCCGTGATCGTGCCGGACGGCGTGCTTTTCGGCTCATCTAAGGCGCACCAGCAACTGCGCCAGGAGCTGCTCGACAACAACCAGTTGGAAGGCATCGTTAGCCTGCCCAGTGGTGTGTTCAAACCCTACGCCGGCGTCAGCACTGCCATCCTGATTTTCACCAAGGGCGGCACTACCGAGCGCGTGTGGTTCTATGACCTGCAGGCCGACGGTTACTCGCTTGACGACAAGCGCACCGAGCTGAAAGGCGAGGGTAGCAACGACCTGCCCGATGCCATCGCCCAGTGGCACAAATACCGGCAGATGGTCGAGGGCAATCTCAGTGCCAGCACCATCAATACCCTGTTCGGCGACAAGCGCAAAAAGGCCTTTGTCGTGCCGGCCGAGGATATCGCCGCCAACAAGTACGACCTCTCCATCAACCGCTACAAGGAAGTGGAGTACCAGCAGGAGCAGTACGAAGACCCGAAGGTGATTCTGCAACGGCTCAAAGGGCTGGAGCAGGAGATCCTGGCGGATCTGGATGCGTTGGAGGGGATGCTGTGAGTTGGCCGGTAATTAAGTTTAGTGAGGCTATTAGTCGCTCGGGCTTATTTTCTGATGGCGATTGGGTAGAAAGCAAAGATCAAGACCCTGAAGGTGACGTAAGGCTAATCCAACTGGCGGATATCGGAGTTGGCGAGTTTATTGATAAATCGAATCGATTTATGACCTCCAAGAGGGCTGATGAGCTGAAGTGCTCATACCTCAAGGCTGGAGATATTTTGGTCGCGCGAATGCCAGACCCAATTGGCCGTGCGTGTATATTTCCTGAGGATATGGGTAGATGTGTTACGGTCGTTGATATTTGTATCGTACGCCCTGACTCCGAAAGGATTGATAACAGGTGGCTGATGCATCTGATAAATTCAGAGCGCTTCAGAAACCAGATAGATCGGCATGTTACTGGTACAACGAGGCAAAGAATTTCTCGCGGAAACTTGGCTGGATTGGAAATCCCCCTCCCACCCCTACCCGAACAAAAGCGCATCGCCGCCATCCTTGACAAGGCCGACGCCATCCGCCGCAAACGTCAGCAAGCCATCCAGCTCGCCGACGACTTCCTCCGCGCCGTGTTTCTGGACATGTTCGGCGACCCGGTGACCAATCCGAAGGGGTGGGATGTCGTCGAGCTTTCAACGCTTGTTGATCCCCGCGATAAGCTGAATTACGGCGTTGTTCAACCGGGGGAGAATGAAGAGGATGGGGTTCCACTGGTGAGGTCTGGCGACCTTTCTGATGTTACTCCTGACGTCAATCAGCTTAGGCGAGTATCGGCGAGCATTGACTCAAAGCATAGGAAATCAAGGCTTAAAGGGAATGAAATTCTGATTGCGTGCGTAGGCACTATTGGTCGTGTCGGCTGGGTTAGCGAGGCAATGATCGGATGGAATATTGCGCGTGCAGTTACACGCATACCGATTCGTGAAGGTGTAAACCGGGAGTATGTTTATCGCTACCTTCAGAATCCTGTAGTTCAAGGCTATTTCGAGCGTGAGACTCGTGCTGTAGCGCAGCCCACATTAAATGTTGGCCTAATTGCGAAAACCCCCGTGGCGCTACCTCCGCACGAGCTGCAAATAGCATTCCTTGATAGTTACAAAGCCATTCAGTCGTATAAAAGTCGCCTTCTGAATGATCTTGATGTTCAGGAGAAATTAGCTGGTTCGCTAAGCCAAAAAGCTTTCTCTGGCCAACTGTAGATAAGGAAATCCTCGTGTGCCTCAAGTCTGTCAATCTCACCCATTTTCGCGGCTACCGCCCCCCACGGTTATTCCACCGGTGACGCCATAGCCGGCCGGTTGGTTCTGCCACAAGCAGGCTGAGTCACGTGCGAACGACAACCTTTTAGATCATGCATGCAAGGGATCTATGTATGAGCAATAACGAAAGACGGCCACTGATCAGAAGGCATATCGGGCTGGAGGAAGTGCTGCAGTTGGCGACGCCGGATGAACTGCTCGCCATCGCCGAGATTCTGCTGGATAAAGCCAATGATCGCCTGCTGGGCGATGGTTCGGCGCGGCAGCGTCTTGCTCAATGCTTCGAGGCTAGAGAGCTGTACAAGTCTGTCGACGAAATCGCTTTCGAGATCCGCGCGTTGGGCAGTGTCAGCCTGGCCAGTTTGTTGCGCCGAGGCGAGCCAGTCAGTTATGACGAGGTTGTGCGAGATGTCGCCAGTGAGCTGAAGGTTGAGTTCAGCAAGGCAGACAGCACCTCGGCCATCGAGGAGAAGGTGCTGGCGAAGCTGGTTGAGAAGCTGGCTGAGCCGGAAAGCCAGGCTAGCAGTGGTTCGTGGTTTGGCCGGGCGCGGTTCAATAGCTCGTTCACTGCTTTGCTTGGGCCACTGGGCAAGTTGGGTTTAGGGGCTGCCGGGGGCAGCCTGCTGAGTGGTGCGTTGGGTTCGGTAGCGGCCGTCGGCTCAGTTGCTGCGGCGGGCATGTTGGCGGCGCTGCCGCTTACGGCGGTTGGCACTGTCAGCGCAGGTGTTTGGGCATTCAGCAACAAGAAGCGGCCAGAACTGCAAGGGCTGACCACGATTGTCGTCCATATTGCGCGGATCCGTGCTGGCCTTGTCGCTGCGGATCACGAGGATTTTGCTAACCGTTTGAGAGCGTGTTTATGAGCGCAGAAATTCTTGCCAGAACCATCAGTTCTGCCCCGGAGATTGTTGAGGGTATTCGGTCCGGGCTTTATACCGTCTGGGGTGGCGTCGTCAGGTATTCCGCAGGTAACCCACAGGGCGGGCAGATCGTTGGCCATCTGCAATTCCCCGGTGATGCAGGCCAGGCGTCAGAGCAACTTGCCAAGCTTCAGCAGGTGCTGAGTGGTGCGCAGGAATCGCTGGGTGTGTTGCAAAACCTGCAGTATGCAAACCTGGCGCTGTCAGGGCTGAATCTGGCTGTTTCGGTTGCCGGCTTTGCCATTGTTTGCAAGAAGCTCAATGGCATTTCCGAGCAGCTGCATCAGCAGTCGGAAAAGCTCGATGTGTTGATCGAAATGGCCCGTGATGCCAAGGCCCGGGAAGAGCTGCGTGACAGCGCGCGCTTCAGCTCCGTGCTCTGGACGGTCCGCCAGTCTGCCGAGCAGGGTGACCTGCAGGGGCTCAGAAATCAGGTTGGCAATCTGCGCGAGCAGTATGAGGTCACCAAGCTGACGTTGAACCGGGCGGCGGCAGGTGCCACTGACAAAGGCTTCGTTGAGTCCCTCGATGTGCTGAAAAACCTGCAGCAACGCATGATGTATCTCGGCTTCATGCAGGCATACGTTCAGCAGCGCACCGCGGGTGAGAAGTACGCCATCGAGGTGCTGCAAGAGTTGCAGGCGGACTGGCTGCAGATCAGTACCGTGGTTGTCGAGGCCATTGCTGCCAATCAGGAGTGGGTCGAACAATTGACCCAGGACGCAGGCGATAACGTCGTGTCCTTCCTGGAGTTCCGCAAGCAAGCCGCTCCGGCCATCGACTATCAGCTCGGCTTGTTGGAGTACGCGGCCAGCCATCCAGAGGCGGCCGAATTGCTGAATGAAGAGGTCACGGAAATTCGTTTTCTGGCGGCATGACATAGCCATTTTGGCGATGCAGAGGACAGAGGGAAGCGTTGGTGATGGCGTTGGATTTGAGCAAAACCTTGGTGGTGGGGATTTCCGCGACGGCTCTGTTCGACATGAGCGAGTCCGATCAGATGTTCAAGGCCGCTTTGGAGGCTGACCCGGAAAGCGTGATCGACAACTACCGCCGCTATATGCAGGAGCGTGAGGACGAGCCGCTGGCACCGGGTACCGGTTATCACCTGGTCAAGGCGCTACTTGATCTCAACCGGCATATGAAAGGCGGCGAGACCTCCCCGCTGGTTGAGGTGGTGGTGATGTCGCGCAACAGCCCGGACACCGGCATCCGCGTGCTCAAGACCATTCGCCGCGACCAGTTGGCGATCACCCGTTCAGCTTTTACCGGCGGCGAATCGGTGGCCGACTACATGGATGCCTTCGACGTGGACCTGTTCCTGACCACGAATGTGGAGGACGCGCAAAAGGTCATCGACTCCCGGCAATGCGCTGCGGCGATCCTCAAGGCCCCGCCGGCCAACGCCCCGCAAATTCCCGAGGGTCAGGTGCGCATCGCCTTCGACGGTGACGCGGTATTGTTCTCCGACGCCAGCGAGCTGGTTTACAAAACCCAGGGGCTGGACGCTTTCAAGGCTCAGGAGGATGCGCTGCAACATACACCGATGGACGAAGGCCCCTATGCCAGCCTGCTGATAAAACTGGCCCGGCTGCAGGAGCGTCTGCCCACCGGCGGCAAGGAATCACCGATCAGAATCGCCATCGTCACCGCCCGAAATTCCCCGTCGGAGATGCGAGTCATCAATACCCTGCGCGCCTGGGGCGTATACGTCGATGAGGCCTTCTTCCTGGGCGGGGTCGGCAAAGCCAAGGTGCTCAGCGCGTTCACCCCGCACATCTTTTTCGATGACCAGGATGTGCACTTGGAGGCAGCTGCCAATTTGGTACCATCTGGCAAAGTGCCATATCTAACCAAGTCCAGCTTAGCTATTAGCAGTACGGTGGAGTGAAAGGATTCAAAATGGATGACGCTATTCAGCTCTACAAACTGGCGAGAACCCCTTCAGGGCGCCGGCTGTGGACATACATGGCAGCCGTTCTTGAGGTTACTGAGATGGATCGGGGAAAACCGTTTCCATTGAAGCAATTCTTAGGGAATTTCCAGACGCACCTGGATTGTGGGCGGATAGAGCTAGCATCTGAGGGTTACAGACTGACGCGCATCGGACTGGATTACTTTCAAGCCAGATATCAGGCTGGAAACCGCCAGCGCATTGAACGGGCGGCTGTTGAACAGATGATCAGATCTATTCGCTCTGGTGTCGGGGAGGGCGAGTGGGTTGCGCTGAGTTAATTGTCGGTCGGTTGCTGGCTTCAAACATCCCATTTTGAACTGCTCAATCTGACAACGTCGTCCAACAAGGATGTTGCCTATGTCTGCCCAGAAATACTCCGTTAACCAGCACCTGATCGAAACCCTGCTGAGCTGGGTCAAGTCCGGCGAGATTGCCAT
The DNA here is from genome assembly GCF_029873115.1 of Pseudomonas sp. BN606. Lineage (NCBI taxonomy): Bacteria > Pseudomonadati > Pseudomonadota > Gammaproteobacteria > Pseudomonadales > Pseudomonadaceae > Pseudomonas > Pseudomonas sp. BN606. The sequence continues at coordinate 28,574 of NZ_SSOF01000072.1, read as the reverse complement.
TCCGGAAATCCAGCGGCCATTCGTATGGGATGCCGCCAAGGTGCGCGACCTGATGGACAGCCTGTACCAGGGCTTTCCGGTGGGTTACATCATTGCCTGGCGTAACCCGACGGTGAAACTCAAGAACGGTTCGCTGGCCGAGGGCAAGAAGGTGCTGATCGACGGCCAGCAACGGGTCACGGCGCTGACGGCAGCCATCGTCGGGCAGCAGGTGGTCAACCAGGATTACCAGCAGGTGCGTATCCGCATCGCTTTCCACCCTATCGAAGAGCGCTTCGAGGTTAGCAACCCGGCAATCGAGAAGGACAAGGCCTGGTTTTCTGATATCGCTCCTATCGTTAGCGGTGAGCTGAAGGCGCACAAGGTTGGCCGTGATTACCTGGAGCTGAACCAGGGGGTGGACGAAGACCTGCTCTACGAGCGCCTGGATAGGCTGTGCGATATCACCAAGAAGCAGATAGGCCTGATAGAGCTGGCGGCGGATCTGGATATCGAGACGGTGACCGAGATCTTTATCCGCATCAACTCCAAGGGTGTGGTGCTCAGCCAGGCGGACTTCGCTATGTCGAAGATTGCCGCCAACGAGGAGTTTGACGGCAACACCCTGCGCAAGGCCATAGACTACTTCTGCCACCTGTCCATCGCCCCCGAGTTCTACGGCCACATCGAGAATAACGACAAAACATTCGTACAGACCGATTACTTCCGTGCCATGCGTTGGCTGAAAAGCGAGAACGACGATCTGTACGACCCCAGCTATTCGGACATGCTGCGCGTGGCTTTCACCACCCGCTTCAACCGGGGGCGTCTGTCCGATCTGGTTGGCCTGCTCTCAGGGCGGAACTTCGAGACCCGCAGCTATGAGAAGGAAATCGAGGAGGCGTCCTTCAAGACGCTGAGCGAAGGCGTCAAGGAGTTCATCAACGAAACGCACTTCAAGCGTTTCCTGATGATCATCCGTTCCGCCGGCTACGTGGACAGTTCCATGATCGGCTCGATCAACGCGCTGAACTTCGCCTACGTGCTGTACCTCAAGCTCAAGCGCGACCTGGGCAACAACCCCAATATCGAAAGTTGGGTGCGCCGCTGGTTCGTGATGTCGTTGCTCACCGGACGCTACTCGGGCTCGCCGGAGTCGCGTTTCGACAAGGACATCAAGGCCGTTCACGAGCGTCCGTTCGCCGAGGTGCTGGGCGAGATCGAGGCCGCTGAACTTTCCGATGCCTTCTGGGACTTCGGCTTGCCGCAGGCGTTGACCACATCCTCCGTCAACGCACCGTCCATCAAGGTGTTCTGGGCAGCGCAGGCCAATCGAGGTGACAAAGGCTTCCTGTCCAAGGACATCACCGTGCGCGACATGCTCACGCACCATGGCGATATTCACCACATCTTCCCGAAGAACTTCTTGAAGCAGCGGGGGCTGCTCCGAAGCAAGTACAACCAGGTGGCCAACTACGTGTACGTGCAGCAGGAAGTGAACATCAAGATCGGCGATACCGCCCCCGCCACCTACCTAGCTGACGTGTTCGCCCAGTGTGACAGCGGCGAAGCGCGCTATGGAGCCATCACGCTCCTTGCCGACCTCAAGGCCAACCTGGCAGCTAACTGCCTGCCGGAAGATCTTGCGGCATACCAGCCTGACCAGTTTGAGGAGTTCCTGGCGGAACGCCGCAGGCTAATGGCACAGAAGATCAAGCAGTATTACTGGGCCTTGTAATCCTGTTAAAGAGTGCATTACTCCAGCTGCGCTTGGTTTGTGGTCCCGGGTAGGTGTGCACTGATCGGGTTTGGGATCGGGGAGTTCAATCAGGGAGGTTGTACATGTCGTACTCCGTAATTAAGTGCTCGTCCTGGCTGGGACGCTTTCTCCAGCGTCGTGGGCTTTCAGCTCCCGATCAGCGCGGACTCTATGCGTACCATTGCAGCCTCGAAGAGTACGGTGAGCTGCAGCATTTGCTCCTTGAGTTGGGCGGCTTTGATGCTGCGCTAAAGGACTCAGCAGCCTGTGCCAGTCTGGTGCTTTTTGGTTCGGAGTGGTATCGCCGTGAGTACCGCAGTGAGTATGCATGGACCTGGGACCCGATCTGGAAAGCTTTGGGATTCAATCTGTCGCCGGGTGAGTTGAGTAAGGCCATCCCAAAAGGGCTGGAGGGGTATTGGAAACGTCCACTTCATTTCTACGAAGCAGGACATCGGGATTTTCTGGGGTCGCTATTTGGCGAGGGGGGCTTGCCCTTTCAGGTATTGCGCGAGGGAGGCAGCCGTTTCCAGTGGCTGTTTGACCGTTTGCTAAGGCAGTACGACCAATGGCACCTGCTGGGGTTCAACACTCTCCAGCAGGTGGAACAGCAACTGGAAAAGGCCAGCCTTCCTCAGGTGTTTGCTTCGCGTACGTCGGTCGAATTGATTGCGCGTATGGTCGATGAGCTTGTGGCTCTGGTCCGGAATTATGGGCTGGCGCAGGCGGACGAGCCCGTCGTCCACCTGGATGCCCTGAACCCCAAGTGGCGTGAACTGTTCCCTCTTCCTCTGGATAACGAGACTGGCAGCGAACTCCTCAATGGACTTTTAAAGACCGCGACCATCGAAGGTAAAAAGCGACGCCGGGATGCTGCTGGATGGTCTTGCCGACACTTTTGGCAGGAGGCGCAGCCGGATGTGCTCAAGGTTCTGGTCTCGATGCCTGAGGAGGTGGCGCTTCGTCTGACGACGCAGCCATCTACCACCCGCTTTGAGTTGGCCATTGTAGAAGATGGACAGGTGATTGCGCCGCTTGGACCTGGCTACGCGCTGGTTGACAACGGCGTTGCCAAAATCCGGCTGCGTCTTCGTGAAGTGATCGGAAAGCGGCAGGATTGCAGTGCCCAATTGAGCCTGGTGGCTATGGCTGGCGGCATGCTGATCGCCACCCAGCCGATAGAGGGCAGTGCCGTGGCCCTTGGCGAAGTACCGGTGGGTTTCGAACCAGTGAATGACCGCTGGCAGCTGTGCGGTCAGGCTTCATTCAATACGGCTGGTGAAGAGCTGCTGTTGATGCTGCCCGACGGTGGCAAGTTGAGCACGGCTGCAGAGGGCTGGGAAGTCGTCTGCAGCGATATGGCGCCGGCTTTTTCGCTGCGTACGGTCAAGGTTCAGGGCAAAGCGCAGGTCCAGATTGAAAGCGATGAGCTCTACCGGATACGGACGGGACATGCGGCTGGTATGGGCTTGGGGCTGGAACTGACTGGCACCCAGATCGGCTGGCCGACCAAGCCCGCGTTGACTTTTGTCGGCCTGCCTCGTGTGCAGTGGCCGGCTACTGCCGGGGAGCTGCAGCAGCAGGGCGGCGACCTGTACATTGCCGGCAAGCAGCCGGGAAGCGGCTTGTTGCAGGAGGTACTCGGTACCCAATATGTGTCGGTGCGCAATCGTAGCGGCGACGCCCTGTTACGTCGCAGGGTGGGCATCCTGCCGACGGATTTCCGTGTTGAGCTGCGCAGTGGTGAGAAGCCGGGCCAGGGAAGCATTCTGGTGCATTCCCGGCAGCGTTGCCTGTTTCAGATTGTTGACGACAATCTGCAGGTACAGCAGGCAAAGCATGAGGATCACACCGAGCTAAGGCTTTTGGCAAAGGGCTTTCCTCCAGTCAGGGTCCGCCTTTCAGTCACCCCCAGCTTGATGGCTGATCCAGTGGAGATTGACCTGCCGTTTCCCAACTCGGGTTTTCTGGCCTTTGATGGCGCTGGCAAGCAGCTGAAACGCGATCTCAGCGTCGACGACCTGCTGGGAGCGCGTCTGTATCTATTTGGCCGGGCTGGCGCACCAACCCGCTTTAGCCTTGAGCTGACCCTCAGGGGTAGTGCGGCCAGGAATGCTTGTTACAGCTGGACCTACACGGCGGCCGAAAAGCCGCTGGAGATCAGTCTGTTGAATATCCGAGAACAGATTGTTGACCTGCTTTCGCTTCAGTCGGGCATCGATCAGGTCGTCGAGTTGCGGGTGTTCGGTAACGGTCAGGACGCCAGTTACCGTATCCGTAGGTATTCGACGGAGATGCAACTTGATCGCGACCGTCAGATTCTATGTGCTGCCAATCTGCACGATGGCGGCGAGGCCATTCCCGAACCGGTGTTGATGCTGTTGCATGATCCTATGCGTAGCTTCATCGCGCTCCGTTCCCGCACCAGCGAAGGTGTGCCCACCGGCGACTTCGAGTTACCGATAGCTGTTGAAAGGGATGGTCCCTGGCTGGTGCTGCCCAAATCGGGCTCATCTGTGTCATTCCGGCCGCTATTTTTCGCTGGTGGCTGGCAGCCTTTGGCGCCGAGCGATGGGATCCAGAGTCTGCAAAAGGCAGTGTTGACATTCGATCACGCTTCACCTGTTAGCTCTTTCACGCCTGTGTTGGATGCCATGGCGGTTAACCCTATGCATAGCGGCTGGCAGTTCTTGCGGGCCTTGTATGAGGGGTACGGCTATCTGCCCCTGGCGACCTTCGAGGTCTGGAAGGCTCTGGTAGGGCACACCCGAGCGTTGGCGATGGCACTTTTCAAGTTTGAGATGGAGGCGAAATTCCTTGGCCGGCTGGAGGCTGAGTTTCCGATTTTCTGGGAGTTTCTTCCCATTGCAGAAATCCATCTTGCGGCCAAGCGCTTCGCTGCATTCCTTAAGGTTAAAGGGGTCGCTGAGGAAGCCATTGATGCTCTGATCGGACGAATGTTTTCGCGATTGGGGGAAACCTATCCAGCCTACGGTCAGAGTGTGCAGCGCTTCCTTTCAGGTAAGCCTGTTGGTCCAGAGATCAAGGTGCCGTTAGCGACTTTCAAGAGTGTCGTGCACGGCTGGTACCTTGAGTTGATTCGTGAGCGCAGTGAGGCCAAGTGGCCGGAGTTCGGCGGCAAGCGGCTGGAGCGTTGGCACAGCAGCCAAGGCGGCTCGGTGATTGCCTTCAGGTCGGAAATGGACTACCGCAATGCGGTGCTCTATCTACCGGTGTTTGCCGCTGCGGTCGCCTGTGGCAAGGCTCGGTTCGCAGATGTGTTTGCGGATGGCGTCGAGGCGATTTTCTTCCTGCGCCAGGTCCGCGATTTCGATTCGAAGTGGTTCAACTCGATCTATCAATATTGCTTGTTGAACAGCGTTATGGATATGCAGAAGGCAGAGTCGGTTAATGGATAAGTATTTCTCTGGGCTAGTCGAGCAGGCGCTTTCCCGTACCACTGAGTCCACCTTGAGTATCTTGAGCATTACCGATCCGAGCTTGCGTGAGCACCTGGGAAGTCTGATGCGCGCAGAGTGCGGGAAGGAGGGGGCATTCCTGGCGCCACCCTTGTTCGAGCAGACCTTCGGTTGGGAAGAGTCGGCGTTCACCATGGAGCAACTGACGAGCAAAGAGCAGTTGCTGAGCAAGGAGATCGTGGCCTCGCTCGATGGTAAGGCGAATGGGCGTTACCGCTTTGGCGCGAGCTGGAAACCCTTCACCCACCAGTTGGCCAGCTGGCGCTCGCTACTAGAGAAGAAGCATTCGGTGGTCGTCACCAGTGGTACCGGCTCGGGAAAGACCGAATGCTTTATGGTGCCGGTACTGGAGGATCTTTATCGCGAGTACCGTGATGCAGGTCGCCAGCCGCTGGTCGGGGTTCGAGCGCTGTTCCTGTATCCACTTAACGCCCTGATCAACTCGCAGCGCGAACGCTTGAATGCCTGGACTCAGAGCTTTGGAAGCGGCATTCGCTATTGCCTGTACAACGGCAATACACCGGAGTTGCAGGCGAAGGTGCGCAGCGAGCAGAGCCAAAAGCCTAACGAAATTCTGTCGCGCGAGCTGATACGTACGCAACCGGCGCCCATTCTGGTCACCAACGGCACCATGCTCGAATACATAATGGTGCGCCAGGTCGATGCGCCCATCGTAAGAATCTCCAGAGAGCAGAAATCGCTGCGCTGGATTGTTCTGGACGAGGCTCACACTTACGTGGGGTCCCAGGCGGCTGAATTGGCATTGCAGCTGCGACGGGTGATGACAGCCTTCGGCGTTACGCCTAAGGATGTCCGCTTTGTGGCAACCTCGGCGACCATTGCCGGCGAGGACGCTGCAGGACAGTTGAAGCAGTTTCTCTCGGATCTGTCGGGGGTGCCGGTTACGCAGATCGATGTTTGGGGGGGTAGCCGGGTCATTCCTCCTCTTGCACCTTGCCAACAAACGCTGGTTCCTCTGGAAACGCTCGAATCCATGCCGCCTGTAATTGCGGACGATCCAGAAGTTCATCCGGATCGATACGAGGCCCTGGTCCATTCTCCGCAAGCCCGAGCACTGAGAAATCTGCTGGTGACCACCCCCAAGCCGTTGAAGCTAACCGAGATGGTCAGCCAGATGCGTCAGGAAGGTGGGTGGTCACTGTCGCAGGACGAAATACTACGTTGGTTGGATGTGTGTTCAGGCACTCGTCCTTCAGCCAGTGAGCCGGCGTTTCTGAAGCTGCGGGCGCACTTCTTCCAGCGCACTACTCACGGGTTATGGGCCTGCTTTGACAAGTGCTGCTCAGCAAAGTCGGGAACGGCGCTGCAACAAAACTGGCCCTTTGGTTATGTCTACGCCAATCAGAGGCAAACCTGCAGCTGTGGCAGCCCGGTATTCGAGTTGGCGTTCTGCAATGACTGCAATGAGCCGCATCTGCTGGCGCGGGATAAGAACGGAAAGCTGATCCAGTGGGAAAGCTCTGGTGGCGATGAATTTTCCCTGCAGACTGAAAAACCTGTTGAGGAAGATGCGGGGGCTGGTGGCTCAGGGGTACTTTCAGCCAAGACACCGCTGGTGCTTTGCTCGTTCGAGAATGCCGGCAGCGCATACATCCCCGTTGAAGTCGATAAATTCGCTGGTTCCTTCGCATCTGTATCAGCTGAACGGGTACGGCTTGGGGTTAGAGATCTTGATGCCAAGTGCAGCCGCAACAGCTGTGGATTGAGTGGACTGCACGGGGCTTCTCCTTTCCGCCGCGCAATGCTGGGCGGACCCTTCTATGTAGCCAATGCCGTGCCGACAGTCCTTGAATACTGTCAAGACTATCAAGAGGAAGATCAGACGCCGGAACACGGTCCGCAGTCTCTGCCTGGTAGAGGCCGTCGGCTAATTACCTTCACGGACAGCCGCCAGGGCACGGCGCGCATGGCTGTACGTATGCAACAGGAGGCGGAGCGCAGCAGGTTGCGTGGACTTGTCGTGGAGATTTTGAGCTGGCACCAGCGGAGCCAGGTCAGCTCTCAGGTAGATTCCAGCAGCATCGATCCGTCGGTCTTGCAACAATTAATCGCCAAAGCGAAAGAGGAAGTAGAGCTATACCGCAGCGTTGGTATCAAGGACGAAGTCAGGGCCGCGGAGGAAAAAGTTACACGGTTTACGGCCTTGCTAGCTTCAGCAACTGGAGCGAAAGTTAGGCCGACGCTAGTTTCTCTAGCCTGGTCGGAGCTCGCCAATGAGCTCAAGCAGAAGGCAGACCTGAAAGGCTCGATGCTGCTTTACAACAAGTATCAGAAGCCCGAGATCTTCCGGGACCATGATGGCCCCTACAAGCTGGCGGAAATGTTGCTGTTCCGCGAGTTTATGCGCCGCCCGAAACGGCAGAACAGTCTGGAAACCCAAGGGCTGGTGAAGGTCGGATACGTTGGCCTGGATACGGTCCAGGAAGTGCCGGCGTACTGGGGGCAGAAAGGTCTGACGCTCGATGATTGGCGTGACTTCCTAAAGGTGGCGCTGGACTTTCATGTGCGGGAGAACAGCTATATCCAGGTCGATGAGGGCTGGTTGAGTTGGATCGGTAACCGTTTTTCTGCCAAGAGTCTGCGTAATCCCGAGTCAAAAGAAGCGGATGAGATCCGGGTCAAGCGCTGGCCTCAGATCCGCAATGGCAACCATTCCCAGCGCCTTATCAAACTATTGTTGCTTGGTGCTGGTTTGAATCCGGCTAACACCGCCGACGTTGATCTGGTCAATGCTTGGCTACGGGCTGCCTGGTTGCAGTTGACCAGACCGGGTTCAGCGCTGAAGGCTGACGAAAACCGGTACTACCTACCCAGAGAGCACATGCTGTTCTCGTTGGTTGACCGGGCCTATGTCTGTCCGGTTACCAACAAGCTGTTGGATACCAACTTCAAAGGCTTTACGCCTTACCTACCCGCTCACCTAGATTTCTCTCAGTTGACTGAAGAGCAGCGCAAGAGCTATCAGGCAGAGCCGGTTGAGCTACCTGACCTGTGGGAGTTTGACCGTTCTCAGGATGACTATGCGCCGGGACTTGCGCGAGTTAGAAACCTGGTGACGAATGATCGTCTTGTAAGCGATCTGCGAGCACGGAACCTGTGGACGGATATCAATGATCGGGCAGTGGAGGGGGGCTTCTATTACCGTACAGCGGAGCACTCGGCCCAGCAGTCTTCTGAACGCCTCGGCTCCTATGAAGAGATGTTCAAGAAGGGGCAGCTCAACGTTCTGAACTGCTCCACTACCATGGAGATGGGCGTAGATATTGGCGGTATTTCCGCTGTGGTCATGAATAATGTACCGCCGCACCCGGCCAACTACCTGCAGCGTGCCGGTCGCGCGGGGCGAAGCAAGGAATCCAGGGCGATTACCTACACGCTTTGTAAGAACAACCCGCATGATCAACAGGTTTTCGCCAATCCGAGTTGGCCGTTCGAGACCAGGATCCCCGCGCCAGTGGTGGCGTTGAACTCCGAGCGACTCGTACAACGGCACATCAACTCGTTACTGTTGGCGGACTTTCTCTGCAATGTGGTCGGGCCCACTCAGACTGAGAAAACCAGTCTGAATACACAGTGGTTCTACGACGATGAGCACGGCCTCTCACAATGTGACCGATTCATTGAACGGCTGGGACAAGTTGTTACCGATCTGGATGACGCGCTCAAAGACTTGGTGAAAGGCACAGCTCTGGTCGGTGTGGACCCGGCTCAACTGCGCCGTCGTTCAATCGATTCGATCAAGCCGCTGCAGAGTCGTTGGCTGAATAGCTATCGCTTCTTACTTTCTGAGGAGAAGCACGCGAAAGCCAACACCCCCTATCTGAAGCGTCTCCAGATTGAAAAGGCTCGCCACTGCAATGAGTACCTGTTGCGGGATCTTGCTGCGCGTACCTTCCTGCCTGGTTACGGCTTCCCTACCGACGTGGTGAACTTCGATAACTTCACGATTGAGGATTATATCCGCGAACAGGACGCGGGGAAAAAGTTGAAGCACGATCGCGAGGACAACGTATCCCGTTACAAGGGACTGCCTTCACGCAACCTGTCGATTGCCATTCGCGAGTACGCTCCTGGTGCAGAAATCGTTCTGGATGGCCGGGTGTTCAGGTCTGCCGGCGTTTCCCTGCACTGGCATAACCTCAATGCTGATAGCAAAGAAGCGCAGAAAATGGACATTGCGTGGCGTTGCGATGTCTGTGGCGCTCTGGACTATGAGGAGGGGCTGGTGAAGACCGATGAGCTGACTTGCAGCAATGTCGACTGCCAGTCACTGATCAAGCCCCAAAACATTCGCAAGGTCCTGCAGCCCTCTGGTTTTGTCACCGATGCTTATGAGTCGGCTTCCAATGACATCCAGCATCAGAAATTCATCCCAGTTGAAACCGCCTGGGTTTTCGTCAACGCCAACAAGACTCCATTGCCAAACCCGGCGGTTGGGGCAATGGCTTATGGTGCGGATGGAAAGGTCTTCCATCACAGCTCGGGCGAGCACGGAACAGGTTATGCCTTGTGCATGAGTTGTGGTCGAGCTGAGTCCATGCAGCCGGATAGCGGGTTCCCGCGAGACCTGTCGCCGTCTGGCGAGCACTATCCGCCGCGCCCGACCAAAGAGGACAAAGATCAGAACAACAAGCGCCTTCCCTGCCAGGGCAGCGGGAGCATTCTTCCTAGTGTGAGCCTTGGAGCGGTGGCTACCACTGATGTGTTTGAGCTCACTTTGCACCATCCAGTACGCGGTGAGTTTATTGCAGACTCGGCGCAGGGCAGTGCAATTGCCATCACGCTCGCTGTAGCTCTACGTGCAGCCCTGGCTGAGATACTAGGCGTATCTGCTTCCGAATTGGGCTATGCAACTCGGCCAAGCAAACTGCCAAGTGGGCAGTCTATTCGCGTCCTTCAGCTTTTCGATGTAATCAGCGGTGGTGCGGGCTTTGCTACTAGCGCACCGCTGCATGTTGAACGACTGCTGCGGGGGATGGTGGAGAAGCTCGACTGCAAGCATTGTGAAACTGGCTGTAGTGAGTGCCTGCTGGACTCCCAAACGCGGCATGACCACGACAAGCTGGATCGCCAGTTAGCGCTCGACTGGCTGGGCTCGGACTTCATTCATCACGTGGGTTTGACCGCCGAAAACAAACTCTCCTTTGCTGATGGCCAATATGCGCCTGGCAGCATTGAGAGCGTTCTGCGCCGGCTGATCAATGAGGGTGTCGAGAGAATCACTCTGGTGGCCTCTGGTGATATGGCGGAGTGGGATCTTCTTGCTCCACAGTTCCGTAAGGCGATTCAGACCTATGTTTTGGCCGATGAGCTGACTGTTGATCTGCTCGTACCAGCAGGCATCACCGATGGGGTTCTCGTGCAGGATCTCCAGCGCCTGTCGGACCTTGGAGTAAATGTCGGGAATGCGATTACTAAGCCAGGCGAGCATCTCGTTGCCCAAGCATTTAAAGGGGGCGAGGTTGTCACGCTGGCCTCGCGCAGCCTCGTGGCAACCGTCCCAGGCCGCAGCTGGCATCAAAGCGATGAGCTAGTCGTACTCTCGAAAAGTCAGCCGGAACTTGGCTGGAAAGCGATGGACCTTTCCCGTGCAGAGAGTGACTCCTACGGCAAGGTAGGGATCGTCGATATATCAATTCACGAAGAACTCAATGGGTCCCTGCTGCAGTTCGGTGAGCGTTTCTGGGAGCTGCTTGGCGCTAGAGATCAGCAAGTTGCTGACGTGATTGCGACTGCGAAGATCAACAGGCTGACCTACTCAGATCGTTACATTCAGAACCCTGCGGTCGTTACGATCCTGGGGGCGGTTCTGAAGAATCTGAAGAGCCGCATTTCTGCAGATGCGGTTGTGCAGGTGAAGACGCTATTCAAATCAGGTCGGCTGCAAGGGCGTAAAGCCTTTGATGACTGGGCCAATCAGGACGATTTCGAGTTCTTTTCACGCAATTGGCTGTCGGCAATGGTTGGGCATCAAGTTGAGCTGGTTGTGGAGTTATCGAATCGCGAAATCCCTCATCACCGTAGGTTGGAGCTTGAGTTTGACGACGGCAGGACGCTGAAGGTCAGGTTCGACCAGGGTGTGGCCTATTGGCAGGTTCGCTTTAGCTCGCATAGCGACATGTGGTTTGACTTTGATCTGGCTGCCCAGGATCAACTTATGCATATGGCTAGGGTGGTTGAGACCGCCCGGATACAGAACTCTGAGCAGAAGTGGGCGACGGACGTGTTGGTCGAGCTAAAGAGCTAACCTCTTGTGCCTACAGACATTGCCTGAATTGATATGACGAGGTGTCCGCTGCTCTTTGCTTGAGTTTCAGGGAGAGGCTTTCCTCTCCCGCCTCAACCGCCAGTTCATCGCCCAGAGGCCAGCCAACCTGCTCAAGTAGATCCGTCTCCACTAAAACGCAGCGTTCCGGGTGGAGATGATGGCTTTAATGCGTTCGCCGAGCAGCCTCCAAGCTTCGGTTTTCTCTTTGGCATAGTCGTGATGCAGGTAGTGTCGACGTACCTTGGATCCACCGAGTAGGTGGTTCTGGCAGCGATCAATGATTTCGAGCGTTACGCCTAGCTCCTGCATCATGGTCGCGCCTGTACGTCGTAGGTCATGAGGTGTCCACTCGCCCTTGGATCCCTTGCTAAGCACTAGCGAGTCGTCGTGATGTCGGCCCGCCAGAGGCTTGCTGCGGTTTTTGAAGCGACACTGTCGGTCTCCAATGAGCTTGCTGACCGTCTTGGTGTCGACGTGGTTTTTGCTATCCTTGTTGGGAAAACAGAACGGTGTATCGTTGGTTTCTTTGTGCAGTCTCTTGAACTGCTCAAGAGCGAAGGCTGAAAGAAATACGTGGTGATCTTGGCGCTTACCCTTATGGCCCTTTGTCGCTTCGGCTGGAATGAACCAGGTGCCTTTATCCAGATCCACATGCCGCCATTCAGATTTGAGTAGCTCGCCGATACGGCAAAGGGTGCTCAAGCAAATCCATACAGCGCACTGAACACGCGGGTTGACCGGGCGAATGCCAGAGTACTTCTGGCCGGAGGGTAGGGCCTCGTAGTCGCTCTCGAGGTGCTCGAAGATATCGCTCAGCTCGCGGATCTCATCCGGCGAAAGCAGTCGGTCGCGCTGTTCTTCGTATTCGTGGTCGAGCAGTTTGTTGACGTCGATTAGGTCGGCAGGGTTTCCGTCAGCCATCAGAGTACGCCACGGCTTTCGCTTTTCTCCCCAGCGCAGCATCTGGCCGATATCCTTGCTGCGAATCACGACGGTACGGTTCAGACCACGCGCTTTAACCGAGCGCAGGACGGTGAGCAGATCTTTCTCTGTCAGGCTGCGCAGCGGCTTCTTGCCAATGAGGGGTAGCACGTCCTTTTTGAAGCTTCGAACCAGTTCGGCATTGCCATCCTGGCGGGAAACGCCGTCGCGTATCCATTCGTCAAACAGGTCAGCCACTGTTTTGTTTTCGGCGGCTTCACGCTCTGCTTCAGCGATAGTGGTGGCAATCGCAGCTTGTGCCGCGATCCGGGCTGCTTTGGCGGCAAGGGTAGGGTGCAAGCCTTTCGTGACGAGTGTCCGGGCTTCGTCTCGCTCAGATCGGATTTGCGCCAAGCTTTTCTTCGGCCAGCTGCCCAGCCGCTTTCGAGTTCTGGAACCATCCAGTTTGAATTCATAGCTGAACTGCACCGTGACTCCGCGTACACCAGCTCGCACCTCGGCAACCAGCCCCCCATCCTCTCGGAAGACCTTTCCATGATCTTCAGCTGTGAAAGCCTCCAGTTGCTTGATCGTCAGCTTGGCCACTCTCTACCCCTAGCAATATTCTTCGCCCCTGAATTTTGTGCCACTTTTGTGCCACCGAAACGCTTGGCTGGTGGCGGACGATAGTGGACGCTATGGGAAGGTAAGATAGCCTGAAAGTACCGTGGTTACTAGGCTTTCTGTTGTTTGTAGATGTCTCTAACGATCTATGGAAGTCCACAAATTAAGCGCATGGGGTGCAAGGGGTAGAGTGTTCGAATCACTCCGTCCCGACCATATTCAGAGAAAGGCCGGTTCAGAAATGAACCGGCCTTTTTCGTTTTATAGTGTTTGGGAGTATGGGCAAGGCATTCGTCGCTCTTCCCTGTTGCAGGAAGCTCGTTTGCTCTTTACCCGTTTCAAGCGAGTGTTCGATGTAATGGCCTGCGTCCGCACGCGCGAAGTACAACTCCGCCACCCTTCCTCTCTTAGGTCAATCAGTTGTGGAGTTGAGCTCGCACGTCGCAGGTCCAGTTTTGCTGGCGACGCAGGTTGACGATCTGCAGCAGGGCGCCCAGGGAGGCCACGCCGCCAGCACAAGCGGCCAGGGTCCAGGTGGGCATCTGCAATAGCAACACGAATCCACCCGCCGCCGCGCCAATGGCACTGCCCAAATAGAGTGCTGACTCGTTCAGCGCGATGGCAAGGTTCCCGTCGCCCTGAGCTTGCCGCGCCAGGATCAATTCGTTGTTCTGCGGCACTTGCAAGGCCCATCCAACGGCGCCCCATAGGACGATGGGCGGCATGACCAGCCAGGTGCCCAGTGCTGCGATCAGCGGCAGCACAAGCAACGAAGCAGCGAGGATTACCATGATAATGAAGGTCAGGACCGGCCCCTTGATACGGTCCACCAGGGGACCAACCAGGAAGCTGCCCAGCACGCCGCCGATGCCCCAGACCCAGAGGTAAGGCGTGACCGAGCTCACTGCACCATAGGCAGGATCGGCCAGCAGTGGGGCAATGAAGGTGTACATGCCTAGGCTGGCGATGGCGGCCAACAGGGACACCAGCAGGATGATCAACACGTGACCATCGCCGAGGATCGCCAGCTTCTGGGCCAACGAACTTGCTGCGGCCGCAGGCAGGGCCGGGAGTTTCAGTAGCAAGCCGATGAATGCCACCAGGCCGAGCAAGGTGACCAGCCACAGGGCGGCTTGCCAGCCCATCTGATCGGCGATCAACAGACTGAGTGGTACGCCTAATACCACGCCGCTGGCCATACCTCCCATGATGATGGCGATGGACTGGCCGCGACGTTCCGGCGAGGACACCGCGGTCGATGCGCCGATGCCCATTGCCAGGTACACGCCGGCGCCGATACCAGCGATGGCGCGCCAGACCATCAGCGTAGTGAAGGTTTCGGCCAGCGCGCTAGCGGCGTTGGCGATGACGAACAGGCCAAGTGCCAGTAGCAGGCCGGTGCGTTGGCGATGCGCCGGGGTCAGGGCAACGAAGATCGGAGAGCCCAAACCGTAGGCTAGGGTGAAGGCCGTCACCAACTGGGCAGCCACTGCCACGGACACCGTGAACGACGCCTCAATCATCGGGATCAGGCCCGCGGTTACGTAGGAGGCCATGCCGAGGGCAAACGCTCCGACCGCGATGAGGTAGATGGGGGATTGGTTGGTTGTGTGCATGCATAGGCTCGCTTGCGCTCCACGGAGGCGCATGTGGTGGGACATCAGAAGGTTGCGACCCCAAGCAGGGGCCGCATCCGGTTAGGGGCTAGAGTTTGAGGCTGACGTCGTACTCGCTTAGCCAGGTGTTGAGGCCGACAGCCAGCTCCATGCCCATGCGCTTATGCATGGAGGAGACGCTGCCGAGTGGTTTGTCCAGCGTTTTTCGGATCCGGCCGTTGTCGAGCAGCGGTATCACAGGGGCATTGCGATCCGCTTGGATGGCGACCAAGGAGTTGCGCAATGCCTGTTCGTAGGCCGGGTCCTGCGTTGACGGGTAGGGGCTCTTGACTCGTTCGCTGATCGACTCCGGCAGAAGGTCACGGGTTGCTGCGCGCAGGATGCTTTTCTCCCTCCCGTCGAAGGCCTTCAGCGCCCAGGGTATGTTGAAGGCGTACTCCACAAGTCGGTGATCGCAGAACGGTACCCGCACCTCAAGGCCAACGGCCATGCTCATGCGGTCCTTGCGGTCCAGCAGGGTTTGCACGAAGCGTGTCAGCTTGACGTGGCTCATTTGCCGCATGCGAGCCGCTGGCGCAGTAGGTCGCCAGCGCATTGTGCATCTGCTCGCGTACGGTCGGATGTTGGGACATCGCGAGGTAGGCAATGCTGCACCAGGCCACGATCGGCTCCTCTTTATGACAGCCCAGTTTCGCCAGAGGGTATTGTCCGCAGACGAGGCTTAGCGCCATGAAGGTTCGGTACTGGTTGGAGGATTTCAATGCATTGAGTTGTTCCCGAAGAAGTGTTTGATACATCCGTTTATCTCCTTAGCAAGTTGGTGACTCGTCTCTGTTGACTTCCTCATCAAGCAAGAGCTCTGGCGTGGGTATTTGGGGCCAGGTAGGGGTATTCTTCTTTGAGTTTATGGGGGTTACAATTTGATAATTTATGCTGTTACTGGAGGTAATTGGATGAGCGCACCCCGCACGCTCGAGCGCACTCGGGCAGAGCTGGCTGAATTTCTGCGTAGCCGCCGTGAACGTATTTCTCCAGAGGAGGTGGGGCTGCCAACCGGTAGCAGGCGACGCACACCAGGTCTGCGCCGTGAGGAAGTGGCCACGCTGGCCGGAGTCGGCTTGTCTTGGTACACCTGGCTCGAGCAAGGGCGGGAAATCAGTGTGTCTGCCACCTTCCTCGACAACCTCTCGCGAGCGCTCAAGCTGGACGCTGCAGAACGGCGCCACTTGTTCCTGCTGGCTCACCAGCGTTTGCCGCCCGAGCCGGGAAGAACTTGGTGCGTAGTGCCGCCGCTGATCCATCGACTGATGGGCGACCTGCCTTCACGTCCGGCATATGTACTTAACCTGCGCTGGGACGTGCTGGCTTGGAATGCCGCGGCGGATAGGGTGTTCGGTTTCTCTGCGCTGCCGGCGGATCGTCGCAACCTGCTGTGGATGCTGTTCACCAGCCCGGCCATGCGCGCGTTGTTCACCCCCTGGGAGGAGCAGGCATTGCAAATGCTCTCCAGCTTCCGTCGTGACTTCGTACGGGCAACCCAAGATCCGGAAATCGTCGCTCTGGTGAAGGAGCTTTTGAAGGTGTCTCCTGACTTCAGGATCTGGTGGCGGCAGCAGGATATCCATGGGCCATGTCAGGGTATTCGCAACCTTAACGTCGAGTCGATTGGCCCGGTGGTGTTCGAGCACACCACACTGACTATCGATGAGGATCGCCATTTACGGCTGGTCTACTACGCGGCCAAGGAAGCGAGGGCGGAGAGCCAAGCCTTCGAGCAATGGCTGTAGCGGGAGCCGGCTCAGGTGCCGGCCGGGAAAGGCAGTCAGCCAAAGCGAAAAGTGGATAAGAGGAAAGGGAGGCGGAAAGGGGGGCAGATTGATTTATTATCGAGCGGTTCCCGAGTTTGCGGGCACTGTTGCAAACCTTGCCCACGGTCGCCCACTCAAGCGCTGATTCCGATGCGAGCATTAGCAACATCATTCGCCGCCGTGGCACTGGGGCTCTGGTCTGGAGTACTCCACTGTTTGGTGCCGCGCGTCTTGCCGGCTTCGCCGGCATACTTGCGCCTGGAGGGTCTTCGTGGGGTGCTGACCAACTCTGAGCGAAGTTTTCTACTCCTGAGCCGTTGCTGAGTACCTTTTTGCCAGGCGGGGCTGAGCACTGTGGCAACCTGATTCATCCTTCTCCTAGCAGCCGCCGGGGCCCAGCACACTCTGTTCGAGCACGTTGTCAGCGCCAGCATTGAGATCAGTTGGCGCTCGGTGATAGAGGGAATAGCGTTGCGCGTCAATCTCGTTACCGAGGTTTGAGATTACACCTCGTCGATCCGCATCTTCGATCGTTGCATTGTTTCGCCGATTGCTAGCGTGCCCGGTTGCGGTGATGAGTTTTGCGGGAATCCCCTCGCTGAACCTATCCTCCGAATGCGTCGCGAAGCACCCAATTGCCTAGTACCGATTGTCCCTACGAAATTTCTTACGGCTCTGTGAGCAGGCTAGCACCCCGCGTGGCATATGCCCCCCCCTTAGAGTCGCTGATAGCGTGTGCCCATCAATTTTGTGGGGCGGGAGCCAAACGCTAGTGAGCCAAGGATTGGCAACAACGAGCCCCGGGTGGTGCTCAGCCTCGGCCACGGTCATTTCGTATTGATCCGATGAAAGATGAAAACATTGCGGGGCTGGCGCTACCCATTGACCTGGTTTGTGTTGTCCGCGGTGGGCGAAATGTTGTGGGTCAACTACGAGCTACCCACTTCCCCCCAGGAGCTGCGAAGAGCAAGCCAATCATCGGCCAGGGTAGCGTCGAACACCGAAGCTGGTGCTTGAGACAGGGAGGCGGACTGCTCCGATGGCTTCGTTGATAACAACAATAAGGAGGCGACTCAATGTAAGGTTCTGCAATGCGCCGTGCTCTGAATGCGCGGCATATCCGCTTCATCGCTCTGGGCTCGGTCATTGGCACGGGACTGTCCTTCGGCTTGGCTGCGGCCATTCATTGGGCGGGGCCTTCGGCATTGGTGGATGCCGGTGGACCCAGTGACGCGGGAGTCGACTCTGTAATTCGTGGCCGGTTCCCATCTGGGCCCTGGCTCATGCCTCGAAGCTTCTTGGACAGCGAGGCCCGCTGGTTCCCTGAGGGCAGCCTGGCTGACCTGCCGAACATAGAGGTGGACCGCTCACGCTGGAACATCCTCGGCTGGGAACTGGAGCCGGGGGATGCGGTGTTCTTCCACATGCTGACTTTGCACGCTTCGGGTGGGGAGTCGGAGGCGAAGGGCGTTCTCTCTCCGCTTCCTCGGTGAGGACATGCGCCACGCCCCACGGGTCTGGAAGACGTCGCCAGAGTTTCCGGGGTTGATCGACCAGTTGCCTGACGGCGCGCCTATGGAGCATTCGCTGTTTCCGATGCTGTGGCCGAGGGGACAGTAAGGCGTTTGACCCGCAGCTATATGAAGAGGACGGAAAGCGCTCGGCCCCTTCCAATTACCTTGTCGTTTCCCGCAGGCGGCGTATCGTGAAAGACACACTCCTGTATGGAGGTGCTCCTATGTTCCAGGTAATGCGAAATGGTGAGAACCGCGTAGACGTCGACTTTGCGGGCAAACTCGATAGCAATGGCATGCGCGCAGCGATTGATGAGCTGTCGCAACAGTCCGAGGGTATCGCTCATGGCCGAATGCTCTATCGGATAGGTAAATTCGATATGCCGACACTGGGCGCCATGGCCGTCGAGGTCTCTCATATTCCACAGCTGTTCAAGGTCGTTCGCCGATTCGATCGCATGGCGGTGGTGGCCGACACAGGGTGGGTGAGGAAGGTGAGCGAAGTTGAGGGGGCGCTGATTCCGGGTCTGAAGATAAAGGCATTCGGTTCGCAGCAGGCCGCCGAAGCCGAAGCTTGGCTACAGCGCTAATCACAAAAGGCTTCGGCTTGAATTGCGCCGCCTTTTGGCGGCGCTTCTGTTTCTCATGGCCCATGAATCTGCCCAGTGCTGAAGCCGCACTCAATCAGCTCGCGAATCCAAACATAGGCCGCAGTATGGCGGTTGCGTAGTCGCTAAAGCCGCTTTCCAGTCGCGCGGATTCGATCAGCCTCTTCGATTCGCAATGCCGTAGCGCGTGCTGATGCCGGCGTGAGATATCAGTTCTCCAATTTGCATAGCTCCGTCCAATGAGCCGAACGATACGGGCTTTCCACTAGTTGAAAGGTCAAATGTGGCGTCTGTATTCGAATATGTGCAGATTCCCTCTGAATTTCCTGCAGTGGTTTTGAGAAAAATCCCATATGCATCAGAGTCCTTTCTGGTTTTTTTGCTGTGGCACTTTTTTGTTCGTTTAATGGATAATTAATTGCGTTCAAATACATTCGCTCCAGTAAATCGCGCGATGTAGAAAGTTATCTGTACTGCTATAGGGAAATGCAAATGGCTTCGAGCAGCTTTCAAAACGAAGTGCCCAAGGCGCGGGTAAACATAAAACTAGATTTGCACACTGGCGGTGCCCAGAAGAAAGTCGAACTCCCCCTGAAGTTGATGCTTATGGGCGATTACAGCAATGGGCAAGAGCGGCGCCAACTCTCCGAGCGAAGCAAGGTCGACATCAATCGGAATAACTTCGATAGCGTACTCTCCGAGTTTTATCCGAAACTTAAGCTGGACGTGGAAAATACGCTTGCAGGTGACGGCTCAGAGGCTTCTGTGGAGCTGTCCTTTCGCAGTATGAAGGACTTTGAACCAGAGCATGTTGCACGACAGATTCCACAACTTCGTGCGCTACTTGCGATGCGTAATTTGCTGCGTGACCTAAAGTCAAACTTACTGGACAACGCTACCTTCCGACATGAACTGGAACGCATTCTGAAAGATGATGCCTTGAGTGACGAATTGCGCACTGAATTGTCCGCACTCGCACCGCAAGACATTAGTTAATTGACTCCGGTTCGTGTAAAAGGAAGATGGTTTATGTCCGTAGAAAATGTATCCGCCGCTTCGCTCGGCTCAGCAGTATTAAATGAAGAAAACCAAGGTGTTTATGCCTCGCTTTTCCGCAAGATCAATCTCAGCCCAGTGAGCGAATTGGGCGGCATTGACGTTTTTCAGAATACCGAAGCTTTATCAGAAGCATCGACCGATGAACGGGTTACCGCTGCGGTCAGCGTTTTCCTGCATCTGCTCAAAAAATCAGCGCAGAAAGTCGATCGTCTGGACAAAACGCTGCTCGATGAACATATCACCTCGCTGGATGAGCAAATCAGTCGTCAGCTCGACGCGGTCATGCACCACGCTGATTTCCAGCGTGTGGAGTCGACCTGGCGGGGTGTTAAGTCGCTTATCGATCAGACGGACTTCCGCCAGAACGTCCGAATCGAACTGCTTGATATCAGCAAGGACCATCTGGTTCAGGATTTCGAGGATTCCCCGGAAATCGCCCAGAGTGGTCTATATATCCACACCTATACCCAGGAATACGACACCCCGGGTGGTGAACCAATCGCTGCAGCAATCTCCAACTACCAGTTCGATCGCAGTCCGCAGGACATTGCACTGCTGCGCAACATCTCCAAAGTTGCCGCGGCCGCGCATATGCCTTTCATCGGTGCTGTGGGGCCGGAATTCTTCGGCAAGGAAACGATGGAAGAAGTCGCCGCGATCAAGGACATCGGCAACTACTTCGATCGCGCCGAGTACATCAAGTGGAAATCGTTCCGCGACAGCGATGATGCCCGCTACATTGGCCTGACCATGCCGCGTGTTCTAGGTCGCCTGCCCTATGGGCCGGATACGATCCCAGTGCGCAGCTTCAACTATGTCGAAAGCGTCAAGGGGCCGGATCACGACAAGTACCTGTGGACCAACGCATCATTCGCGTTTGCTGCCAACATGGTGAAGAGCTTCATCAACAACGGTTGGTGCGTCCAGATCCGAGGCCCGCAATCGGGTGGTGCGGTGACTGATTTACCTATCCACCTCTATGACCTGGGCACTGGCAACCAGGTGAAGATTCCCTCCGAAGTCATGATCCCAGAGACCCGCGAATGCGAATTCGCAAATCTGGGTTTCATCCCGCTCTCCTATTACAAGAATCGCGATTACGCGTGCTTCTTCTCCGCCAACTCTACTCAGAAGCCGGCCTTGTACGATACGGCCGATGCCACCGCCAACAGTCGGATCAATGCACGGTTGCCCTACATCTTCCTGCTGTCGCGCATCGCTCACTATCTGAAGCTGATCCAGCGGGAAAACATTGGCACCACCAAGGATCGGCGCGTTTTAGAGCTGGAGTTGAACAAGTGGATCAGTGGGCTGGTTACGGAGATGACCGACCCCGGCGATGACCTCCAGGCGTCGCATCCCCTGCGCGAAGCAAAGGTGATTGTCGAGGATATTGATGACAACCCTGGCTTCTTCCGCGTCAAGCTGTACGCCGTGCCGCATTTCCAGGTAGAGGGCATGGACGTCAACTTGTCACTAGTTTCGCAAATGCCCAAGGCCAAGGCCTGAGCGACACCATAGGGAAATAACGTCATGAAAATTGACCGCCCCCTATGGGCTGCGGGGGCATTACTTTCCCCGCAGCAGTTCCAGCAGCAGGCGCGCTGGGAGGCATGGACCAACGAGTGCCTCGCTCAACTTTCACTTGTGCACCCTTGGGGTGTGCTGGACGCAGTGTTCGACATGGACGCACTGCGACTGGGCAAGCTCAAGGCATTGCGGCTGCGGGTACGAATGCCCGATGGCACCCTGATTGATACCGATCAGGTCGATCACCTGCCGCCCGCCCTGGAGTTGTCCCGCGTGCTTCCCGACGACGTTCAGGGTGCCAAGCTGCTGCTGGCGCTGCCGTTAGAGCATGCCAATGGCAACAATTGTGTGCTCGACGGCAGCAAGGCGGACCGGCCTACCCGTTACCGTCAGGACTGGCGTCAGGTGCAGGATCTTTATGGTGCCGAAACTCAGTCGATCGGCGTAATGGAGCACCAGTTGAGCCTGCGCCTGGCCGGCGATGACAACGGCGACTACCTCACCTGCCCACTCGTGCGCCTTGTGCGGGATGGTCAAGGCGCATGGAGCGTCGACTCCGGCTACGTTCCGCCGCTACTGAGCTTTGCGGCGCATCCGGGCCTGCTGACGCAGCTGGACAACCTGTTGACGCAACTGTCGGCCAAGCGGCATCGGCTTATGGGGATGCGTCGTGAAAGCAACCAGCGCATGGCCGACTTTGCGGTCGCTGACGTGTCGCTGTTCTGGCTGCTCAATGCACTTAACACCTACCAGCCGGTGCTGGCGGATCTCCAGGCTCATCCTGCGCGCCATCCCGAACAGGTCTATCTGGAACTGGTGAAACTTGCAGGAGGCCTGCTGACCTTCTCGCTTGAGCACGATATCGAGACGATTCCGGCGTATCGCCATGAGCAGTTGGCTGCCGTGTTTCCGCCGCTGATGAGCACCATCTCCACGCTTCTTGAAGCCAGCTTGCCGTCGCGTGTAATCGCCCTGGCGCTGGAAGACACGGGACCGAATCGTTGGAAGGTCACGCTCAACGATCCACGCCTGCGCGAACTCGACGGTGCCGATTACTACCTGTCCGTGCGTTCATCTCTTTCAGCTGCACAGTTGCAGAGTCGGTTTCCACGCCTGTGCAAGGTTGGCGCCCCGGACGATGTTGATCACCTGGTTAACGCGGCGCTCGATGGCATTCCATTGCAGCCGCTCAGTCAAGTGCCGGCCGCCATTCCATTGCGTCTGGAGAATCAGTACTTCGCGCTCGATGTCCGCCATCCCAAGGGGCAGGCCATGTTGGCCGAAGGGGTTTGTGCCTTCTACGTTCCCAGCACGGTGATGGACGCAAAGCTTGAACTGTTTGCGGTGCTACGCACATGAGCCGAAACGACGATAAACAGACGCAGCCAATGACGGATATCGACGCGCTGCTGCAGGACAGTTACCTACTGGTTGTGGAGCTGCGAGAAGGCGCCTCGGCAAGGAATGGTCGAGACCTCTGGAAGCATTG
The DNA here is from genome assembly GCF_029873115.1 of Pseudomonas sp. BN606. NCBI lineage: Bacteria > Pseudomonadati > Pseudomonadota > Gammaproteobacteria > Pseudomonadales > Pseudomonadaceae > Pseudomonas > Pseudomonas sp. BN606. Next base: position 5,899 of record NZ_SSOF01000072.1, on the reverse strand, counting down.
TTCCAGTCAGATTGAGCACGTACGCCAACGGCTTGAAGACGCCGGAATGAGCGAGAAGAGTATCAACCACATCAGTTACGCCCATTGCGCCTTGCTGGATGAGACGGTGCTCCGCTTTGCCAGTGAAGATGCCCGCGCGGACTGGGCCGGCGAACCGCTGCAGGCGAAGTTCTTCAATCGTCACCAGGCGGGCGAGTTCCTTTACGAGGATATGCGCGAAGTCCTTCGCGAATCGGCGCCGGACATACAAGTTCTCAAAGTGTTCCAGCGCGTTCTGATGTTGGGTTTCAAGGGGCGCTATCTCAACCTGGATCACCCCGAGCGCGAACAGTTCTTGGCAGAGTTGAATGCGCGCGTTGCGCCGCTGGCTATCCCGCATTCGCTGACCACGCATTTAGGTCGGGCTGGAGATTTCCATGCGCATCGCTGGCTTCGCTCGCCATTGCTGCAAACGCTCGCAGTGATGCTGCTGCTCCTTGGCACCTGGTGGGGCCTGAATCGCCTGCTGGGAAGAGTGGTCTCCTCGCTCCTTCCCGGGCAGGTGTAAGGAGTGGCGAATGAGCTTGAAGCTGACACGAAGTCTCTGGATCTGGGCCGCTGTGCTAGCCATGGTGCTGCTTTTCATCATGCCGCTGACAGGCGGGCTGCGTGGGTCCATTGCGCTGGCAATCGTGCTCGCTCTCATCACGGCGTGGTACTGGTCGGGGCGGCAGACGGCCAGACAGCGCGAGGCGTTGGCGCTCGTTGCGGGCATTTCCCTGCCGCCTGCGGATTATCGGCTGCCAGTAGTGCTGGTCTGCGGCGACGCCCTGGAGGGGTTGTTCGCAAGGTCGAGGGTTGGTGAGGCAGCCCTGCGCATGACGCCGCAGGGCTGCTACCTGCAGGTGGAAAGCCCCGAGCAGCTAGCGCATATGGCCAAAAGCATTGTGGTGCATCGGCCCCATTGGAGCGTCCAGCTCAGTGTCCTCTATGTCGTCAATCCGGGCGAACATAGCGATGCGCTAGTACTGGCAGGGCAGATACAAACACTCCGCCACCAATTGGCTCTTGCGCGTCGGTGTGGGCTCACGTTGCCGTTGCTACATGCCACTTACCTTCAGTCCAGTCAGGTATCTGAGGCTTGGTTCAGTTGGGAGTTTGGTGCCCGGCAGCCGAATGTTCGCGAGGCGGGTGCGCTCAAGAGTCTGAGCGAGTGGCAGTGGCAGGCAGTTGACTTGCCGATTCGCTCGGCCCGGCTGAGCAATGGCGTCCAGCTGGAGAGTGTGGCGGCGTGGTTGGCCGAACATGTGGTGAAACACCTAACTACCCACGACGCCCGTGTGCCCGCTAGTCCTCCTGTGGTCTGTGCGGTCAGGCTGGTACCAGAGTTGCCCAGTCCAGTAGACGCCAATCTCTGGCAGCAATGGCTGCGCGACAAGACCGCACTGATCAAAACGATACATGTGGAGCAGGGCATCGCTACGGAACTGCCGTTCCCGGACCCACTTTTGCCCCTCCTGCCTGTGGAGGGGCGCGACGTGCAGATACGCCGTACCGGCCTGATTGCGCTTTGGCTCTTCGCAGCAGCAGCGCTGCCCGCATTGGTCAGTTCGACCTGGCAGAACAATCTGTTGGCACGCCAGGTCAGCGATGACTTGCGCCGTTACCACGCCATCCCGCATCCGGCAAATCGGAGCCAGCCCGAGTTCGAGCTGCGCGAGGCAGCGGTAACTGCGCTCCGCCAGCATGTCGCGCGTCTGGACGACTACTACCGCCACGGAGAGCCGTTACAGCTCGGCCTTGGCCTTTATCACGGCGAACCCCTGCGCGCGGAGCTTCTCGATGCTGTCGCCGCCTACCAGCAACCGCAAGAGATGCCGGCCGTCGCGGCAACCCCCGGCCCTGTTCGGCTGAGCAGCCTTTCGTTGTTCTCCGTAGGCAGCGCAACCCTCAAGCCGGACGCAACCAAGGTGCTGATCAACGCGCTGGTCGGCATAAAGGCCCAGCCAGGCTGGCTGATCGTCATTGCCGGCCATACCGACGCCACCGGCAGCGCCGAACAGAACCTCCTGTTGTCGCAAGCCCGCGCCAACGCCGTACGCGACTGGATGCAGCGAATGGGCGATTTCCCCGATAGCTGCTTCGCGGTGCAAGGTTTCGGTGCCAGCCAGCCGATAGCCAGTAATGACGTCGAGATCGGACGTGCCGCCAATCGGCGCGTCGATATCCGCCTGGTTCCAGAAGTGGGGGCCTGTGCGTTGCCCATGGATGAGCCGGCCGGGCACTACCAGTCGCATTCCGCGGCTTTCAACCTCTGAGAGAAGGAGCTTCACATGGCAATTCCCGTATACCTCTGGCTGCAGGACGATGGCGGTGCAGAAATCAAGGGTTCGGTGGACGTGCAGAAACGCGAGGGCAGCATCGAGGTAGTCGCGCAGGATCACAGCCTTTACATCCCCACCGACAACAACACCGGCAAGCTGACCGGCACCCGGGTCCACACCCCCTTCCTTTTCACCAAGGAAATCGATGCCTCCAGCCCCTACCTGTACAAGGCGGTGACCACCGGCCAGACCCTCAAGAGTGCTGTATTCAAGTGGTATCGCATCGACGATGCGGGCCAGGAAGTCGAGTACTTCATCACCAAGCTGGAGAACGTCAAGGTGGTGAAAGTTGCGCCCAAGATGCACGACGTCAAGGACCCGTCCAAGGAGAAGCACAACCACCTGGAACAGGTCGAGTTGCGCTACGAGAAGATCACTTGGACATACAAGGACGGCAACATCATCCACGCCGACTCCTGGAACGAGCGTCAGAGCGCCTGACGCCAGATAGACCGGCAGACCTCCTCGTTCTGCCGGCTCTGGTGCGCCGGGTTGAGCGTCCGTTCGCGGGCGTTCAGCCAGGCACATCGTTACGCAGCCGGACGCTCAAGCACCGCCGTTACCCGTACAAGGATGCACTCGAATGGCCAAGAATTCCGCCAGTCTGCTTCGCCGACTCAACCCTTATTGCGCCCAGGCACTGAGCGCGGCGGCTTCGCTGTGCCAGAGCCGCGCCCACGCGCAAATCGCCATCGAACACTGGCTGCTCAAGCTGTTGGAGCAGGGCGAGGGCGACCTCGTCCTGATCGCACGCCGGTATGAATGGGATCTGGATGAGCTCTGGCAAGGCCTGCTCGACTACCTCGAAAGCCTTCCCCGCAGCGTGCGCGACAAGCCGCAGCTGTGCGGAAAGCTGCAGCAACTGATCAAGAGCGCCTGGCTCCGCGCCTCGCTGGACGATTGCGACAGCCTGCGTTCCGTGCACCTGCTCAGCGCCCTGCTGGAAACTCCCAATCTGCTCGAGTGCGAAGCCGTATGGCCTTTATTCAGTCTCAGCGACACGCAGTTACAGCACCTGATGCCGTTGCTGGACCTGCACTCCATGGAGCGCCCGGACATGCAGAGGGAGGCCGCCTTGGGTGTCGTCGAGGCAATGGGTGCCGCGCCGGCCATACCCACTACCCGCACTGCCAGGAACGAGGCCCTGCAGGTCGTGCTCGACAAGTTCACTCAGGACGTTACTGACAAGGCGCGAGAAGGGTGCATCGATCCGGTGTTCGGCCGCGACGACGAAATACGCCAGGTCATCGACATCCTCAGTCGGCGGCGCAAGAACAACCCAATCCTGGTGGGAGAGCCGGGCGTCGGCAAAACCGCTTTGGTCGAGGGCCTGGCCCTGCGCATCGCCGAAGGCAACGTCCCCGATAGCCTCAAACCAGTCAGCGTACGCACGCTGGACCTTGGGTTGCTGCAGGCCGGCGCTGGCGTCAAAGGCGAGTTCGAACAGCGCCTGAAGAACGTCATCGACGCGGTACAGCAATCGGAAAATCCCGTCCTGCTGTTCATCGACGAAGCCCATACCCTGATCGGTGCCGGCAACCAGGCTGGCGGAGCCGATGCGGCCAACCTGCTGAAACCTGCGCTTGCTCGCGGCGAACTGCGCACCATCGCAGCCACGACCTGGAGCGAATACAAACAGTATTTCGAGCGGGACGCGGCCCTGGAGCGGCGCTTCCAGATGGTCAAGGTAGACGAACCCGATGACGCCACTGCCTGTCTCATGCTGCGTGGCCTCAAGGCCCGTTACGCCAGTCACCATGGTGTGCACATCGAAGATGCCGCCGTGCAAGCCGCAGTCAGCCTGTCACGGCGCTACCTGACCGGTCGGCAACTTCCCGACAAGGCCGTGGACCTGCTCGACACCGCCAGCGCTCGTGTGCGCATGAGCCTTGATTGCGAGCCCCAGGCGCTGGTGCGAATCAAAGCCCGGCAGTCGGCGCTCGAGCTGGAGCATCGGGCATTGGCGGCGGACAGCCGCTACAGCGGCCACATCGCCCCTGATCGACTGGAAGCAATTGCTGCCCAGCGCGTCGAACTGGAGCAGCAGTACGCGGAGTGGGAGCAGCAATATCGCCAGGAGCTTGACCTCAGCCGGCAACTGCTCGACGCGCGCCAGGCCGAGCCTGCCCAAGTGGGTCTCTGTGCCGACCTGCAACGGCAGCTGGAAGAGGCCCAGAGCAATCAACCGTTGCTGTCGCTCGATGTCACCCCGCGCAGTGTGGCAGAGGTCATCGCTGACTGGACCGGTGTACCCCTGGGCAGCCTGCTCAAGGACGAGCAGGCCAGTCTATTGGAACTGGAACATCACCTCGCAGAGCGGGTGATCGGCCAGGACCAGTCCCTTGGCGCCCTGGCGCAACGCCTGCGAGCTGCCCGAACCGGGCTGACGGATGAGCGAAAACCGCAAGGCGTGTTCCTGCTCGTCGGCCCCAGCGGTGTTGGCAAGACCGAAACCGCGCTGGCTTTGGCTGACTGCCTGTTTGGCGGTGAAAAATCGCTGATCACCCTGAACCTCTCCGAGTACCAGGAAGCTCATACCGTCAGCCAGCTCAAGGGCTCGCCACCCGGCTATGTCGGCTATGGACAAGGGGGCGTGCTCACCGAGGCGGTTCGTCAACGCCCCTATAGCGTGGTCCTGCTCGACGAAGTGGAAAAGGCCCATCGCGACGTACTCAACCTGTTCTATCAAGTCTTCGATCGCGGCTTCATGCGCGATGGCGAGGGCCGCGAAATTGACTTCCGCAACGCCGTCATCCTGATGACCTCCAATCTCGGCAGCGACCTGCTGCATGACTGCCTCGAAGCACAACCCGACTCCACCGATGAAACTTTGCAGGAAGTGTTGCGCCCAATCCTGCGCGAACACTTCCAGCCGGCACTCCTGGCGCGGTTTCAGACGCTGATCTACCGGCCGCTACGGGCTGACTCGCTCAAACGCATCGTCGCCCTCAAGCTTGCCCAAATCGCCCGTCGCCTGCGGCGCCACTATGGTCTGGAGTGCCACGCCGACGAGGCCCTCGGTGAAGCCCTGGTGGCCGCCTGCCTGCTGCCCGATACCGGCGCCCGCAACATCGACAGCTTGCTCGACCAGCAGATTCTCCCGGTGCTCAGCCAGCAGCTCCTGCAACGTCAGGCCGCGCGTCAGAAAACCGTGGACGTAACGCTTGGATACAGCACTGAGGACGGCATCACTCTGCATTTCTCCAACCTGCGGGACGAAGTACCTCCCGTCACTGAGGAGGCCTGAGCATGCTCACTGAAATCCGCCCCTTCTTCGATCACAGCCGCCACCAGCTCAAGGTCCGCAACCTCGACGCCACGCTCGACGTGCTCGCCTTCCAGGGCGAGGAGGCGCTCAGCGAGCCGTTCCGCTACCGCATCGAGTTCACCTCCAGCCAGCGCGATCTGCCGGTTGACCAGCTCCTGGGGCAGGACGCCGCGTTCAGCCTCTACCCGTCGCCCATGCCGCTCCCCATCATCGGCCTCAGCCCGCCGGTGAACCGGCCGCTGCGCACCTTGCATGGCGTCCTCACCGG